>NZ_CAXIQF010000001.1:0-45162 GCF_964030855.1 Spiroplasma endosymbiont of Cantharis lateralis
GAAGCCATTAATGTCATGGCTCCTATTAAACTTAATAATTTTTTCATTTTAAAATTCATCTCTTTTCTAATTTATTCTTCATTTCATTTTGATTCAATTTCTTTAAAAATAATTTTTTTAGCAAATTTATGTCCATTTTTTGTTGGATGAACATAATCTAAGAAGAAAAAGTCTTCTTCTTTTCCTACATTTTCTGGTTTTACAGTTGCTTTTAATTCAAAATTAGTTAAATCAATTCCACTTAAATCTGGTGAAGTTGCATCGCTTAACTCTTCTGTAATATTTTTATTAGGTCCTGAGTTTTGAAATTCTTGTGTAATTTCACCAAATCTTGTATAAAGGTCAAAAAACAAAATTGAATCATTAAACATTTTATTAGCCTTTTTAATAATTTTTGAAATTTCATAATTAAAATCATCACCAATTATTTTAATAATTTCTTTATTAGTTTGATTGGCCTTATAGTATCTTGGAATTAATGTCATATCTGGAGGAGATAAAAAAACTATTTTTTTAGCTCCATTATTTAGTAGAGTATAAAGTGCATTTTTAATATTTAATAATGCACTTTGCATAATTTCTTCTCGTTTATTTGAGTTGTTTAGATTATCCAATATTGCAAACATATCATTTCCACCTATTTCTACTAAAAATAAGTCATCCTCGTGAATTTTTTGTTGCTCTACAAGAGTTTGTGCTTGCTTATAAATTCCTGTATTTCCCAATAATAAAGCTGTTGCTCCTGATGAATCATATGCTGTTGCTCCACCAACAGAATAATTTTTTCCTCATACTTTTTCTCCATTTAAATCAATATCAGGTTTATGAATTAAATTTGAAGATTTAAATTCTTCTTTTGAAAAGTCTAGTTCTTCATTTATCAGAGCAGCTGTTGTCAATCCATTACTAAATCCACCAACATATTCTCCTGACATTTTAATTTCAATATTAAACTGATCTTTTCCAATAGTTTGTAAACCACCTTGATCACTCAATGAATCGCCTAGTGTAAAAAAGTTTGAAAAACCTTTATGGTTAGATTTATCGTCGCTTGTATCTTTTGCAAATCTAGTATCAAATTGAGTTCCAATATTTTTATCGAAATCAAAATTAATTTCAGTTGCTGTTGGTATACATGATACTACTGCTGAGGTAGAAACTGTAAGTAAACTAACTGACGAAAGAATTGCTAATAGTTTTTTCATACTTATTTATTTCCTTTCTTTAAATTGATTATTCAGATAGTTAAAAATGTTGTAAAAATTGGTAAAACAATTCCTAAAAAAATAAAAAATATAATAATTCCAGCTCTTAGAACTTTTAAAGTCTCTGTAAAAAATGGATAAGATAATTCATCAAAAGTAACTTTTGTCTTTGACATATTATTTTCGTTTAACTCTTTATTTTTAAAAATACTATGCCCTAAAATATTTAAACCAAATTTTATATTTTCAATTTGCCTATTTAAAAATCAAACTTTATTATTCACTATCATTGTTCCTAAACTTTTTTCTACTTTAATTCCATTTAATCCAGGACCCTCATATTTCATTCAAGAATCATAAGTCTCTTGATTAATAATTGTTTGATCTCTTTTTGCTTGTTCATAAAATTGAGAAGAAAAAATTTCCTTTAATCCTCCATTTTTAAACATTCACTGAATTCCTGCATGAACATAACCATAACTTAAAAACTTTGTAGCAACTGCTTGATCAAATTTAATTAAGTCCATCCCTAATTCGTATAAATCAACATCTCTTTGATTTCTAATATCATCACCTCATCTTTTTTCAAATCATTCATTTGAAAAATTAATGTAGTCTTCTTTTTTAACTGCATAATTACTATCTTCATAGGAATTGATAGTTGAAAGTGCATCACTTGTGTATGCACTTTTAATAGCTGTATTCATTACTTGTTCATAAACTACATCTTGTCCATCAATTACATACATACCTTTAGGCATTATGATTTTTATTTGCTTTTCAATGCTATTAATAAACTTTTTTGATTCAATTCCTAATCCTGGAACCACCATCAAAAAACTAAATAGAAATAAAAAGCCAACTATCGATGATGAAATTATTATTTTCAATTTTAATTTTTCATTAAGAAAATTTTTGAATTTCTGTTTCATTTTGATAAACCCTTCTCTAAATTTCTTATCCCCTTATAACTTAAAAAATAAAATAACTCATAAAGTAAAGTCAATTATTTTTCCACCTAATTTTAATAAAAAAAATATCTATTTAAAAATAGGCTTACAAAAAATATACTCCTTTAAAAAAGTTATAACAATTTATTGGTCAGTTGAATTTGACTTGACTTTTTTGAATTTTATATATTTAAAAAAATAGCAAAAAAAATAACACTTATAAAAGTCCCATTTTAAAGGGTTATATAAGTGTTAAAAATTAGCATAAAATTTAAATTCTAATTGCATAAAAATACTTTACTAAAACTAAAATATTTTTATGAAATTTAATCATTTTTTACCTTTTTAGCTCATTTTTCTTGGTTTTTGAACTTAAATTGAGAAAACTTAAAAACTTTTTTAAAAATTAAAAAGTGTTAAATATTGCTTAATAGAGCACTTTTTTCTCTAAGTTATTTAATTGTACAATTAAATAAAAAAAACTCATTTAAAATAAATGAGTTTAGGAATTTTTAATAATTTTAGTATTAATTTGCTTTTTTCTTACTTCTTCTCTTTTGTTTTTCTTTTTGAATATCAATTTCTACCAATTCTTGAGCTAAAATTCTATTTCTTCTTCAAGGATCTGGTCTATAATGATAAATTACAAATGTTATTCCATCTAACAATAACATAAACAATACTGGAATAAGTGATATTGCAAGTGCTCCTAAAATTAGGTATCAATTGCTACTATTGTAACTACTAATTGATGCAAGATTTAATATTTTCTCATTAAATCCAGGAATCATAATTACAGCTAAGTTAACTAATACAGCTGACATACTTGCAATTCATAAAGGTTTATTAACTATTAAATTTACTTTTTTATCAGATTTTCAATTTGATAATTTTATAAAGTTTGCATAGAAACATGGAGCACAAGTTATTGTTACAAACATTGCAGTTCTTCCAAAATTTCCAATTTTAATTTTTTGTTCAACACTAAAATCATTACTTCTTAAAGCCTGATGTCAACTTAGGTTGTAATTATCACCTAAAATTTCTTTTAAATAATCATCTGTTACAAACATCATTCCAAAATAGTATGCTCCAATTGAAGCAATTGTTGTAAATAAGATTATTTTAAATAAGGTATAACCTAAACCTTTAAATAATGAATTCTTACCTTTAACTGGCTTTATTTTCATTAAAGTTGGGTCATTTGAACCCATACCCATTGATAAAGCAATAATTGATTCAACAATTAAATTCATTCATAAGATATTTGTAGCTTCTAATGGAGAAACTGTATTAATTACTGAAAGAATAAATATTGCTAAAACATTAGCTAAATTAACTCCAATAACAAAAGCAATTGCTCTTTTAATTTTTTGATAAACGTTTCTACCTTCATTAACACCTTTAATTATTGTTTCAAAGTTATCATCAGTTAAAATAATATCACTTGCTTGTTTAGCAACATCAGTTCCAGTAATTCCCATAGCAACACCAATATCAGCTTTGCTTAAACTTGGTGCATCGTTAACCCCATCACCTGTCATTGAAACAATATTACCCTTTTGTTTTAAAGCATCAACAATTCTTACTTTATGTTCAGGATTTACTCTAGCAAATACTTTTATTTGTTCAATTACTCTTAATAATTGTTTGTCATCTAATTGATTTAAAGTATTACTACTCATAACTTCATATTCTGAATGAGCTAAATCTAAATCTCTTGCAATAGCAAGAGCAGTGACAGCATGATCACCTGTTATCATTACAACTTCAATTCCAGCCTCATGAGCTAATCTAACTGCATTAACTGCAGTTTCTCTAACAGGGTCAATCATTCCAACAGCACCTAAAAATACTAAATCTTGTTCTAAGTTATTTTTATCTTTTAATTTATCATAGTTTAAATGATATGCAAATGCTAAAACTCTTAAAGCATCTTTTGAAAGTTCTGTTGCTGCTTCCAATAACATTTTTTTATCTTCTTCTGTAATATTTCTTAAGACATTATCCACCATTATTTTGGTACATCTTTGCAATAATTGATCAATTGCACCTTTTGTAAATGTTGTATTTACTTTATTAATTTTATTAACAGTAGTCATCATTTTTCTTTCACTGTCAAAAGGCATTTCATCAATTCTTTGTCAAACATCACGTGAATCTTGTTCATCATATCCTATTGTTTCAGCAAAATCGACAAGTGCTAACTCTGTTGGATCACCAATTCTTTCATTACCTTCTGTAACTGAATCATTACATAAAACTAATGCTTTTAAAAAGAGATCCATATGTTTATCATTTTTCTCTTTAGCATATTCCTTTGAAGCAATAACTTTATTATCCATAATCATCTTTTTAACTGTCATTTTATTTTGAGTTAAAGTCCCTGTTTTATCGGTACAAATAAAATTAACATTACCTAAGGTTTCAACTGCCTGGAGTTTCTTAATAATAACATTTTGCTTAACCATTTTTTTAGTACTAATACTTAAAGTTATTGAAACAACTGCAGCTAAACATTCTGGAATAACTCCAATTGCTAATGTAATTGCTACCATTAAGTAATTTGCTCATGCTTTTTGATCACCACTGAAAAATAATGTTGTAAAAATTAGAATCGCTAAAATAAAACTTAAACCACTTATTCAATAAGTAAAAGAATTTAATTTTTTTTCTAAAGGTGTAGATTCCTCTTCATTTTCATTAATTGATTTAGCAATTTTTCCAATTTCAGTTTCAACTCCAGTTTTAATAACTAATCCAATAGCTCTTCCTGATGTTGTAAAAGTTGACATAAATGCTATATTTTTCATATCAGCTAAAATTGTTGTTGATTCTTTTAAAGCTAAATGTGTCTTTTGAACAGGTACTGACTCACCTGTCAAAATTGATTCATCTATTGATAAGTCACTTGCTTCAATAATTCTTAACTCTGCTGGCACATATTTACCAGCTTCTAAAACAACAATATCACCTGGTACTAATTCTGATGCATCAATTTCTTGTTGCATATCATTTCTAATAACAACCGTTTTTGGTTTAGAAAGTGATTTCAAAGCATCCATTGACTTTCGTGCTTTAATTGTTTGTACCGTTTCTAAAATAGCATCAATTAAAACAATTGAAAAAATAACAATTGCATCAATAAATTCAGATGCTTCAATGTGACCCTTATTAGATATTATTGGTGCAATAATTGAAATAACTGCAGCTCCCATTAATACTAATAAAATTGGTTCTACTAGAGTTTTTAAAAATATTAAATATCAAGGTGTAATTTTACCTTTTGGAAGTTCATTTTTCCCAAACTTTTGTTGTTTTTCTAAAACTTCTTCAGTAGTTAAACCTTTTTTGATATTTGTTTCTAATTTTTTTTCAAGTTCTTTATCAGAACTTAAGAGATTTTCATCCATATTTGTTTCCACTTCTTTTTTATATTTATATATAAAATTATAACAAAAATATAAAAAAATTTTATCAAATATAATATTTGATAAAATTATTTCTCATTTTTAAATATTAATCTTCAATTTGTATCATTACTATATTTTTTTATCTTTACAAAAAAAATAATAAAAAATAATAAAAATTTTCAGTTTGGCTATATTTATATGCTGTATATTTCTCTTTGTTTTAATAAAAAATCCTTCTAAAGAACTAATTATTTTGACTTTAATATTAAAAATTTATTTAGTATTTCTATAACATGATTATCTAGCATTAATAAAACACAATTAAATTTTTTAAGTTTTATATAATGTGATATTGAGAAAAGACTAGTTTTTAGTCTATCAATAACCTTTTCATTTCTTTCTTTCCTTTTTAATAAATTTGTTGCTTTTTTAGCAATGTTTTAAGTAAAAAGAAATTAATATTATAAATTTTCATATATTGGAAATTTATCACATAAATCTTTAACTTGTTTACTTAACTCTTTTAAATTTTCTTCACTATGGTCTTTTAAAATACTTGCAATAATATTGCCAACTTGTTCAAATTCTGCTTCTTTAAAACCCCTTGTAGTCATTGCTGGAGTTCCTAATCTTATTCCAGAAGTATGCACTGGTTTTTCTTGATCAAATGGAATCATATTTTTATTTGAAACTATACCAATTGCTTCTAAAATACTTTCAGCTTCTTTTCCAGTGATTCCAATTGAGTCTTTAACTTCCACAATTATTGTATGATTTTCTGTCCCATTAGCTACTAATCTTAGACCATTTTTACTTAAAGTTTTTGCTAATTTTTTTGCATTAATTACAACTTGATTTGCATATTCTTTAAATTCTTGACTATCAGCTTCAAATAAAGCTTGGGTTTTACCTGCTATTTGATTTTCTAAAGGTCCTCCTTGAACTCCAGGAAAAACTGTTGAATCAAGTTTCTTTGCAAATTTAGCCTTACAAAGAATTAATCCCCCTCTAGCTCCTCTTAAAGTTTTGTGAGTTGTTGTTGTTACAACATCTGCATATTCACAAGGATTTGGATGAACCCCACCTGCTACAAGTCCTGCAATGTGGGCCATATCAACCATAAAATAAGCTCCAACACTATCTGCAATTTCTTTAAATTTCTTAAAATCAATAATTTTTGTATAACTACTTGCTCCCGCAAGAATTAATTTTGGTTTATGTTTTTTTGCTAAATCACTAATTTCTTTAAAATCAATTTCCTCTGTTTTCTTATTAACTTTATAAAAAACAAAGTTATATAATTGTCCAGAAAAGTTTATAGGATAACCATGTGTTAAATGACCACCAGCATCTAAACTCATTGAAAGTACAGTATCGCCAGGTTTTATCAAAGTTCTATAAGCTGCTTCATTGGCTTGACTTCCAGAATGTGGTTGAATATTTGCATGATCAGCTTTAAAAATTTTTTTTGCTAATTCTATTCCATAAGATTCTATTTCATCAATATAGCGGCACCCACCATAATATCTTTTACCAGGATAACCCTCAGCATATTTATTTGTTAAAACAGAACCATTTAATTTTAAAATTGCTTCTGAAACATAGTTTTCTGATGCAATTAATTCAATATGATTTTGTTGACGCTTTAATTCATTTTTTAATGATTCTTCAATTATTGGACTCATTTTCATAGTTATTCTCCTTAAACTTTTATATATAAAAATAATACTAGATTTATTGTTTTTAATGTTTATTATTTTAAAGAAAAATAACTTTATATAATAATTTTCATTTTAATAATTATAGATTACTTTTTAATAATTTTTTTTCTGCTATTTTCTCATTAATTATCGCATTTAAATTAATATCTGGTAGTTTATTATCTAATAAACCATAGTGAATTTGGACACTATTTATATTATTAAAAATAATTGCTTTAATATCTTTTTCTATTGCTTTGTTAATAAATTTAGAGTTTGAAATATTTTTATTAATGTCTTTATTAATTTTTTCAATAGTTTGATTTAATTTTTCAAAATTAATAAGTTTATATTGATTTTCAATTGCCATCTTTAATAAATTAATTTTATCAAGATTATCTATCTCATTATATTTTCTTATATAAAATTGCGCCTTTTCATATTTTTTATTAGCAACTAATTTTTTTCCTTTGTTAATTATTTTATCTTTTTTTATCTCTTCACTTGAAATTAAGGAATTTAGTTTTTCTTTTAATTTTAGTCATTTTTGAATATTTTTTTCTACAGATTTTATTAAATTTAAAGTTTCTTTATCCAAAAGATTTAAATTTTCTTTCAGCTCTGTTTTCATTTTTTCAAGATCATTTTTATTTAAATTTAATTCTAATAATGATATGGTAGTTATTTTTCTAAAAGTTTTAGCTAATAAAGTTTTTTCGGTTTCTCTTTCTTTATAAGATAACATACTGAAAAGTATGGCAAGAGAAATCGACATTGCACATGCCACTAGATAAATTAAACCATTTGATATTGGTGAAAGTTTTCCCTCACCATTATATATAGGGTCAGAGAAGAAACCAATAGCTGAAAAAACTCCTAAACCACTTTGTGATCTTTGTGTTACACCCATAATATTTGCAAAGGCTCCTGCAATAAAAGCTGCACATACCCCTGAAATTAATGGTCTTTTTTTAGGTAAATTAATTCCATATAGAATTGGCTCTGTAATACCAAGACATCCCGCTGGAAGCATTCCAATTGCCTCTTTTTTTAGTTTTGCATTTTGAGTAATTAAGATAACTCCAATTAGTGCACCAACTTGTGCTCAAATTGATATTGATGGCCCTATTCCATATATACTTTGACCCCCATTTGAAATATGCTCTAACATTGAGATCATTCCCAACATAATATGTAAACCAAAAATAACAGTTATTTGTCACATAGCTGTAAATATACCAACTCCAATACCAATTGGTATTTGGCCTAAGTAAAATGTTAATGCACCAAATAATGTTTCAAAGAAATTTCAGGCTATTCCATAACCAAAAAATGATAATGGACAAACTACAAGAATAACAATAAATGGTCTAAACATTAATTCTAAAGCTACTGGAATCACTCTTTTTAATCAAGTATCTAATTTTTTTGCTGTATATATGGCACCAACAATTACAAATATTTTTGTATTCATTGTATTAATCCTTATTTTTGTTATTTCGTCTAGCATAGGATTTCCAGTGTCAATGGTTCCAAAATCAAAGATTAAAAAATCATTTCCCATTCCTAAACGACCTCCATCACCAAAAAGTAATGGTGAACAGAGAATAACACCAAGAGCAACCCCCATAAGTCCCTCTAATTTAAAATAATTAGCTGCAGAAACTGCAATAATTATTCCCATAAAATAAGTAGTTGACCTACCAACAATGAAAAGAATTATTCACCCAATTCCTGCTTCTGTTATTAGAACATCATTAGGACCTGGACTTTTAAAGACAATATTTGGCATTAAACCTGTTTGAATTAAAATTGCTATAATTGCTTGAACTAAACCAGCTCCAACCATTATAGGAATTATTTTCGTCATAATACCTGAAAACATTGCTAACATTTTTCTAAAGAAAGTTTCTTTTTCACTATTAAGACCCATTGAAGCCTTTAAAGTGTGTTCTTCAGTATTTAATTTTACTATTTCATCTTTTAGTTTATAAACATCTTGACCAATTACAACTTGTAACTCTGGTCCATTCCAAACCACTCCTTTAACAAGTGGAGCTTTTTTGATTGCTTCAATATCAACTTTTTCTTTATTTTTAATATTAAATCTCAATCGTGTCATACAATTATATACTTCATTATAATTTCTCTTAGTTCCAACAAATTGATTAATTAATTTTGCACCTTTTTCATATTTATTTGAAGCATTAAAAAATTCAACTGGATCTGTTATAGTTTTTAAATCTTGTTGTTCCTCTTTTTCCTTTAATGTATAAGATATTTTACAAAGTAAATCTCCTTGTTTTACCTTACCTACTTTTAATTCTTTAATTGTATAATCAATTAAAGAATTAATTTCGAACACAATTGGTGTTTCTTTTAAAATATTTTTCTCTTTTAATAAATTTAAGTCTACATTAAAAATATCATCATTCTTTATAACTTTATCTCCAACTTTTAATTTTGTAGAAAAACCTTTACCATTAAGTGATACTGTATCCATTCCACAATGAATTAAAAATTGCAAACCTTCAACATCAAAACCATATGCATGATACGTATCAAATATCATAGTAACTCTTGCTTTATCAAAAAAAGCTTTGAATTTATTTGATTCTGGAATAACAACTATTCCATCACCTAACATGCGATCAGCAAACATTGAATCATTACATTCTTGAATATTTTTTACTTCACCATCAACTGGTGAATATAAACTTATTTCCATTTACTTTTCCTCCTAATAGTAATATTTCCATAAAATAATATAAAATGTAATATTTTTTCCAAAAATGAAAATACTTTCAATATATGAAAGTATTTTCAAGATAAATGTAAATTTTCTATTTTTAAAAAATAACTCTATATTTGATGTTTTAACTCCCTATTTTTTTGATTTATTATAAATAAATCTAAATTGATTTTTTGTTCCTTACTTTTTAATAAATCATAGTGAATTTGAAGACTATTTAAATTATTAAAAATAATTGCATTCAGTTCATCATGAATATTCTTATTAAGAGAAGCTGCTTTTAAGATTTCCTCTACAACTTTTTTTTCAATTTTTGAAATTCGAGAGTTTAATTTATCAAAATCTATTTTCTTAAATAAGTCTTTACTTTCTTGATCTAAAATATTTATTTTTTGAAAATTATCAATATTATTATATTTTTTTATATAGTTTTTTGCTAAATCAAATTTTGATTTACTTATTAAATTCTTACCTTTCAATATTATTTTTTCTTTCTTTAACTCGCTTTTTTCAATTAGACTATTTGCTTTTTCTTTTATTTTTAATCATGTTTGAATGTTTTTCTCACTAGTTTTTATTAATTTTAAAGTTTCTTTATCTAAATTTGTTGAGACTTTAGTTAACTTTTCTTTTAAAGAAATAACATCTTGTTTATTTAACCCCAATTCCAATTTAGTTGAAATAATCAGATTGCTAATTGTCTTATTTAACAATGATTTTTCGCTTTTTCTTTCTTTATAAGATATCATACTAAAAGCAATAGCCAATGAAATTGATATTATGCACGCTAATAAGTAAAATGAACCATTTTCAATTGGACTAATTGTTCCTTTTCCACCTAATTGAGGTTCTGCAAAAAAACCAATTAACTCAAATACTCCAATTCCTGTATTTGCTCTTTTAGTTACATTTAAAAGACTTGCAAAAGCTCCTGCTACAAATGAAGCAGCTACTCCTGGAAATTAATGGTCTTTTTTTAGGTAAATTAATTCCATATAGAATTGGTTCTGTAATACCAAGAAATCCAGCAGGAAGCATTCCAATTGCCTCTTTTTTTAATTTTGCATTTTGAGTAATCAAGATAACTCCAATTAAAGCACCAACTTGAGATCATACTGAAATTGAACCAGCAATACCATAAACACTCTGTCCTCCATTTGCTAAATGATCAATCATAGATATGATTCCAAGCACCATATGTAATCCAAATATTACAGCTACTTGTCACATAGCAACAAATATACCAACTCCAACTCCTAAAGGGATTTTTCCCATATAAAATATTAATGAACCAAATAATGTTTCAAAAAAGTTTCAAATAATTCCATAACCAAAAAATGATAATGGAACAACCAAAATAATGATAATAAACGGTCTAAACATTAATTCCAATGCAACTGGAATTACTCTTTTTAATCAAGTATCCAATTTTTTTGCTGTATATATGGCAGCTATAATAACAAATATTTTAGTATTCATGGTATTAACTCTTATTTTTGTTATTTCATCTAGGATAGGATTTCCAGTATTAATGTTTCCAAAATCAAAGATTAAAAAATCATTTCCCATTCCTAAACGACATCCATCACCAAAAAGTAATGGTGAACAGAGAATAACACCAAGAGCTACTCCTATAAGTCCTTCTAATTTAAAGTAATCAGCTGCAGAAACTGCAATCATTATTCCCATAAAATAGTTACTAGATACACCTATAATGAATAAAATAACTCAACCAATATTTGCCTTTGTTATTAGTACTCCCTCTTGTTTTATTTCATTAAAAATAATATTGGGCATGACATTAGTTTGAATTAAAATAGCAATAATTGCTTGAATTAAACCTGTCCCTACCATTACTGGAATTATTTTTAACCATAATTCCAGATAGCATTGCTAAAAATTTTCTTATAAAAGATACATTTTCATTCTTATGAACTAATTTATTTTTAATTTCTATTGAATAATCGTTTAATCTTATTACTTCATCTTTTACTTTATAGACATCTTGCCCAATTACAATTTGTAATTCAGAGCCATTTCATACAGTTCCCTTAACAAGATTAACTTGCTTGAGTTTTTCAATATTAACTAAGTTTTTATTCTTTATTCTAAATCTTAATCTTGTCATACAATTATATATTTCTTCATAATTAGAATTACCACCTACTAATTGATTAATCAGTTTTGCAGTATTTTCATATTTATTAGAAAAATTAAAAAACTTTTTCGGATCTATTGAGGATTCCAAATTTTTTTTTGATTTCTAGGAAAAAAATTATATGTTATTGTACAAACTAAATCTCCTTGTTTAACATTACCAATTTTTAAATTATTTATTTTATAATCACTTAAATCATTAATATCAAAAACAATAGCTGTTTCTTTTGATAAATTATTTTTTTCTAAATAATTTAAATCTACTTTAAAAAGACTATCATTTTTATCAACTATATCACCGATTTTTAATTTTGTAGAAAATGCAATTCCCTTTAAGGCAATAGTATCCATTCCAACATTAACCAAAAAATCTAGGTCTTCAATATCAAAACCATAGGCATGATATGCTTTAAAAACCATAGTCACTGTTGCTTTATCACTAAAACCACTAAAATTATCTGCTGCTGGAATTATAATAAAGCCATCACCTAGCATTTTTTTAGCAAACATTTCATCGCTGCATTCTTTTAATTCCTTAATCTCGCCATCAACTGGTGAATATAAATTAATTTCCATTCTTTTCCTCCTCATTGTAATATTTTCATAATTTGATATAAAAGTTAATGACTTTTTGCTAAGAGGAAAATACTTTTAAATCTGGAAAGTTTAAAAAAAATTGAAACAAAAATAAAAAATGTTTCAAAAAAAAAAAAAAAAAGAATGTTATTCTTTAAATTAAAATCGCATTCTTTTTTAAATTTCACTTGTATTCATAAATTTTTTAAATCAGTTAAAAGATTTTTTCTTAAATCGATTACCTGTACCTTTATGGTAATCATCATAGTCAACATATATTAAACCATAACGTTTAGACATTTCATTTGAACCAGCACTAACAACATCTATTGGAGTTCACATTGTATAACCAAATAAATTTACTCCATCTTTAATTGCTAAACTCATTTGTTCAAAGTGTCTTGCTAAATAATCAATTCGATAATCATCTTCAACAGTATTTTTATTATTTAATTTTTCTAACATTCCAATTCCATTTTCTGAAATAAATAATGGTACATGATATCTGTCTCATAGCTGATTTAAAGTATATCTTAAACCAATAGGATCAATTTGTCATCCTCATTCTGTTGCTTCTAAGAATGGATTTTTTCCAAGTTTCATTAAATTACCCTCAGTTAATTCACCTTCCTCTTTTGCAATAGTACTTGACATATAATAACTAAATGTAATAAATTCAACTGGATTATTTTTTAATAATTGATCATCTCCAGGTTCTTTTAAAATTTTGATATTGTTATCTTCAAAATATTTTATTGAATATCAAGGATATTCACCTTTAATCATTACATCATAATAAAATAATTTTTTCATTAATTCTTTTTGTTGATTTTCAAATACATTAACTGGATTACAATCCAAAGCATAGGTTGTTGAGTTAGCAACCATACATCCCACTTGAATGTTTTTAAATTTTTTAGCATACTCAACTACTTTTGTTTGAGCAATAAATTGATGGTGTAAATCTTGATATGATTCATTAATTTTTTCAAATGTTGTTTTATTTCCACTTTTATCTTCTACAAAAAAAGCTGAAATTAAAACTGCTAAATTTATTTCATTAAAAGGTAATCAATATTTAACATATTCATTGAATTCATCAATAAGAACTTTTGCATACTTAAAATACATATCAATTACTTTTCTATTTTTTCACCCTCCATAATTTTGCATTATTGGAAATGGTGTATCAAAGTGATTTATTGTAACCATCACTTCTAATCCTTGAGCTTTACATTCCTTAAATACATTTCTATAAAACTCTAATCCTTTTTGATTTTGCTCTTTCTCATCACCATTTGGAAATATTCTTCCTCAAGCAACTGACATTCTAAAAATTTTTAATCCTGCTTCTTTAAATAAAGCAATATCTTCTTTATATCTATGATAAAAATCTATACCATATCTTTTTGGATAATGTAATCCTTTTTTATTTTCAATTGAATCTAGTAAATCTTGTTTAGTTAATTTTCTTGTTGCTGATAAATCTTTTCTATCTTTTAATTCCATAAAAGGAATCATTTCAAGAATAGATAATGATTTTCCATCAACATCATATGCTCCTTCTATTTGCGAAGCTGCAGTAGCTCCGCCCCAAAGAAAGTTTTTTGGGAACTCTAATTTTTTTGCCATTATATATTTTCTCCATTTTTCTCTATTAAGTTTTTATATCAAAAGAAGCTATCTTTTCTAATTCTTCTCATATCTTTTTCATCAAATTCATCTCTATTAACGTAAACAAAACCATAACGCTTTGAAATTCCTTCATGAGTTGAAACTAAATCAATTGCACTTCAAGGCATATAACCTATCATTTCTACTCCATCTGCAATAGCTTCGCTCATTGCTTTAATATGTTTTTGATAATATTCAATTCGATAGTCATCATGAATTTTTTCATCATCAGTTAACACATCTCTAGCACCAATTCCATTTTCTGTTATCATAATTGGTAATTGATATCTGTCATAAACTTCTCTTAAAGTATTTCTAAAACCAATAGAGTCAATTTCTCAACCAAATTGTGTAGCTTCTAAATTTTTATTTTTTACAGTTTTACCTATCCCAGGAATTACAAAACCAGATTGTTGGTCACCAAGGTTATCTAAAGAATTTTTACTATCTTTACTACTTGCATATTCAACAGTCATTGTTGAATAATAATTAAAAGCAATAAAGTCTGGTTTAGAGTTTTTTAAAATTTCTTTTTCTTCATCTGTAATAATTATTTCTTCATTTATTAATTTTAAGAAATTTTTAAATCAAGTTCCATATTCTCCTCGACAAACAATATCCAAAAATATTCAATTTCTCATTTGATCAAAATTTAGTTTGGCCAAATGATCTTGAGGTTTATTTGAGTTTGCATAAACAGAAGATATGTTTGGCGCTGGTCCAATTTTTGCATGAGGTAACATTTTTTTACATAATCTAATCGCTTTAGCTTGAGCAACATTTAAATTATGCATGATTTGTCATTTTGTACTTTTAGACTTTTCTGAAATAACTCCAATTACTTGACCAACAAAAGCAAACATATTTAATTCATTAATTGTTAATCAATACTTAACTTTTGATCCATAATTTTCAAAAAGTACTTTTGAATATAATTCAAATATATTTGAAAATTCACTACTATCTAATCCACCTATTTCTTCAATGAAAGATGGTGTATCAAAATGAAATATAGTAACAATTGGTTCAATATTATGTTTTATAAGTTCATCAATTAAATCACTATAAAATTTAATACCCTCAGGATTTATATCTCCTTTAATATTTTTAATTATTCTAGGCCAAGAGATAGAAAATCTATAAGATTTAAATCCCATTTCTGCCATTAAAGCAACATCTTCTTTTCAATGATTATAATGATCTGAAGCAACTTTAAATCCTGTAATTCCTTTTGGATAACTTTTTCTTTCGTCAAACTTATCCATTATTGATGGCACTTTTCCTCCTTCATTTATAGCTCCCTCAAATTGATAGGCACTACTTGAAGCTCCTCATAAAAAATTTTTAGGAAATTTTTTCATTTTATTTTTCCCCCTTGTTTAATAAATGTAATCCACCATAGCAAGCCGCTTGGTTTTTAAAATATTTAACTAAGTCAATATCAACATTTTTTATTGCAGACTGTGTTAATACTTTTTTATTTTTAGAATCAATAATTCCTGATAATACAATAGATAAATTAAATTCTTTTGTTTCTCTATTTAAGACTTCTGATATCTGAACTAATAATTTATAAATGGTGTTTGAAAATCTTCTAAGTTATTATTTTCTGAGTTTTTATACACGAAAGAAAGGTTTTTTAATAAAATATTATTTTTAAAAATAATATACTTTGTTGATGTTCCACCAATATCAAAACAATAATTAAACATTTAGATTCACTTTCTCCTTATTTAGAGAGTTATTATTTTTTATATAATTAATTTTTTCATTTAAATTAATGTTTGGGATTTTATTTTCTAATAAACCATAATAAATTTGAACACTATTTAAATTATTAAATATTATTGGTTCTAATTCATTTATTTTTTTTTTTTTTTTATAAAATTTGATTTTTCTAATTTTTCTATAATTAATTTTTCTAATTTTAAAATATTTTCATTTAATTTTTCTAACTCAATTTCTTTATATTGATTATCAATTTTTATTTTTAATAAATTTATTTTCTCAGAATTATCAATTGAGTTATATTTCTGCATATAAGTATTTGCTAAATCAAATTTCTCTTTACTAATTAAACTCTTACCTTTAATTATTATTTTTTCTTTTTCAATTTCTTCTTTTTCAATTATAGTACTCAATTTTATTTTATATCTTAATCAAGTTTGAATATTTTTTTCAATAGTTTTAATAAAATTAATAGTTTCTTTATCTAAAAGATTATAAACTTCATCTAATTCTTTTTTTAATTTTGTTGTGTCTTCTTTATTTAAATTTAATTCTAATATTGTTAATAACTTTAATTTACTAATTGTTTTATTTAATAAGGTTTTTTCTGTTTCTCTTTCTTTATAAGAGAACATACTGAAAAGTATTGCACTTGATACTGCTAATAAACTAGCTAATAAATAAAATGAACCATTAATAGCAGGATTAAGTTTTCCAGTGCCTCCATAAATTGGATCTGAGAAGAAACCAATTGCTTCAAATACTCCAATTCCACTTTGTGCTCTTTGTGTAACTCCAATAATATTTGCAAAGGCTCCTGCAATAAAAGCTGCACATACCCCTGAAATTAATGGTCTTTTTTTAGGTAAATTAATTCCATAAAGAATTGGTTCTGTAATACCAAGTAATCCAGCTGGAAGCATACCCATTCCTTGTTTTTTTAATTTTGCATTTTGAGTAATTAATATTACTCCAATCAATGCTCCAACTTGAGATCATACTGAAATTGAACCAGCAATACCATATACTGTTTGACCACCTGTTGCTGAAGACAAACGGTCAAGAAAGGAAATTAATCCCAACATTAAATGTAAACCAAAAATAACTGCTACTTGCCACATTGATACAAATATACCAACTCCAATTCCTAAAGGAATTTTTCCGACATAGAACATTAATGCTCCAAATAAAGTTTCAATAAAGTTTCAAGCAATTCCATAACCAAAAAATGATAACGGAACAACCTAAATAATGATAATAAACGGTCTAAACATTAATTCCAAGGCAACTGGAATTACTTTTTTTAATCATGTATCTAATTTTTTAGCTGTATATATTGCCCCTACAATAACAAAGACTTTTGTACTCATGGCATTAATCTTTATTTTAGTTATTTGATCTAACATAGGATTTCCAGTATCAATATTTCCTAAATCTAGTAAAAGAAAATCATTTCCTATCCCAAGACTTCCACCATCTCCAAACATTAAAGGACAGCAAAGAATAAGTCCAATCGCTATACCCATTAAACTATCTAATTTAAAATAATTAGCTGCAGAAACTGCAACCATTATTCCCATAAAATAAGTCGTTGTTTTTGCCATTGCAAATAAGACTATCCACCCTATACCAGCATCTTTAAATAAAACATCATTTATTCCTGGATTGTCACTTAATTTAAAGACAATATTGGGCATTATTCCTGCTTGCATTAAAATAGCCATAACAGCTTGAATTAAACCAACACCAACCATTACAGGAATTATTTTGACCATAATTCCTGAAAACATTAATAAAAACCTTCTTCCTAAAGAAACTTTTGAACTATTAAGTCCTATTGAAGCTTTTATTGCCAAGGATTGATTATTAAGTTTTATAACCTCTTCTTTTAATTTATAAACATCTTGACCAATAACAATTTGTAACTCATTACCATTTCAAACAGTACCTTTAACAAGTTCTAATCTCTTTATTTCATCAATATTTACTTGTTCTTTATTTTTAATGCTAAACCTAAGTCTTGTCATACAATTGTATACTTCATTATAATTTGATTGATTACCTATAAACTTATTAATTAACTTAGCATTTTTTTCATACTTGTTTGATACACTAAAGAATTCAACAGCATCTGTTTTACTTTTTACATTTGTTTCTTTATTTTCTGATTTAAACTCATAATTAATTGTACAAATTAATTCACCTTGTTTTACCTTTCCTAGTTTTAAATTATTTATTTGATAATCAGCTAAATCACTCATTTCAAATACTATTGGGGTTTCACTTAATAATTTCTTTTTTTTCAATAAATCTAAGTCGACACTAAAAATATCACTTTTTCTAGATACTTTATCTCCAACTTTTAAATTAGTAGTGAAACCCTCTCCATTTAATGCCACTGTATCCATTCCACAATGAATTAAAAACTTTAATCCATCAACATCAAAACCGTATGCATGATATGTGTCAAATATCATCGTGACTGTTGCTTTATCAAAAAAAGCTTTAAAGTCATTTGATTTTGGAATAATAACAAATCCATCACCTAACATACGATCTGCAAACATTGAATCTGAACAATCTTAGATGCTCTTTATTTCACAATCAACTGGTGCATATAAATTTAAATTCATATATTTCCCCCTTACAGTAATATTTTCCACTAAAATAATTTAAAAAAAATATTTTCTCCATAAAAAGAAAATACTTTCTATTTTAGAAAGTATTTTGGATGTATTCAAATATATATAGAAACAACATTTCTAAAGCTATATTTCTATAGATAGATTTTGATTTATCAAATTGATAATTGATTAGCATTTTATCTGTAAAAACTATATCTAATTTTATTTCCTGACTATTTGTTGTAATAAGAAATTTATTGTTTTTTTCATTTGCTTCTTTTTCATATTTTCTCATTAGAGAACCATTATTACTTGAACAAATAATTAAAATTTCCACCTCATTTTCACCATTTTTTATTAAATTGTTTTTATATTCTGCAGAACATACTCTAACAATCTTATTCATATTGTCAAATAAATCTAATATATAAGAACTTGCATGTTTAATTTGATTTGAGGCATATAAGTTTATTATTTTTGCCCCCTTAATTGCTTGTGCAATATTTTCAATAAAAGAATTATTTTCTATAATTCATTTTTGAATAGAATCAAATCTCTCCAAAGAACTAACTTTATTTACATTCTCAGCTCAACCATAATGATTATATTCATTTTTTAAAGTAAAAATTAATTCTCGATAACCAGTACAACCAATTTTTTGAGAAAATTTTGTTATAGTTGATAGTGAAACATAACATTGTTTTCCAAGTTCTTCTTGATTTTTAAAATCACCATTTGTGAAGTTATCTATAATTTGTTTCGCAATACTTTTAAAATTAGTATCATCAACTGATTCACTTAATTTTATTAATTTGTTAATTACTGACATAGTTTTTACCCTTTTTCTACTTATTAAAATTATATATTTCAATAAAAAAAAGTAAATATAATATTTACTTATATAAATAATTTTTTATTAAAATTCATTTGTCTCAATAAACTTTTTAAATCAACTAAATGACTTTTTCTTATATCGCTTTCCATTACCATTATGATAATCATCATAGTCCACATATATTAAACCATAACGTTTAGACATTTCATTTGTAGAAAGACTAACTACGTCTATTGGAGTCCACATAGTATAACCAAAGACATCTACACCATCAAGAATTGCTTCATTTATTTGAATAAAATGTTCTTTTAGATAATCAATTCGATAATTATCATTCACTGTATTATTTGCATCTAGTTTTTCAACAACTCCAATTCCATTTTCTGAAATAAATAATGGTAATTGATATCGATCTCATAATTCATTTAATGTAATTCTCAATCCAATAGGATCAATTTGTCACCCTCATTCTGTGGCATTTAAAAATTTATTTTTACCTCCAATTATTAAATTTCCTGAATTATTATCTTGATTACTTTTTGATACAGTTGAAGTCATATAATAACTAAATGTAATATAATCAACAGTATTTTCTTTAATTACTTTTAATTCTTCTTCTGTAATATTAATTTCTATTTTTCTTTCTCTAAAATATCTTTTTGAATATGTTGGATATATTCCCTTTGCCACAACATCATAATAAAAATATCTATTCATTTGTTGAGTTAGTAAATTTTCTAAGATATTAATTGGATTACAATCACTTGCATATGTAGTTATATTTGCAATCATACACCCCATCTTGATATTTTTTGAAATATTTTTTGACAATTCAATAACTTTTGCTTGAGCAAAAAATTGATTATGTAATCCTTGATATGATGCATTTAAAAATTCATACTCAGTTTTATAATCTTCTCTAAAAATACCTAATCCCGTAATTGGTGATAGCGTTGCAACATTTATTTCATTAAAAGGTAGTCAATATTTAACTAAATCTTTATATTCTTCCATGATAGTTGCTGCAAACTTAATGTATAAGTCTATAACTTTTTTATTTGATCAACCATTATAATTTTTAGCAATTGAGTATGGAATATCATAGTGTTGAATTGTAAGCATTATTTCCATTCCACTTTTTTTACATTCTTCAAATACTTTTCTGTAAAACTCTATACCTTCTTGATTGGGTTTATTTTCATCTCCATTGGGATAAATTCTTGATCAAGAAATTGACATTCTAAATATTTTCATCCCAGCTTCTTTAAACAAAGCAATGTCTTCTTTATACTTATGGTAAAAATCTATACCATATCTTTTTGGATAATGAAGTTTATTAACATTTTCAATTGACTTTTCATATTCTTTTTTAGAATAATTATTTATTTCTTCAATACTTTTTCGATTTAAATTAGGATTGAATGGTCTCATCTCAGCTAAAGTTAATGACTTACCATTTAAATTATATGCTCCTTCTATTTGAGATGCAGACGTTGCTCCACCTCATAAAAAATTTTTTCTTTCAAATTTCATTATTTTTTTCTCCTTTGTAAGTATTTTGTATTAAAATAAGTCAAAATAAATAATAAATTATATTTTTATAGTACTTTATAAATTGTAAAGTAATTTCCTATTATAATTTTTAAATAAATAATTAATTTATTTAAAGTTTCTCTTTAATCTTCTATTTTTAAAAAATAACTATAATTTTTTAAAAATATAAAAAAATAACATGTGTAGAACAATTTCTCTTGATGATAATTGTGAATTGTCTAATGAATAGTCTATTATCATTTTTTTTGTAAATTTTAAATTTAATTTATCAATTTGTTTTTCTGAAGCAATTATAAAGTTTGCATAATTTTCATCATAAGCTTTATAAAAATTATCTATAAGTGTATCATTATCTCTTCCAGTTAGTATCAATAAATTAAATCCCTTTTCATTATTTTCTTTAGCTTTAAATCTAAATTCATTATTTAAAAGTGTCACATTCTTTCCATACTCAATTAACATATTAGTAAAATATTTTGCTGATTCAATTGCTTGATAAGAGGAATAGATATTAATAAAACTACTCTCATTAATTTTTTTACAAATACTATCTACAAAATCTTCATTATAATAAATTCATTTTTCAATTAGTTGAAAAATTTCAAATGTATGTGATTTTTCAATTTTTTCATAATCAAGTTTTTTTCATTCATTTTTCATTTTAAAGTTTAGTTCTCTAAAACCTGAAAAACCCATTTTCTTAGAAAATTTAGTAATGGTTGAAATTGAAACAAAAGTTTGTGCAGCAAGTTCCTCTTGATCACAAAATATTCCTCTTTCAGCATTATCTAATATCTTTTTTGCTATTATTTTAAAAGTGGTATCTTCAAATTCCTTGCTAATAATTTCTAATTTATCAAATACATATTTCATTATTATTACCTTTCAAATTTTCATTCTTTCTATATCATTAATCATAATTACAAAAAAAAAAAAAAAACATTTAACTTTAAAGAAAAAATTTTTTTTAAGTTTAAAGTTAATAAAAGGTATTGGGGAGGCTAAGTAACATTATTTCCTAAAATTTTGGATCATTTCGTTTGGTGTACATCCATTTTTTAAGATTATATTTGTACTATTAAAAATTTTAACAAATTTATATATACAACTTCTAAAATGTTGATCATTATTAAATTTATTACCAAATATTAAATAAAAATACTTTTTGACTCATCTATGTGTTTGTTCTACAAATTGATTACCTTTAAATCCTGATGCTGAATTTGATCTAATTATATTATGCTGTTTACAAAATTTTTCTGTTTCTTTAATTGTAAATGCAGAACCTAAATCACTATGCATAATAATTTTCTTTATTCTAACTAAATCCATTTTTCTTACTAAACCTTCTAGCATTTCAAGAGTTACTAGTATATTTTCAGAGTTGCCAACTGAATATGAACTAATTTCATTAGAGTAAAAGTCATATGCAGGTAAAAATAAGCGTTTTGTTTTAACTCCTCCAATATAAATATTTTTAAATCATGTACCATCAATTCCAATCTTTTCTAAATATTTATTAGAGCTATAATCTCCTTTTATAAGATCTAATGAGGTATATTTCTTATGAGTACTTATTCCCATTCTTGTTTTTGATTTAGAAGATGCTATTTCTTTTTTTAATTTTAATAAAACATCTGTTCTAAGTTCAATAATTGTCTCTCTAGAAAGATTTATATTGAAATCTTTTAATATCTTTAATCTAGCTTTTTCAGCACCAAATATACCGTCCTTCCTTGAATAAATACTTTCTACAGCCTCTTTGGCATGAAGATGATATTGTCTTTTATATTCGGGTTTTCCTCTTTTAATTCAATTAGTATAACTACGATAACCAACACCATAAATTAGAATAGTTTGTTTTGCATCATTTCCCATTAATGATAATTCATATACTGTTTGATATATCTGAATTATATCTTTTTTTGTATATGTCTTTTTATTAACCTTTTGATAACCTATTAGAAATGATGCTATGGACTTTTTTAATAACTCAACTTCCTTCTCTGCTTGTTTTCTTTTCTTCTTTTCCTTCTTAAGTTCTATTAAATAAGCACTTCGCTTAATTTGTTCTTCTAATTCAAAAAGCCTCTTTTTCAATTCTTTATTCTCTTCACTATATTTGTTAACTTTATTTTTAAGTCTAACTTCATTGGTTTTATTACGTTTTTTCCTATCAAATACTTTAATATCAGATGACTCATGATATTTTTGATATCAATCTAAAATACTTGAATTAGCTTTTATATTATATTTAATTGCAATATCTTTTAATTTAATTCCATTAATATAATCATTAACAGCTTGAATTTTTAACTCATTTGAGTATTTCATTTAGATACAACCTTTCTTGCTAATACAATTATAATCTTGTTCGGAATTATAAAACGAAAAAATTGGGATACCTATGTACTTAGACCCCCCAATACCAAATTATTTATATTATTTAATAAGCAAAATAATTTTAGTATATACAAAATTTTATTTAAAAGCTTTGAAACTTTTTAAATAAAAGAACCTTATATTAAATAAGGTTCTTAATAAGATACATTTAAAAAGTTATTAAGTTAAATTACTCCTTTATTAACTTTGCAAAAACTCCATAACAACCAGCTCTATTTTCTAAATTACTTTTTATTATATTTATATTTTCAATTGGAGAAAAATTTTTAAATAAAATAATATAAGCTTCAGCTTTTTTAATTATTGTGTCCAAAAATTTGCTATTGGAACTTATTCCCCCTCCAATTGTTATCGCTTCAAAATCCATTAAAAAATTTAAGGAAACTAAATACTTAGTTAAACTTGTTGTTCATATTTCAAAAACTTTAACAGCTATTTCATCGTTTTTTTCAACTAGTTTCATAAATGATTTACCATCAATTAATTTTTTCATTCTCAAATTATCTTTTGCTTTAGCAGTTATAACATCTTCAATTTCTGCAAGCTCTCCTAATTCAATTGAGTCTGCATATCTTTTTAAATTTGCTCCTGTTGAAGTACTTTGAACAACTAAATTAATATTCTCAGAGTCAAAATTTGCAAATAGCTTTGATAACTCACCAGCACCACCTTTAAAGCCTTTGTAAATTTTACCATCAATAATAATTCCTCCACCAAGACCTGTTCCCACAGTTACATGAAGCATATTTTTGTATTTTTGTTTTTGACCAAAATAATATTCCCCATAAGCTGCTGCTTTTGCATCATTTTCTATTTCAAATACTTCTATATTTTTTAAGTCACTAAAAAATTCTTTTAAATTAATTTCTTTAATATTTGTTAATGCAGATTCAGATAATATTTTATAATTAATTGAATCAATAATTCCGGGAATACTAATTCCTAAATTTATTTTAATATCTTTTGGTAAATCTTTTTTTATTAAACCAAAAACATAACTTGCATCTAATTGTCATGCATTTGGTCTTTTAGTATCATCATAAGAAATTACATCCTCTGATATTATTTTATTGTTATGATCCATAACAATTTTTTTAGTACTTAATCCTCCAATATCATATAAATAATTTATATTTTTCATAAACTAATTGTCCTATCTTTCTCAAATGTTACTTAATTATTTTGTTAACTTTTTATTCAAATTATTTTCTTGTGAGATTTTTTTTATAATACTATTTAAAGTAATTTTAGTATCAACTGGCTTTTGTAATTTATAAGTTATTTTTAAATCATTTAAAGTATTTTTGTATAGTAACTTTATTGAAGAAATATCATCTTCTGATAAGTAATCTTCTAATAATTTAAAATTACTTAGAACTACATTTTCTTTACTTTTAATAAGATCATCTAATCATTTTAATTTATCAGCCATTTTGATATCTAATTGTTGGATTTTATTTTGTAGACTTTCTTTTTTCTTTAAAAAATAAATATCTTTATGTTTATCCATAATTGTTTTTGCTTTTAAAGGTTTATTTTTATTAATCAAATTACATCCTTGTTGAAATAATCTATCCTTAATTTTATTTTCTTTATCAAAAGTAATTTCTAATTCAATTTTATATTTTAAACTTTCAATTAATAATTTTTCAAGTTTTTTAATTTTAATTACTTCTTCTTTTGTAAAAAAGTTTTTTTCTGCTCTTAAAATATTTGTTACTTTTATTTTATCTTCAGAAGTTAAATTAAAATTTGATAAGTTAATTATTTTAATAACTTTTGCATTATTTTTTTTAAGAATATTATTTTCAAGAACTCTTTCTTTATACATAAATATTGTAAACATTAATGCTAATCCAGTTGCCATTACACAGCATAATATATTGTATAAACCATTCAAAGTATTGGGTACTAACTCAACAGTTACAATTTCTGGATTTATTGGGTTTGAGAAAAATCCAAAGAAGGAAAATACTCCTAAACCCGTATTAACTCTTTGTGAAACACCTAATATATTACTAAAACAACCCGCAAAGAAAGCTCCCAGAGCTCCTGCAAAGAAAGGTCTTACTTTAGGTAAGTTAATTCCATAAACAATTGGAGCAGGCACACCAAAGAAACCAGTAATTACAGTTGATCGTGCTTCTCTTTTAGTTGCACTATTTTTAGAAATAAGAATAACTGCAATAACAGCTCCTACTTGTCCTCATACAGAAAACTCTCCACCAGGTGTTAAGTAACTAACACCATCTGTCAATACCTGCATTTGTGAAATTTGAGCAACAGCTGAGTGCATACCCACAATAACTAAGGGCTGTCAAATTAAAGCATAAATACCAGTACCAATTCCTAGTGGAGTTTTAGTAACAAACCTTAGACCAACACCAATTAATTGTTCAAAAATATATCAAATTGGCCCAATTATAAAGAATGTTATTAGAGCTGCAATTAATAATGTTAAAGCTGACTTTAGAATTAATTCTAAAGATTTTGGCACTCATGTTATAATTCAGTTTTCAATTTTCTTTGTAGTTAAAACTGCCAATATTACAACAATTACTCTTGCTCCTTGAGGCATTACTTTTATTGAAGAAAGACCATATCAAATAGGATCATCAGGACTTATTCCAGTTTTAAATAAATCTCAACTATAACCAAATCCTATTGGTCCCCCATCTCCAATTATTAAAGGACTACCTAAAATTAAACCAATCGACAATCCTAAGAATATATTTAATTTAAAATATTTTGCAGCACTTATTCCTGCTAATATACCTATAAATCTCAAAGGTGTATTAGCTATTACATATAACATTGCTCACATTACATTTGTATCTCTAATATATTCTTGACCTGGTTTCAATCCTGCTTCTGGTATTTTTAAAACCACATCTGGCATTAACTTTGTTATTTGTAATATACCAACAAATGCCATTATAATACCAGCTCCAATTAATATTGGAATTAATGGAATCATGATTGATGAAAGAGCAACTAACATTCTCTTTCCAAGGGACATTTTTCTATTTGCCAATAAATCGAATTCTCCAGAATCTTCTAGTTTTTTTAAACCTGTATATAATTTATAAACACTTTTGCCTAAAATTAATTGCAATTCATTATTTTTTCAAACAACTCCCTTTACTTGTTTAATTTTTTGAAGTGAATCAATATCTACAAGACTTTTATCCTTTATTTTAAATCTAAGACGAGTTGAACAATTGTAAGAATTACTATAATTTCCTTTTCTTCCAACAAGTTCAATTATTTGTCTTGCAATCAGTTCTCAATTTGAACTAGTTTTAAAGTATTCATCAGCTTTAATATCTTTTTCACTTTCTAAAATTGATTCAAAAGTACCTATTAAGTCATTTTTTTTAACCTTTGTTGTTCCTGCAAAATAAGGTTGAAAAACTCAATTCATTTTATTAGATTCATCATTAATTAAAACAGCAATATTAGTATTTTTATGGACTACTTTTAAATAATCCAAATTTACTTCTGCTATTTTCTCAAAGTTTTTTATTTTTTCATTTTGCTCTTTTGCAATATTAAAATATTGACTATCTTCTTTTTTAAAGTCAAGACACATATTTATCATAATAGAAGAATCCAAATTTTGTTGCTTTAAAAATAAACCATGTTTTGTTTCAAAAACTAAATCTATATTAGCATTTTCAATTGGATTATGAATTTCATTAGATGTAGCAGATATGAAATAGCCTGTTCCTAATAAATTATTTTTAAAAACATCATCCTCAATATTTTCTATTATGTCTATAACACCATCGCAAATAGCATATACATTTAAAACTTTTTTGTGCATAAATAATTCCTTTCAAGGTTTTATTTATTATAGGAATATTAAACTATTTTGATGCCTCTTCTGTTAAACCAATTCTTTCATAAACCTCTGGAGGTGTATCAACAGATTTCATTTTTTTAATTAGTTTTTTAATCATCATTGATTCAATTTTTTTATCTTTTAAAGGATTTAATTGTTTTGGATCTTCTTCTAAATCAAACAATAAATCTCCATATTTAAATGAATTTGGTGTCATAGGAAATTCTTGTAAATTATATTTCATCATTGGCATTCCATTTGAATATCTTGATCCCTTTACATATTCCATATTATTTAAAAAGAAGTTTGGTAAGAATCCTTTCATAAAATTAAAGTTAAGTGTATATTGGGTATTTGGGAAATTTGCTTCACTTTTAGATGCTTTCATAAAAACATATTTTCCATCATATATATTTACATGGCCACCATTATTACCAAATAAGATTTCCTTGTGATTATTTTGATCTTTTCTTAGAGCTTCATAAATTGAATTTCCATCTCGATCAAAATCATCTTTTAAATTGAAATAATCTAAAAGAGTTGGAGCTATATCAATTGTTTGACATAACTTATCAAATCTTTTTCCATCCATATTTGAAAATTCTGGAATATGTAAAAAGAATGGTGTATGAATTAATTCATCATATCAAGGTGCTGCTGTTTTACCAACAAAGTTATGTTCACCAGTTAAGAACCCATGATCTGTATTTACAATTAACATCGTGTCTTTTCATAAATCATTTTCATCAAAGTAATCTAAAATTTTTCCTAAATAAACATCTATCATTGAAATTAATGCAGCATATTCTATTTGAAGTTTCTTAACTGTTTCTGCATCCTTTTCTTCATCATAGTGGCTATATTTAGGTCAATTAGGAATATTGTCTGTATATTTGGCATCATAAATATCTCGATATTTTTGAGGAGTTACAAAGGGTTCATGAGGGTCAAAACACTCAATTTGTAGTAACCAATCATCTAAATCCTTGTGACCTTTTAAAAACTCAATTCCTGACAACATTGTTTGTACACTAGGATAACTTGTATCATCTTGTGTTAAATGTGCTAAATTAGCTTTTCCATATTTCAAAAAATTATATTTCTCTGGTCTAGTTTTTGGGTCAAAAAAAGTATTTATATCATTTTTATGAGGTTGTTCGTGATTTTTACCATAAGCTGCAGGAATTCATTGATCATATTCTTGACCTCTAAATCCTTCCCAAGTATTATATCTTGTATGATAAGTTCCTCCACCATCTTCTCAATAATGTCAATGATCTGTTGTTAAGTGTGTATAAATATCACTATTTTTTAAATGCTCAAATACTGAGTTATCAAAAGGTTCTAATTGACCTCAATCTCTATGCAAAAAATTATATCTTCCCGTATGTATTTCTCTTCTTGCAGGCATACATGGCATGCTTCCTGCATAAAAATTATCAAACGTCATTGTTCTTTCGCCTAATCTTTTAAAATTTGGTGCATGAACTCAATCATTACCATAATTAGGTAAATATTTTCTTGTTAAAGTATCAAACATTAATATAACTGCTCTCATTTTTTTCTCCTTTGTAGACTAATAGTAGTCTACAAATATAATATAGTAATTATTCCAAAATTAATATACATTTTGGAATAATTACTATAAAAATGAATTAAATGTAATAAATTTTATTTAAATTAAATCTAAAATTATTTTTATAATAGAAATTCAAATGACAATTATTAATAGTCACTTAATATAAATTTCTTTTTTAATAACTTTTTTTAAATATATAGCTGCAATAAAACCAAGTATAACTGGTATAGCAAAAACTAAATTCTTGACTCAAATCTCTTTAACAGCTCATGGATTATAACCCATAGATATTGGATTTAAGAATAAAGAGATAAATGATGAAACCATGATTAAAGAATGTGAAATTGGTGCTGCAGAACTAATTTCTAAAGAAAAAATAATTATAAGTAGAGGCATTATTATAGGACCACCACCCATTCCAGTTAAAGATGTTATAATTCCACCAATAAATGAAATTAAAGATAATAAAATAATATTAATTTTATCACCCTCATTATTTATTATGTAAAAATTTTTATTAAGCTTATATTGCTTTTGAGTATTATCTTTTACTTTTAAGAAATATTCTGAATAAATTAACATAAAAGTTACAATAATTAATGTTACTGCTACAATAATTTTAATTACAGCATCTGAATTAATACTTTTAGATATTACATTTCCAATTAAAATAGAAATAGTTGAAAAGACGACTCCTACTAATAAAATTTTATAGTTAAGTCTTTTTTTTACTATTTCAATTGCAACGTTCATAAAGGAACCTAAAAATACTAAAAATGTAGATATATATTTTATCTCATTCAATTCATCATTTAAGAATACTAGAAATAAGGGAACATAAAGTACCCCTCCTCCAACTCCTGAAATTGATCCCAATATTGAGATCAATAAAACAATAATAGATAATCATAGTAATGTAATTCCCATTTTTATATCTCCAAATAAATTTTACAATAATAATTGCATTTTTTGGAAAAAATTCTATAATTATATTAATGGAGGAATTATGATTTTAATAAAAAGTTGTAAGTTTTTAATGGGAAGTGAATCTGAAGATGGTTTTATTTATGATAAAGAAGGCCCTCCTACTCTTATAGAGATTAATGGCTTTTATATCGATGAAACTTCTGTCACAAATGAAGAATTTCAAAAATTTATTAATGAAACTAACTATATAACTGAAGCAGAAAAATTTGGTAATTCATTCGTATTTGCAGCTTTGTTAAATAAAGAAGAAAGACTTAAATATCAAAAAGCAGATTTAATGGGTATTTGATTTGATGTTCCTGGTGCAAATTGAAAACACCCTCAAGGTCCTAAATCAAATATTATAAATAAAATGAACTACCCCGTTGTTCATGTTTCATTATATGACGCTATTGAATATTGCAAATGATCTGGAAAAAGATTGCCGACCGAAGCGGAATGAGAATATGCAGCCCGAGGCGGTTTAATACAAAATAAATTTAGTTGAGGAAATGAATTAAAACAAAATAATAAGCATAATTTAAATATTTGAAATGGAGACTTTCCGTTTGGGAATACATTAGAAGATGGTTTCTTAGATTTAGCTCCAGCAAAAAGTTTTGAACCAAATGGTTATGGAGTTTATCAAATGTTAGGAAATATTTGAGAATGATGTATAAATGCAAAAAATGTTTCCTTAGAATATTTTCAAAAAAAGAAAACTGATGAAATATCTAATTTAGAAATTAATGAAAATAAAGATTATGCCATAAGGGGTGGTTCATATTTATGTCATGATGGTTTTTGTAAAAGATATAAAGTATATTCTAGAAATGGAACTGCACCAAGATCAACTGCTGGTAATATGGGTTTTAGATGTGTAAAAGATATCTAATAAAATAATTCAATTATAATTTTTTAGAACTTTAAAATATACTTTTCATAAGTAAATTTTTTAATTAGATTTTTTTCGTATTTAAATCCAAGTTTGTCAAGAACCCTTTTTGAAGCTAAATTCTCTGGCATAACTAAAGCTGAAAATAAACTAATGTTATATTTTTCATTATAAATTTTTATTAACTCTTTAGCAGCTTCAGTACAAAAACCATTTGATCAATAATCTTTATTAATAATTCATCCAAAATTTGCTTCATTACCATTAATTCTGAACTCTATTGTGCCAATCATTTTATTATTTTCTTTCAAAACTATTGCAAATTTATTTTCAAAGTTTTTTAGAAAATAATTTTTTATATTCAGCTTTGTATCTTCAACTGACTTATGTTTTTCAAACTCTACATATTTTATATTTTCTGAATTTGAAGCATATTCAAACATATCATAAGCATCTTCTAAATGAACTTTTCTTAAAATTAATCTTGAACTAAAAATTATATTTATCATTTTAAATTTTCCTTTTAACACTATCTTTAGTAAAAATTATTCTTATAGCTTTTCTAGAAATGCTAGTGCTCCAATGTATCTAACTGCCTTATTTGCAAAACCATTAGCTTTAGAAACTATCTCAATAATTTTTTCTTTTGATGAATCACTACATATTTTTTCTGTAACGTAATCATTTATTAAACAAGATATAAAGGCATCACCCGCTCCTGTTGTATCTTCTACAATATCAGATTTTATAGTACTTACAAAAATAATTTCTTTTTTTCAACCACACATTGTATCTTTGCTACCTCTTGTTATACAAATTAAACTCTTTGGATTATTATTCATTAAACTTTTTAATGCTTCAGTTTCATTATTAATTTGAGTTAATAAAAATAATTCCTCATCACTTAATTTAATTAAATTTGCTTTCTCCAAAAATTTACTACACAAACTTTTAAATGTAGCAATTTCTTTTTTAGTAGTTCAAAGTTTATCTCTAAAATTTGGATCAAAGCAAAAACTAATTTTATTTTCATTGGCAAATTTAAATAAATCTCAATAAGATTTATTTAAATTTCCTGATAAAAAAGCAGTAGCACTACCGAAATGAATAAAATCAATTTCCTTTAATTTCTTTTCATCAAATTTAGATAGTGAGAAATCAGCATCGCTATTTCTAATAAATTCAAAAAATCTTTCTCTATTTTCATCTAGTGTAACTTTTGCAATTGTTGTTGGCAGCTTTGAATTTTGAATAAAATCTCTTTTAATATCAAATTTTTTTATTAACAGTTCTATTTCTTGTTTATACTCATCATTTCCTAAGCTTCCCATAAAGTAACTTTCGTTATTTTTTAAAGCTGCAATTGAACATGCAACATTAAAACTTGCTCCACCTACTTCACTTTGAATATTTTTGCCATGAGAATAGACATCCATTAAAACTTCACCTATTGAAATTATTTTTTTCATATTTATTTTTCCTTTAATTCATTTTTAAAAATTATATTATTTCAAACATATTTATTTGAATCAAGTTGTATTACATCTACTTCTTTTAAGTTTGTTACTATTTGATTATGGTTTTTAATAAAAAATCTTAAAGAGATAACTTGTTCCCCTTCATTAATAAATATTTCTAAACAGCTTCTATCAATTAAAATTCTCAGAGTATTAATTTTTAAGTTATCAAAATTTAATTTTGAAGGTAAATTTAATTCATCATTATAATCCATTAGACTTCTATCTATTGAAAAAATATTATTTTTATTTTTAAGAACTACATTTTTATTTTTATTTTTAATTAAAATTTCAAAATCGTTATTTAAAATTTTATTGGCATTAAGTTCTACTAAACCATTTTCATAATAAAAACTATTATTTTTTAAAGAAATTTTATTTAATCTTAATTTTTCTAATTCTTTAATTGGCAATTGAGTAATTATATTATTCTTTAAAGTTAACTGTCTTGGTACAGTTAAATGATTACTTCAAGTTTTTAGTTCTTTTGGAAATGGATTAGATTTTGAATTTCCTAGTCAACCCAACATAATAATTCTATCATCAGTATTTGAAAATATTTGAGGAGCATAAAAATCAAAACCTAAATCTATTTTATTAAAACTTGATTTAAATTTAAAATTTGCTTTGTTATCAAATTTAACTTCTCTATATTTAACAAAGTGACTTCCATCTTTTAAAGAAGCATCTTGCTCTAAACAAGCCATAATATACTCTTTATTTTCTATTTTAAAAAAATTTGGACATTCAACCATATAAGAATTTTGTTCATCCTTTTCATCAACTATTATGTCCTTAGTTCATTGTCAAGATTCATTAATAAATTTATATACATTTAGTACTCCCTTTTTATCTAAAGTTTGAGCACCATTCAACATAAATAATTTGTTATTGTTTTCAAAAACAACTGGGTCTCTAAAATGACCAGTGTATTTTTTTAAGTCACATTCAAATAGTAATTCCTTAGTTATAATTTTTTCTTTTAAATCAATTAAAGCTTTTAAAGTATAACTTGTTCTTTCTAAATCATTAAACTTAACATTACCTGTGTAATAGATTTCTATTTCTCCATTTTTATTGACTCTTGCACTACCTGAAAAAACTCCATTTTTATCATAATCAGTTGAAGGAATTAAAGTTAAACCCTCATAAACATAATTAATAAAATCTTTTGTTGTATATAACGCTCATGACTTATTATAATGTTGAATACTAAAAGGACAATTTTGCATAAAAATAAAATATTGTCCCTTATAATATACTAATCCATTTGGATCATTTGTTGATCCACAATAACCTGCTAAATGAAATTGATTGTTGTATCAATTTTTTTGTTTTTTATTATGATATTTTTTAAATAAATTTAAATGACTTTCATTAATTAAACTATATTTTTCTCATTTCATTTTTAATCCCCATTTTTATTTTTTAATTTCTTTTTTTCTTCTTTAAGTTTAATTTTATCACTTTTATTTTCTTCTTTTTCTTTTTGTCTTATTACTTTTACTTCCTCAACATATTTTTCATATTTTAATTTATCTTCTATTAATTTTTTTTCTTTATTTTGTAATTTAATTAATTTTTTTTCTGCATTAGTAAATAAATTATTATAGTTTTCTACTTCTTTATTTTTTTGAATATTTTTAATATCTACTTGTGCACTTACTATTTTTTCAGCTTGCTTATTAATTTGCTTTTCAGAAATTTTTCTTCCTGATTCTCAATAAAAGAATATTGTTAGAAGAAATGCAGAACCAAATGAAATAATATTTACTAAAATTATTAAAATTAATTTTACTCAATCTCCTGAGTATAATAATAGACCTGGAATTACAGTAACGCCCATTCCAGGACAAGTTACATTTAATAACCCTGCAAAGAATCCTCCAACAAAACCACCTATTGATGCATAAATAAATGGTTTTATTTTCGGTAAATTAACTCCAAATATAGCAGGTTCTGTTATTCCAAACATTGTTGAAACTGCTGAAGACATTCCTAAGTTTTTTTCTTGTTTAGATTTAGTTTTAAGAGCAACTGCCATTGCAGCTCCACCTTGTGAAATAATTGAAGCAGTTCAAATAGCGTTGAAGATTGAACCCATTATTTCAGCATTAGCCCCCTGTGGAATACTTCCATCAATTACTAATTGCATTTCTAATCCTTGTAAAACTTGATGACATCCTGTTATAACAATTACTTGTAATAACCCTGCAACTATTGCTGTACCAAAACCAAATGGTACTCCCAAAATTTCTTTTGTTCCAATTAATACCCCATTTTCTACTAATAATAAAATTGGTCCTAATATAAATAATGCTGCTAATAATGCAATTAAAATTGTTAAGAATGGTGTAAAAATAATATTGACAGACTTAGGCATTCAAGTTTTAATAAACTTTTCTAGATAAGCAACACCAATACCTACTACTAAAGCAGGTAAAACTGATCCTTGATATCCTGTAATTGGAATTATTCAAACCATTATTGGAAGAACTGGTTCATCTAATCATTTTAAACCTGCATTAATTCATTGTTGTTCTGTTCCTCCACCATCTAAGAAATTACTTTGAGCATTATAAGCTGCAATTAATCCCTTGTCAGGTAATAATGGACTAATTAACATTAAACCAATAATAATACCTAATACAGGATTTCCACCAAATCTTTTAACAGTTGATCAACAAACTAATACTGCTAATGAACTAAAAGCAGTTTTAGTTACAATATCAACAATTATTCAAAGCAATGAATCTGATGATGAATTATATGGAATTAAATTTTTTATTAAAGCAGCAAAACCCATTGCTAAACCAGCAGCTACAATAGCTGGAATAATTGGCAAGAATATATCTCCCAATGTTTTCATGCTCATTTGCAATCATGCAAATTTTTCCCCACTATTTCTTAATGCTTCCTTATTTACTTTTGCTTTAATTTTAAATTCTTCATATGAAATATCTGATGAAGAACCTTTATCACCTGCTTGAGAAATATTAGTTTCCAATATTTTTTGAACTTCACTATAAGTTGCTTCCACAACTCCTGTTCCTAAAATAATTTGTAATTGATTTTGCGTTCAATTTATTCCTTTTGCAATTGGTGATGATTTAATTTGTTCAACATCCACCTTTTCTTTATCAATTACATTAAAACGTAATCTTGTTACACAATGTAAATAAGATTCAATATTTGTTTTACCACCTACAGCCTTTATAAAATTTTGTGCTTCTAGTGAATAATTAACTTTTTTCATTGATATATATTCCTTCCACTTATTTTATTATTAATTTATTTTCTTCACTCAATAAAGTTTCATTTAAAATGTTTTGGATCATATCAGCTTTTTCTAAATTCCAATATTTCACCAAAAATATCATAAACTTTACCTAAATCAAGAATAAAGTTAAATGAGTCTCTATCTTTAAAATTTTTTAATAATTCTTCATTTTCACTTTCTTTAACAAAGGAAATTGACTTTGAAGAATGACTTATAATTGAATTTGAGTGTTTTTCAATTAAAAACATTAATCCACTTTCATTTAATTTTTCAATTGTTACATTTCTAAATTTATCTTTTAAAATATAACTTTCTTGGTACAAAATTACTTCATTTGTATTTGTTTTTCTTAAGCATTTAAAGTGTCATAATTTTCTATTTTCTTGAAATCCACTAACTTTGGCTAATTCTTTACTACAAACAATTTCAACTAAATCATAATATTTGTTGTTTGAACCGGGAAATAATTCCCTAAAACTAAATAATAAATTATTAGAAATTTTATCTTGAACAACAAAGCCTTTTCCATTAATTGATTTAACAATTTTTAATTCTATTAATTTATTAAAAGCTATTCTTATTGGTTGTTCTGAATAGCCAAATTTGGTTTTCAACATATTTTGACTAGGTAAAACTTCACCTCTAACAACCTTATTTTCTCTAATTAAATACATTAAGTAGTCAAAGATAACTTCTCATTTTTTATCCATAATAGTGTCCCTTTATTACACTTATTATACTACTTTAAGTAGTTTTCAAGAGACTTTTTCCCCCATTTGGTTTTCAATAGCCCAGTACTAATTCCAGCCGTTGATAAACCCGAAATTAACATAGCAATAGAGATATGTGCACCCATAGGAACTGATTGTAATACCGAATTAATTCCTTCCTGATTAAAGTAATTAATTGTATGACTTGTTGTTCAATCAAATTGAACAAGACCAATTCAACTTGCACTTCCCAAGGAATTTGCAACTGTATGTGTCATTCCTAATCATCAACCAGCAATACCACTTCCAATTGCAGCTGCAATAAATAAAGGTTTTATTTGTAAATTAATTCCAAACATAGCTGGTTCAGTTATACCTGTATAACCACCAATTGCACTTGAACTTGCTTTTGTAATCTGTTCCTTATCTTTTTTTACAAAGAAAATTAACATTAACGCTGCAGTTCCTTGTGCAATATTTGATACACAAGCAACTGGAGTTATAAATGAAAATGAGTGACCATACTTTAATTGACTATCAACTAATAGTTGAGTTTCAATTGGTAAAAAACCTTGATGTAAACCTGTAATAACAAGGAAAGGATAAAAGAAAGCAAATATCATTCCCCCAAATCCAATAAAACTTCAATTTGTATATTTAAAAATTCCTGCTAAACCAATTGATATCCCTTTTCCAATAATTTGTCCTAATGGTCCGATTACTCAAAAAGCTAATCATGATGAAATTAATACTGTTCCTAATGGAATTATTAATATAGCAATTACATTAGGAGTAATTTTTTTTAAAAGTCGTTCTAAATTTACAGAAAGAGCTAAAACTAATAAAACAGGCACTATTTGAGCTTGATAACCTATTAATTTAATTTTGAAAAATTCACCTGCACCACCACCAAAAATATAGTAATAAACACCTACTGTTTTATTTAGTGCTTCTAAATAACCCTGATCTTCTGGACCAATAATAGGTAAATTATTATTCAATAAATATTCACTAAAAGCAAGCTGTCTAGCATTTTCAATTGCACTTGCAGAAGTGTTTAAATCAAATCCTAATAAAACTGGAGTACTTGTTGAATAACTATTTAATAAACCTGGAGATATCAATACAAGCCCCATAGCCATTCCTAAATAAGGATTACCTCCTCATTTTTTTGCAGCAGTATAACCAACAAATGCGGGAATTGATCCTAAAATTGCTCCTCCAATTACATCAAGTAATTTTGTAAAACCTGAAGATGGAGCAAATGAACCAATTAAGGATTTAAGTGCTAAAGACATTCCCCCAGCAATAAAAACAGGAACTAATGGTACAAAAATTGATGCAAATGAATTCATTCCATTTTTTGAAATCATAAACAAGTTAGATTTTACAGAAACATCTTTTCTTCATAATGGCTGTTTATTTTCAATTTTTAAATCTCCATCAGTATTTTTAGTGTCAATTACAATTTCTATTTGTTTATAAAGTTTATCAACAACTCCTGTACCAATAATAATTTGATGTTGATTTTCTTGTTTTTTATAACCTTTAAATAAAGGATGTTTTTTAACTTTTTCTAAGTCAAATTTATCATCATTTTTTAATACAAATCTTAATCTTGTTGCGCAATGTTGGATTTCTTTAATATTTTCTTTACCACCAAGTAAATCCACCATTAAAACTGCATTGTCATAAAATATATTTTTAGACATATTTAACACCTTTAAATCCTTTACACTTTCATTATTTAGTTTTTTGCTAAAAAGTTATATACCTATAATCATAAGTTTTTATTATTTAAAAGAATTATTATATAAACTGTAAAAAAACAAAAAAAATAACCAATATTAAGGACATAACATTGGTTATTGGAAATATTTTTTAAGACTAATACTTTTAAAAATTTATTTGGAAAACTATGAGTAGTTATATAAGTAAATAGTAAATTTATAAATAATTATAAAACAGGAATTAAGAACAAAGAAATTTCCTATTTGTTGTTTATTTATTTAAGAGTATTAGTAATATGAGAAAAACATTTGTGAAGAAGATTAAATCTCCTTCAATAAGATTGTTTCAAAAAAAGAAGAAAAAATCTATACACTTTTATAAGTTAAAAATAAATACTCCACTTAAAAATGTTTTAGGAAAAGTTTTACAATTAGTAAAATTTTTTTTAAATTAATATTTTGCTTTGCTTTTTTTTTTTTTTTTATTATTAGAGGGTGTTAATTATTTCCTATTATAATTAACACACATTAATAAAAGTATATATTTAGTTTTAAGTTAATTATCCCTATTTAAGTTGTATAATAATAAAATAATTAAGGGAGAAATTAATTTATGAAAAACAAAGTGTGATTTATAACAGGTGCAAGTCAAGGATTTGGCCTAATATTTGTTAAGAAATTGTTAGAAAAAGGACATTGTGTTTTAGCAACAAGTAGAAGTCCAGAAAAAATAGTTAAAGAAATTGGTAAAAATGATAATTTATTAGCTGTAAAAGTTGATTTATCAAAACAAAAGGAACTAGATAAAGCAATGAAACAATGTTTTGATAAGTTTGGTTCAATTGATATTTTACTAAATAACGCGGGATATGGTCAACTATGGACTTTTGAAGAAACAACTGATGAAGAAATTAGAAAGTGTTTTGAAATTAATTTTTTTGGAACTTTGAATGCAACTAGAGCAGCATTACCATATATGAGAAAACAAAAATCTGGGCATATCTTTACAACATCTTCAGTTTGAGGTTATGTAGGAGATCCATATATTTCTACATATGCAGCTGTTAAATTTGCAACTGATGGTTGAACAGAAGCTTTAAGTCATGAACTTGAAAATTTAAATATCAGTGTAAGTTGTATAAAACCTGGAGGTTTTAGAACAAACTTTTTAGAAGCAACTTCAATGGTAACTGGAGAAAGTAAAATTGAAGACTATAAAATAGCAAGAGATGCTTATTTTGATGGAATTGCCAAATTTAATAAACAACAAGATGGTGATCCAGAAAAATATTGTGAATTTATTATTAATTTAACTAATAAAGATTCAAAACCACCTCTTCATATTTTTACAGGTCGAGATGCTTATAAAAAAGCAGAAGATAAAATTTCAAATTTAAAAAAAGATATGAAAAAATTAAAAAAAGAAGCTACAAATTTACATGTAAAATAAGGCTTTTTAAAATGAACATATAAATAAAAAAAGATAACTAAAATTAGTTATCAAAAATTATTTAATATGTTCATTTTTATTTTTTTGCTGTTCATTTAAAAGTTAAAGTAGTGATTACAAAAATTGTTATCAGTATTAATATTGCTCCAAGCACTGGCTGTCAAGTTGCAGTGAAGTCTCTTGAACCATCTCCAAGTTTTTCATGTCAATTAAATTCACTATCTCATCCATCCCCACTTCATCCTCTTGTGGCATATAAGAATATAAAGACTGCATATTTATGAGGAATAAAATATGTAAATATAATCATTCCTTTACTAGATTCAAATGTTTCTGGTGGTAACATTATTCCTGATAAAAATATACTAAAAAAGTAAATCATCATAATCATTCCTTGCATTGAACCCACAGAACTAAATAATCCACCAAATAATGTAGCTAAAGCAATTGAAGTTAGAGTAATTAAAATCATAGACAATATTAAATAACCTCAATGAACATCTCCTAATAGTTTTGCAAAAGTTGGTTGGTTGTCATTTAAAGCTAAACTATAAATTTCAGAAAATATTAAATTAAAGATCATCATTAATATAAATGCTATTATGCCAGCTATTAAATATACAAATCAAAGTGCTCCTATGAACATCCCTTTTCTTATTCCAGTTATATCAATTCTTTTTAAGAAAACAGAGTTTTTCCATTCTACTACAGCTGGTGCTAGTAGAGTTAAAATTGTAAGACATGGTAGTAATGTATAGGCAAATAGAATTGAGTGACCTTGGCCTGACTTTTCTCCCATTATAAAGAAGAACATAATATTGAAGAAGATTGGAACAACAATCATAAAAATTATTGACTTTGGTTCTTTAATAAAAGATTTAGAAAGTAACAGAGACAAATTATTAAAAATACTAATTTGTTTTTTAATATTTAAATCCTTTTGTTTTTTTAATTTATTCATTTTAAATTTCTCCTTTAAAGAACTTATCCATTAATGCTCTAACTGATTTGTGCTTTTTAATTGTATTAACTATTGAGTCATCATAAAAAACTTTACTATCTTTTATAATAATTAAACGATCACACATTTCTTCAACTTCTTCAGGGTGATGTGAAACTAATAATAAAGTTTGATTAAATTCTTTCGTGTTTTTTGAAAAAAAATCAATTATTTTAAATTGTAACTCCATATCCAATCCAGTTGTTAATTCATCTAATATTATAATTTTTGGATTATTCATAATTGAAATCATTGCATTAAATCTTTGTCTTTGCCCTCCACTTAATTTTTTAAGAGGTCTGTCAATAAACTCATCAATTTCAAAGACATTTTTTATTTTTTCTTCTCACTCTTTTGTTAATTTTGGATATACTGCTTTATAAAAATCTAACATATTATGTGCTGTAATTCCTGTAGGTCAATTACCTTCCTGTAATTGAATCCCAATTTCTTGTTTAATATTATCTTCTAAGTGAATCTTAATTTCTCCCAAATCTGGTTTTGAGAATTGAGCAATCATTTCAACTAAAGTTGTCTTACCACATCCATTTGCACCCATTAAAGCCACTTTTTGACCTTCTTTTATTTCTAAATTAAAATCTTTAAAAATTACTTTTTTACCAAAGGCTTTTGAAATATTATTTATCTCTATTAATGTTTTCATTTAAATTCTCCTTATAAATACTTACTATAACACACTTTTATATTAAAAAAAATAAAGTAAAGCTTAAAAACTTAGATTTCAAGGCTTATGTACTGTTCCTTTTTTTCGGACACCTATATTTTATAACTAACTCTATTATTATTATAAAAATATTGATACATTTTCAAATTATAAATATATTCATTTACAACATTGTATTTATAACCTTCCTTGATTGCTTCTCTTTTAAGAGTACTTCAAAAACCTTCAATATATCCATTGTCCGTTGATCTACCAATTCTAGACATACTTAAGCCAAAATCAAATCACATTGTAGCTAAGCGATATTGATAAGATTTAAATTCTGAGCCATTATCAGAGTGAATAATTGAGTTTGGTTTAAATGTTCCAAATTCATTAACCATATTAAAAAATGACTCTAATACTAATTTCATACCTTTAATATTTTTAGTTACCAAACCATAAACTTTTTTAGTGTTTACATGATAAAAGGCGCAAGTGTATAGTTTGCATCCTGCTATTATTTTCTCGGTAATATCAACAGAGAAAATATCTCCATAATTTTTCAAATCTGTTTGATATTTAAATAATCTAGGATACTTACCATTTTTTTCTGGAGTAACTGATTTATTCTTTTGTATTTTATAGTTATTAGGTTTTAACTTTAAAAACTTCATTATTCGCAAAACTTTTTTATGACTACAATTTAGATCTAAATACTTCATTAATCTTCTAGAACCATAGATTTTAACTTCATTTTTATAAACATCATTAATTCTCAAAACCAAACCTCAATTAATTGCCTTAATTTTTGGTTTACCTTTTGATAATCAATCATAGTAAGTACTTTTTGCTAAATCAATTATTCTACAAAGTCTTCTAATTGCAATATTTGGGTATTTAATTGTAAAGTTATAAACTACTTTTGATTTAAATGTATTTAACTCTCACTTATTTACTTCTTTCTATCAATCATTTCTCTTAATTCTTTAAACATTTCATCTCTTAATTTTAAGTCTTCACTCTCTCTTTTGATTTTTTAAGCTCTATTTTTAAATTTATAATCTCCTCATTATTGGCTTTAAAGGATTTTTTAAATCCACTTCTTCCATTTTCGTCATAAATTTTTATTCAGTTTTTCAATCTTGATTTATCAATTCCTACTGCTTTTGAATACTGTGCTAATAACAAATTAGATTTGTAAAATTTAATACTAATTCAATTTTTTGATTGATTGAATACTTAGTCAAAATAAAACCTCTCTTCGTTCACAAATATTTTATATCAATATATAAAGTATTTTTAAAATGTGTCCGAAAAAAGGTTACACTACAGATTTCAAGGCTTATTAATAAAAAAAGTACTTAAAAAAGTACTTTTTTTATTAAAATTTTTAATTATTTAAGTTTTATTAATACATATCTATTCTTTTTTGATGTCTGCCACCTTCAAAGTAGCATTAATCCATTCACTAATTATCATTTTAGCAAGTTCTAAACCTACAACTCTTGAACCTAGTGATAAAATATTTGTATTATTATGTTCCTTTGAAAGTTTTGCACTATATGGCTCACTGCAAACAACTGCTCTTACGCCTTTTATTTTATTTGCTGCTAATGAAATTCCAACTCCTGTTCCACAAAAAATAATTCCAAAATCCACTTTTTTATCAGCAACTAGTTGAGCAACTTTCCTACCATATATAGGATAGTCAGTTCTTTCAAATTCATTGGTTCCAACATCTATTAATTCATAACCAAGTTCATAGAATCATTCTCTAATTGGTTCTTTCAAAATTAAACCTACATGATCACTACCAACTGCAATTTTCATTTTATCCTTCCCTTTCAATTTTTTCTAATTGATCTTTTAAATTAATTTCCTTATTATTTATAAATGCTCCAACAACTAAAATTTCTGCACCTTTTAACTTCAATTTTTGGTATGTATTTTCCCTTACTCCTCCATCAACTTGTATAAAATAATTTAATTCTTTTTAAATTTATAATCTGAAAGATACCTTAAATTTTCATAAACTATTTCATTAAGCTTTTGACCATTAAAACCTGGTTTAATAGACATACACATTACACCATCAAGTAAATCAAGGTAAGGTTTCAAAATTATTGGATTAGTTTCTGGATTTATTGCCAAAACTACTTTCATACCACTTTTTTTTATCTCATTAATAATATGAATAATATTTTTCTCACTTTTATCTGTAATTGATTCAAAATGAAAATTAAAATGATCTACTCCATTTTCTGCAAAGGATTTAATATATCTTTGTGGTTCTAAACACATTAAATGAGCATCAATAATTAAGTTTTTATACTTATCCTTAATATCTCCACAAATTTTTTGACATAAAGCATAGTTATTTACAAAATTACCATCCATTATATCAACATGAATTCAATCAACACCGGCAATAACTAACTCATCAATTTTTTTACCTATTTCTAAAAAATTAAATACATATATTGAGACTGCAACTTTTCTTTCATATTATTTACCTAATTCTTCCTTTACATTTATTGAAATATTTGAAACGTGAGGTCCGTAAATTATTTGAATACTTTGACCTTTTTTTATGACTCCCATATTTTTGGTTTCCTTTAATAAATTATCATTTATTAATTTTGGATCTTTAACATTAATTCTTAATCTTGAAGCACAATTATTAATTTCTATTATATTTTCTTTTCCTCCCAATCCTTCAATTATTTTTTTAACTTGTTCTTTACCATTTAATTTTTCCTTATTTGTTTTATTTTTATTTAAGGACTCTTTAGTTTTTTCTAGAGCCACATCTTCTATCTTCAAAATTTCTTCCTGGTGTTTTAAGATTTTTAAATTTAATTAGTGCTCAAAATGAAATAAAATATGCTGGACCAATTATTAATACACCATAAATTATTATTCATAAGGCACCGTTTCTTCCTGCAAACATCCCAAAAATACTTCCCTCACTTTCACCAATAATGTTTACTCCACTTGAATAACCAGGAATTAAACCAAAGAATACATAATCAATCATTCCTGCTGTAAAACCATTACCTGCTTGAACGTTTAAGAGATATGCAAATAAATAACTAAAACCTCCAATTAATGCATGAACTCCAAATAGTATGGGAGCAACTAATATAAATGAAAATATCAGAGGTTCAATAATGCCAGTTGCCATAGACGTGATTATTGCAGAACCTAAAATTCCTGTAACTTCTTTTTATTTTCTGGTTTAGCTAGAAAAATCATAGCTAAACCAGCAGCTGGAAGACCATAGTTATATACAGCAAATCTTCCACTCATAAATCCTGTTCCTACTTCTGTAGTAAAGTGATTAAATGATATATATCAAGCATTATCACTTTTATAAATAATATCTAAGTAACTTGTCATATTATTATCTATAATACTTTGATAAGCACTTTCAGATAGTTCAAAGCTTCTTCCAACTCAGTTCATTTGTTCAAAGAATATGGTATAAGCTCCTTGAGATAAATTCCACCCTGTTATAACTCCATCAGATATTTCTGGAGCATATCATGTGCCACCAACTGATGTAAATCAAAATGGAGTATAAAAAACATGATGTAATCCTGTCGGTATTAATAATTGTTCAAAAACTCCAAAAAAGTATGCTGCAATCGAACCTGATGTTCTTGCATATTCCTCTTTACTTCCAACATTCATTCAATTCCCTAAACCTGAACCAACTTGAAATAAACCTAACATTATAATTGGTCAAACAAAGAAAATAATAATACCTAATCCTATTCCCATAAAAAAAGTTGCAATTGGTACAAACTTTTCTCCTCCAAAAAAAGATAACATTCTAGGAACATTTATATTATAAGTTCTATTATGTATGATAGCTGTTAAGGACCCTACAATGATTCCTCCTAGAACAGAAAGATCCATTGTTGGATTTATACCCATAACATTTGATAACA
>NZ_CAXIQF010000002.1:0-64971 GCF_964030855.1 Spiroplasma endosymbiont of Cantharis lateralis
GAGTTTGCTTATTTTATTTATCTCATTTTCATCATAAATTTTATTTATTAAAAATTTGTTTTCTTTATTATAAAAATAATTTTTAAAAACCATGTTTTTATACTCGTCTTGAAGATAAAAGTATTTCTTTTTATCAAAGTTACTAATTTGCTTTTGTCTGTTACACAAAATTCTTAAAACAGCACTTTGAACCCTTCCAGCACTTGCTGCACCAATAAGTTTTTGTAAAATAGGTGATATTCTAAAACCAACCATTCTATCTAATATTTGTCTTGTTATGGCACTATTTACATAGCTTTGATTAATTTCACTTAGATTTTGTAATTCCTTTTGAACACTCTCTTTTGTGATTGCGTTCAATCTCATTCTCTTAAAATTTTTAGAATAATTCTTTAATATCTCAAATAAGTGAAAGGCAATAGCTTCTCCTTCTCTATCTGGGTCAGTTGCAATTATAACCTCGTCTACTAATTTAGCTTGTTGGATTAAATCTGAAACTACTTGTTTTTTATTAAGTGAAATTCTATAAATTGGATTCATTTTCTCAATATCAATTCCCATGTTATATTCATTTTCATTTGAAAGTTCTCTTATATGTCCAATTGAAGCTTTAACAATATAATTGTTAACTTTATCAATTTCTTTTAAAAATTGACTTACTTTTTTAATTTTACCTGGTGATTCTAATATTACTAGTTTATTCATTCAATTATATTCTTTCTATATTTTATTTTGTTAAAATTTAATTAATTAGAGGTTATTTTTGTTTTATAAATTTTATGTTTGCAACCATTATACGTAAACATACTTTCACCTATTATCTCTTATTTTTTTATTTATATTATCTCTCTAAATTATTTTTTTCTTTTCTTTTATCTTTACCAATAAACCTTATTTCCTTATCAATAACACCATCAATTCTGGAAAATAATCTTTCAATAGCAGCTTTATCTTGAACAAGATTTGAATATTTATCTTTTAATTCATCCAAAGAATAATTTGATGTAATTAGTGTTATAGAATTATTTCTATTTTTTTGAACATGCTCATATCTTTCTTCAAATAAATTTAAAATTGAGGGCATGGTAGACTTATGAAAAAACTCACTACCTAAATCATCAATTAATAAAATATTAGCTTGTGTATTAATTTTTATTGATCCTTCGAAAGTGTTTTCTTCTTTTCATGTTTTTTGTACGTCTTTAATTCAATCATTAACATTAAAAAACATTATATTAAATTTTGGAACTTTATATCCTGAAATTTCAACCTTTTGATTATTAATTTTTTTAGAAAAATCATATAAAAAGGTGGTTTTACCAACACCAGGTTTACCATAAATAAAAATATTTTTATTCTGAGTTTGTAAAGTCAATAATTTATCAAATGCTTGATAATTTTTATCTAAATCAACATTGAATGGTTCCATAATTACTCCTTATCTAGTACTAATCATCTTTAAACTGTGTTTTTCTAGATTCATAGCTGCTTTTATATCTAAATGAAATAATTCTAATTTCCTTAGATATATCGTTAAAATTGGTTTCTTTACAAATATGAGTTAATACTGCAAATTGGTTTCTTTCCAATTTATTAGCAATATTATAATCTTTATACAATTCTCATATTTCAGTTTTTCTTTTATTCAAAAATAAGATTTTTGCTACAATGTCTAAAAGACTTTGAATATCTTTTTTAAACCAAAAATCTTTTACTATGAGACAAAACATTTTGTAATCTTTTCTTGTTATATTTTCTTTATTCATATTTTTTCCTTTCTTTTATTGTCAATAGGTTGAATAATTCTTTTAGTTCGTTCTGAGATATGTAAATATATAAATATTTAAGCAACAATGATTATTGACAACAAAAAAAGTACTCTCGCAAGTACTATCATATTTTATTTAATTTTGCAACTTTTTACCCCCCACATTTTTTATACAACCGTAAGTACGGGTTGTATAAAAAAAATTTATTGTACTGTTCCTTTTTTTCGGACACCTATATTTTATAACTAACTCTATTATTATTATAAAAATATTGATACATTTTCAAATTATAAATATATTCATTTACAACATTGTATTTATAACCTTCCTTGATCGCTTCTCTTTTAAGAGTACTTCAAAAACCTTCAATATATCCATTGTCCGTTGATCTACCAATTCTAGACATACTTAAGCCAAAATCAAATCACATTGTAGCTAAGCGATATTGATAAGATTTAAATTCTGAGCCATTATCAGAGTGAATAATTGAGTTTGGTTTAAATGTTCCAAATTCATTAACCATATTAAAAAATGACTCTAATACTAATTTCATACCTTTAATATTTTTAGTTACCAAACCATAAACTTTTTTAGTGTTTACATGATAAAAGGCGCAAGTGTATAGTTTGCATCCTGCTATTATTTTCTCGGTAATATCAACAGAGAAAATATCTCCATAATTTTTCAAATCTGTTTGATATTTAAATAATCTAGGATACTTACCATTTTTTTCTGGAGTAACTGATTTATTCTTTTGTATTTTATAGTTATTAGGTTTTAACTTTAAAAACTTCATTATTCGCAAAACTTTTTTATGACTACAATTTAGATCTAAATACTTCATTAATCTTCTAGAACCATAGATTTTAACTTCATTTTTATAAACATCATTAATTCTCAAAACCAAACCTCAATTAATTGCCTTAATTTTTGGTTTACCTTTTGATAATCAATCATAGTAAGTACTTTTTGCTAAGTCAATTATTCTACAAAGTCTTCTAATTGCAATATTTGGGTATTTAATTGTAAAGTTATAAACTACTTTTGATTTAAATGTATTTAACTCTCACTTATTTACTTCTTTCTATCAATCATTTCTCTTAATTCTTTAAACATTTCATCTCTTAATTTTAAGTCTTCACTCTCTCTTTTTGATTTTTTAAGCTCTCTTTTTAAATTTATAATCTCCTCATTATTGGCTTTAAAGGATTTTTTAAATCCACTTCTTCCATTTTCGTCATAAATTTTTATTCAGTTTTTCAATCTTGATTTATCAATTCCTACTGCTTTTGAATACTGTGCTAATAACAAATTAGATTTGTAAAAATTTAATACTAATTCAATTTTTTGATTGATTGAATACTTAGTCAAAATAAAACCTCTCTTCGTTCACAAATATTTTATATCAATATATAAAGTATTTTTAAAATGTGTCCGAAAAAAGGTTACACTACAATAAAAAAAATTTAACTCTATATATATCTGGACTTCAATTTCTACAAATCATTAAATATTTGGTTAAAATATTCATTTAATTATAATTAGATAATATATATTTAATTTATTAATAATTTATTAAATTAGAAATTAATCTAGTAATACAGATTAGAACCATACATCTTTAATCAATATTTATATATATTTTAGCAATAAATATTTTATTTAATTAGATAAATTTAATTTAGTTATAGTTAACCTTGTATTTTAAAAAAAACCTATTTTAAATGTTTTTAAATACTATATAAAAAAGATATGGAATTAAATTACTAAAAATATTTTTTCAATAAAATGCAAAATTACAAGAACTATTTATTAATTCTTGTAATTTAAATTATAATTGCTTATTGCTTAAAAAAATGCTTTATATACCCTTTGAATTATTGTCAAGGTTCCAAATAATATACAGTTTCAGCACCTCCATAAGTTCCAGTTCTAAATTCTAAACCATAATTTGAACCAACTCATTGAGGATTTTGATAATATGCAGCAACTAATCCTGTAATTCCTCTTCCAGGAAAGTGATAATCTAAATTTTCTGACATCATATTAATAATGATATTTCTTTCAGATTCTGTGGAACCGACATATTGAGAAAATAACTTTCTAAATATTTGATCAAATGCTAGTTCTGTTGACAAATTACTTACTACACATAAAGCTGAACTCAATGTATGAATAATTGCATGATTTAATTTAACACTAATTTTTCTTACATCATTTGGATTACTTACTTGAAAAAAAGCTGTTGATAAAGCACTGCTTCCACCAGTAGGGGGAAGTTGTCTTTGAATTAATGATTTCTCAAGATTATTATAATTTTCTAAAATTGATTTTACTTCTTTATGATTTAATAAAACAAAGTAGTCACCAAAATCAATATTAAGACCGTATTTTGTATTTGCAGGCATTAATGCAAGGACATCTGCCTCTGTAACTATATTTATTGTCTCATAATCTACCAATACCTTATAAGTTGTTTTAAGTCTAATTCATTGGTTACCATTCTGATCAAAGTTTTCTTGTTTAAAGTATGTGGGTTGATCAAAATTAAAGACAGTTGTTGGAAAAATATCATGTTTTCATTGAAGAAACATTTTTGTTTCATGATTTATATGATATGAGACATTTGCAAATGGTAATGTAAAATATTCAAAATCTCTTTTTAACTTATTAATATCACCATATCTGTTATATTTTGGCATTCCATATTGTCTTGTTGTTTCTATATCATTTTCTACTTTTTGTTGTCAAAGAAATTGTACTTTATAAGATTCACTAGGCCTTTGTCCTCCTTCTAGAGGACTATTTTTCCAAGTATCAAATATACCATATCCAACAGTTCGAATTGAACCAGGTCAAGACATAAATCAGCTTAATGAAATATACATACCACCAATATTTTTATTTGCATATTGTAAAGACTCTGTCATAAAAGTCTTTACAAATACTTCTTTTGCCCTCTCATTCATTTCCTTCTTAAAATTAGGAATAGAAGATTCTAAAAAAAGTAAAACACTTTTATAATTATATTCGCCACTTTCAGGACTTTGACTTCAATCATAATGAGAATTTACAACTCACTCATCAATATACATAGTTCTTACTTCATACCCAATTTGAATTTCTTGCCTAATCTCATATTTAGAAGTATTTTCATTGTTACAAGTTTGATTAAAATTAGCTAATTCATCTGTAATATTACATTTATTTTTTGAAAAATTATTATATTTTTCAACTTTACTAATTGAACCACCTAATATTGAAGCTGATGAAGCAACTGCAATACTAAATATTCCAAACAAAGACAATGTTTTTTTCATTGTTTTTCCTTTCTTCTAACACCCTCCCTACCAACCTTTATTTTATACATTTACTTTTATAATTAATTATAAACTTCAGGGAATTAAAGTACTTTAAAAAAATAAAAGCACTTTGAAAAGTGCTTTTATTTAATATTTTTTTATAAATTAAAAATAATTATGCCATTGGATTTTCTGATGAAGTTGCTCTTGTAACTCCAATCACTCCAGGTATTTCTGAAAGTGATTTTAATATCACATTTAACTGATCAGCATTATTGACACTTATAATCATACTTCCCTTACCTGAATAATCTTCTTCTTGAGAAATAACTTTAACCTCATTTAGATTTACTCTTTGAGCATTAAAAACATTAATTATATCCAATAAGATTCCTGGTCGATCATAGGTTGTCATTCTTATTTTAGCATTATAGTTTCTATCCTCAGTTTTTGCTTCAATTCACTCTGTTTCTAATAAGTTTTTTACTCTTTTAATATTGGTAATATTTAAACAATCACTGCGATGAACTTGAATTCCTTTTGTTTTTGACATAAAACTAGTAACTGGTTCAACAGGAACTGGATAACAGCATTGTGCAAGAGTACAATTAACTTTTTCAATTCCATTAATTCTTAAGTCATCTCTTCCCTTAGCTGACTTATATTTTCTAGTTTTCATATCATTGATTACTTCAATATCTTTTAGTTCTTGTTTTGATACATATACAATTTCAACTGCTTCTGGAATAGTAAAGTCACCATTACCAACTGATAATAAAAACTCATCAATATTTTTATAATCTAAAACATTTAATTTTTTTTGAATTTCATCAATTGATTTTACTTGTCATTTTAAGTTATGAGCAATTATATATCTATCAACTTCACGTTTAACATTTCTAATAATTTTTTGATTCGTAATTTGTTCTTTTGCTTGTTCTTTTACTTTTTCAGTATTTAAATAATCTTCAATAGCTCTTCGCGCTGTTGAAGTACGTACAAAACGCAATCATTTTTCATGAGGATTTGTTTCTTTTGAAGTTTGTATTTCAACCATTTCTCCTGAGTTTAATGTTGAGTTATAAGGTGAAAACACCCCATTAATTTTAGCTCCAATAGTTTTATTCCCAACTTCAGTGTGAATTTTATATGCAAAATCCAAAACAGTTGATCCAAATGGTAAATTAACAACATTTCCATCAGGAGTTAAAATATAAATCATTGGTGCTAAATAATCTGATTTAAAAGCTTCTTCAACTACTTCTCCACTTAAATCAATTTTTTGTGATTCTTCATCGTAATCTAACTCTGCAGCTTCTGATGCTAATTTTTCTAAGTCCATTAATCTTGTAAACATATCTACTTTTAAATCAATTTCCTTTTGTTTCTCAGCAATATCAATATTTTTTTCACCCTCTTTATATTTTCAGTGGGCAGCTGCTCCGTTTTCAGCAATATCGTCCATTTCATATGTTCTTATTTGTGCTTCAAAAATAACTCCATCTTTACTTGCTAATGTTGAATGCAATGATTGATATAAATTGTTTTTTGGTGTTGCAATATAGTCTTTAAATCTTCCTGATAAAGGTGTAAATAGTTGATGTAATCAACCAAGAATTCTATAACAATCATCTTGTTTTTCAGTAATAATTCTTACAGCCAAAATATCGTGAATATCACTAAATGACTTACCAAATTGAGTTAATTTTCTATAAATTGAATAAATTGTTTTTGATCGACCAAAAATTGTAACATTTGAGATACCACCAGCTTTTAATTTTTTATTAACTTCAGAAATAATTTCAGTAATTATTTCCTTTCTTGTACTTTTGTCTTCTTCTAAAAGACTTTTAACCCTTTTAAATTCTTTTGGATTTAAATACTCAAATGAGTAATCTTCTAAAAGATTTTTAGCATTTTTCATACCAATTCTATGAGCAATTGTTGAGTAAATTTCTAATGTTTCTTTAGCAATCACTTTTTGCTTTTCAGGTTTCATATGTTGAAGAGTTAATAAATTATGCATACGGTCAGCAATTTTTACAATAATAACTCTAATATCTCTAATCATTGATAAGAATAGTTTTCTTAAATAATTAGCTTTCATTTGCTCACGATTTTCTTTTGTAAAGTAACTTACTTTTGTTACAGCTTCAACAATATCTGCAACTTCAACACCATATAATTCTTCAATTTCTGAGAAAGTAACAGGGGTATCTTCAATTACATCATGTAAAAGACCAGCAATAATAGTTTTTGGTCCCATTCTTCATTGAGCTAAATAATATGCAGTTGAAAGTGGATGTATTATGAAAGGATCTCCACTTTTTCTTTTTTGATTTTTATGTTTTTCTTCAGCATAATAGTATGCCCTTTTAACTTCATCAATTAATTTTTTATTTTTAATATATTTTTTCATTTCTGAAACAAGAACTTCGACATCACGACATTCAATAAAATTAAATTCTTGTTCACTCATTGAGGCTCTTGACTGCATAAAATTCCCCTTGTCTTTGATAATTTATTATTAACTATATTATATATAAATTAAACTAATAATAGTAAGTTGGCTATGATTTTTTTACATTTAAAAAAAAGACAAAATATTATAATATTTTGTCTTTTTATACTAATAAGTTACTAAACTTTTTGAATCAAATTCTTTAAATAAATCTGGTTCATGTAAGAATGATAAATCAGCTACAAATACTATTCCTCCAACTTTTGCTTTTTCTTGATTAACAAGCTCCACAATCGCTTTCATAGTACCACCAGTTGCTAAGACATCATCTACAATAATTACATTATCGTTTTCTTTTAAGTCTCCCACATGCATTTGAATATGACCTTTACCATATTCTAAAACATATTCAACATCTTTTACTTTTCTTGGTAATTTTCCAGGTTTTCTTACTAAAACAAATCTACAGTTTGCTGCATATGCAACTGCTGATGCAAATAAGAAACCCCTAGCTTCTGGAGCAACAATAACAGTTGCTTTTTTTGCTTTGACATAATCAACCATTTTATCAATTACATATTTAAAAGCATCTTTATCATTTAATAACGGAGTAATATCTTTAAAGGTTACTCCCTCTATTGGGAAATTATGAACATCTAAAATATATTTCTTTATATCCATATTTATTTACCTCTTAATCATTTATTCCTTCTATGATTTGTTCTTCTTTTGAAACATATAAACCATTTATGAAACGTTTTCTTGCTAATTGATTTCTTATTCTTATTTGTTCAAATACTACCCACAATGGTAATGAAATAAACAATACAAATACACTTGAAACAAAAATCCCAATTATCATTGAAGCTCCAAATGATCAAATACTTGACATTGATGAAGCTAAGATGATTCCAAGACCTGTATATAAAACAATTAATAATAAAGATCTTACTAACCCAAATCTAAATGTTTTTACTAAAACTTCTGATAAATAGTTATTTTGTTTTGCAACTCTATTTATTTTAATTTTATTAGCTTTTTTAACTTTTCTAAACTCTATTTTTTTAGCATGCTTAATTTCTTTAAATTCTAATTTTAATTTTTTCTTCTCTTCTTTTGGTAAATTATTAGTTCTAATATTTAGTCTCATTTCATTTTTAAGATTAAATAACTCATCATTCATTTTTTTCTTAACTGACTTTGTATCATAAATAATTTCAATTTCTTGTTTAAAGAAGTTTATTAATGATTTTTCATCTTTTGATGCAATTAGAGTTCTTGCTTTACCAAAGATAATGAATAAAGAAATAATTGTAAAGAATATTGAACCTACTATTGCAATGATTGCAACATTTCCTAAAGGAATTTGCAATGCTGTAATTGCTGCAACTGCAACTAGTGGTGCCAAAACTATTGATATAATCATTGCTATATAATATGTTCATTTAAATCTAATAAGTATATAAATAACTAATGCTGCAATAATTATTAAAATAGAGATTGCTATTTCTTTAATTGATCAGAACATTGTAGCAGGTTTAATAGATTTTGTTATAAATCCATTGTTTGAAGTTGAATTTATATTTTTATCCACACCTAAATTATTAAACATTTTTTTAATAATTGCTGATTGTTTTAAATCTTGTGTAAATACTGTCAATGTTATTCAATTTTGATTTTCTTCAGTTATTGAAGAAGAATCATTAAATATGAATTTATCTCCATAAGAAACTGAATAATTTTTACTTTTATATGACTTCTTATCTGATAAATTTTGAGCTAAGTAATTAACATAAAAACTATCATCGAGTACAAAGTTTAAGAATTCACTAACTGTTCTTGTTTCATCTAATTTAACAGCTTCTTCATTGTATTGATTATTAGATTTAAAGCTCTCATGTTTTTCAACTAAGTCTTCTTTAAATTCATAGATTTCTTTTAACTTTTGTTCATTACCATAACTTGTATCTTCAAAACTCTCTTCTCTTATTTGAGAATAAAGTGTTGAAGTATTATCTCCTCATAAAGTATAGTCTGTTCTTCCACCAAATGTATCATCAAAACGTAGACCAAATAAGAAACCAATACCTAGTGATAGTGCAAGTAGAATTACTCCAAATAATGAAACAAACTTAGTTCCATTTTTAATATTTCTTTCAACTGTCTTTATTTTTAGTTTTTCATTAGTAGAAGTAATAATTTGTCCTTCTTCTTCAATAATATTTTGAGTATTATCATCTCTAACAAATATTAATTCATTTACTTTAAAATTAAGTGACTGAATTTTTTTAGCATCTTTTTCAGGATTTAAACTATTAATTTTTTGTGTTATTAAATCAATTTTTTTATTTAGTTTTTCCTTAGCTAATTCTTGCTTCTTATTATTTTTTTCTATATCTTTTAAATTAATTTCACTTAATTTATCGTTTAAAGATTTAAGATCACTTTCAAGTTTTGTAATTGCTTCTTTGTCAATTTCAGGTTTTGAGTTTAGTTTAATAATTTTATTTTCTATTTTTCTTATTTTATAATTAATAAAGAATTTACCTTGAGATGCAAAGTCTGTATTTAAAGCGAATAAATATGATTTATTTGCAATTAATTGAGAATTAATTATTAATTTGAATAGAATTACACCTACCAATATTGTAAATAATACTGTAAAGAACGACCCCATTGCTAACATTATTGCCATTGAAATAATTGCATTAGATGAAATTCAGAACATACACATTGATGGAATTAACAAAGCAACAACTAAATCTAATGCTATTCCAACATTTTCTTTAATAGAAATATTAAAACTAGTTTTTAATCCCCTTTGTTTTAGATAGTAACTCTCCTTCATATTTTCAAATAGAGAAGAGAAGATCTCAATATTTAGCCCAAGTAAAATAAACGAGCAAATAATTGTTTCTGGTCCAACTGCCAGATTGAATCATGATAATGACAATAAAGTCATTCCTATAATTGCTAATGTAATTATCATTGAGAAAAGACCAAGTAGTCTATAAAAGAATCCCATATAAGCAATTAAACATAAAGCAATAATTAATATAAATACTAATGATGAAATTAACATTACTTGTGTTACTTTTCCATCAATAGTTGCAACAGAGTTAACTGTAAAAACAAATCCTTTACCAGAGGCGTTAAATAAAGAAGCACCAATTCTAGCCTTTGCTTCTGAATCAACTTTAGTTATTAAATTGTTTCCATCAATATATCCATTAGAAGCTTGCCCTTTTGATTCAGTAACATTTCCATTAAATAAGAAATAATTAGTTACTAAGTTATTAGCAAAAGTTTCATTAAAAAGGATTTGATTTGAAATAACAAAATTTAAAAGCACTGGATTTATTAAAGAAAATATTTCATTAACTTTATATTTTTCTGTTAATGTATTCGAAGAATCTCATAATTTTACATTCTGTGAATATCTTCCACCTGTTTCAAAATCTTTTGTTACAGCATTTGAATCATAAACATATTTTGAAGTTTCTGATAAATAGTTAAATGAATCTACAACCTCTAAGAATGAACTTGCATCTTTTAAAGATTCATTTGAACCATTTCTTCTACTCATCAATGATCCTCTATAAGTTGTACTAATTCCTGAAGATGTCTTTTCAGTTCATTGACCATAAAATAGGTCATATAAAACTTCTTTTACTTTTGTAGGAGTACTACTTGCATCATAGAAAGTTCTTAAAGGTTCAACAATAACTTTAAAGAATTCTTCAATTCTATCTTTTTTCTCACCTTTAATTAAATTGTAATAGTTTCTTATATCATTATAAAAACCATCAGCATCTAAAAGGATAAATAAAGGTAAAGTTCCTGCTTCACGAGTTTGTCCTTCAGCTCCTTCTTCTGTTTTAAATAATGCTTTAAAATTATCACCATTTAATGAATATGAAATTGCTGGGTTTTTTGAATTTGATTCATTAATGAAAGTTGAATTTGCTCCAGTAAAATATTCATTAATTCCTTTTCTTTCAAGTTTATTACTTTCATTTGTAATTTGTAAATCATTAAATTTACCTTCTGTTGAATCTAATAAAACAATTCCACCATTTTTTTGGATTTGATTTTTAAAAATTGTTTCACTTTGATATGCATCTACTGGAGATAAAACTTTTAAAAAGTTTTTACCAGCCTTTTCAATTATTATTTGATTATTTCCCATTGGATTTAAACGTTCATTTAGAGCTTTAGCTCCTTCTGTTGAATCACCATTTGGTTGACCATTTATTGATTCTTTTTCATTTAAATTACCAACTGAAACAAGAGCTGAGTAATAACCTTTAAAGTCTGAACCCAACTTAATATTTTCTGAGAATTTTAAATTAGAGAAAACTATCCCTAATACCAAAGAAGAAATAATTATTAATATAGCAAAAATCTTTAAAATTGGCTTTTTAGGCTTATTGCTTATATTTTTTTCCTTGTTATTCAAGTTAACCACTATCTTTCTAAAATAATTTTTAAATCCATTTCAATTGAATTATTTTCATCTAAAATTGCACTAACATTTAGATATTCAAATATTTTGTTAATTTTAATGTTCATAATAAAGAACGATAAATCATTTAAATCAACTATTTTATTATTCTTAAATACTACATCCTTTAAATAGCAGTATAAGTCTTTCAAAGTAATTCTACTAAATTCTTTCCTTATTTCTGTTAATTTTAGATCTAACATTTCATAAATAATTTTTTTAAGATTTTCCTCTTCCATTAAATCACCACTATAATCATAATTATAAACAAAAAAACTAATAAATTTAATAAATTTACTAGTTTCTTTAAAAAAATTAATCTTTTTGTACTGTTCCTTTTTTTCGGACACCTATATTTTATAACTAACTCTATTAGTATTATAAAAATATTGATACATTTTCAAATTATAAATATATTCATTTACAACATTGTATTTATAACCTTCCTTGATTGCTTCTCTTTTAAGAGTGCTTCAAAAACCTTCAATATATCCATTGTCCGTTGATCTGCCTATTCTAGACATACTTAAACCAAAATCAAATCACATTGTAGCTAAACGATATTGATAAGATTTAAATTCTGAACCGTTATCAGAGTGAATAATTGAGTTTGGTTTAAATGTTCCAAACTCATTAACCATATTAAAAAATGACTCTAATACTAATTTCATACCTTTAATATTTTTAGTTACCAAACCATAAACTTTTTTAGTGTTTACATGATAAAAAGCGCAAGTATATAGTTTGCATCCTGCTATTATTTTCTCTGTAATATCTACAGAGAAAATATCTCCATAATTTTTCAAATCTGTTTGATATTTAAATAATCTAGGATACTTACCAATTTTTTCTGGAGTAACTGATTTATTCTTTTGTATTTTATAGTTATTAGGTTTTAACTTTAGAAACTTCATTATTCGCAGAACTTTTTTATGACTACAATTTAAATTTAAATACTTCAATAATCTTCTAGATCCATAGATTTTAACTTCATTTTTATAAACATCATTAATTCTCAAAACCAAATCTCAATTAATAGCCTTAATTTTTGGTTTACCTTTTGATATTCAATCATAGTAAGTACTTTTTGCTAGATCAATTAGTCTACAAAGTCTTCTAATTGCAATATTTGGGTTTTTAATTGTAAAGTTATAAACTACTTTTGATTTAAATGTGTTTAACTCTCACTTATTTACTTCTTTCTATCAATCAATTCTCTTAATTCTTTAAACATTTCATCTCCTAATTTTAAATCTTCACTTTCTCTTTTTGATTTTTTAAGCCCTTTTTTTAAATTTATAATCTCCTCATTATTTGCTTTAAAGGACTTTTTGAAGCCACTTCTTCCATTTTCATCATAGGTTTTTATTCAGTTTTTTAATCTTGATTTATCAATTCCTACTGCTTTTGAATATTGTGATAATAACAAATTTGATTTATAAAAATTTAATACTAATTCAATTTTTTGATCGATTGAATACTTAGTCAAAATAAAACCTCTCTTCGTTCACAAATATTTTATATCAATATATAAAGTATTTTTAAAATGTGTCCGAAAAAAGGTTACACTACAAAAAATTAATCTTTTTTATCTTTATTTTCTTGTTTTTTAGGATTTGGCTTCCTTCTTTGACACTTTTTGTGTAATTTTTCATGTTCTTTTTGAGCTCTTACAATTGCAATTTGTCTAATTTTTTCTAATTCAAGTTCATTCTTTTCAATTTTGGTTCTTATAATATCTCTGTCATCATTTTTTTTAATTTCATAGTTAAATAAGCCCCGTACACTTTTTGTTATAATTGCATTAATTTTAACTTGAGGATCAATCATAAAGATTTCTCTTTCAATTTTATCTCAATCCATAACTGACATTGCTACCATAATAACACTTCTATGAAGATAATTTCCATTAATTCTATTAATACTATCTCAATTTAAAATATCATTTTGGAATCCATTTTCCAATAACATTTTGTTAATTTTCTTTGGATTATTTGTTGTTATCATATATGTTCTTACTGTATATTTTGGATAGAAAATATTAGTTGACATTCCTGCAAAAATTACAAGTGAAAAAGAAGCAAATAGTGATGGTCCAAAAATAAATAAAAATTTAATATGTCATACTAATCCCTGATTTATATTTACTAAATCATCACCATAACCTTTTTTACAAACAAATTGAACTAAAAATTCATATTGATCCTTTGTAAGTGAGGCTGAGCCGTCAAATAAATTCATTGCAGATTCTATTGAAGTGTAATCATTAGAATAAATGATATTACTAAATCAGGCTTCAAATACTGGATCTCATTGTAAATTATTATTATCACCCACTAATGCACCATTTTCAATTGCAAAATCTCACATTGATTTTAATAGATTATTATCTTGATAATAACTACCACTTTGAAGAATGCTAATTTTTATATCAGAATTAATAAGAGACATAGGAATAATAATGGTATTCAAAATAATAACAATTGCTAAAATAATAAAATTAACTTTTCTATTTAGTGAACCAACTGGCTTGTTTGTTTTATTAGATAAAAAAACAGTTAAAAAATCCAAGCCTCCAGTCGAAGAACCAATTTTATATACAATTGAATATGAAAACCCTAGTAAAAAACCACCCAATGCAGCAAAAATAAATAATCAAATACCAGTATTTCATGAACCTGGCATTGAGCCAATTAATTGATAATTTACAAGTAAATTAAATTCTCTTGGATTAATAAATGGAATATTTTGAATAATCTGGTCAAAACCAATTTGCATAATTATAAAAATAAATGTTGTAAATGTAAATCTTTTTCCCAATTTAATGTATCCAAAAATAAAAAGAGGAATATTTATAGCAAAATAATAAATAAAGTAAAATGATGACTGTAATTGTACTTGATCTTGACTTGGAAAAGTTAAAGTTGCAAAAAAACGTGCAATTGCTCCTGCTCCTGCGGGGAAAAGACCTGCTCTTCCTGTTGGAGTAATAAAGTAATCAAAAGTAATAGTTATTAACAAGGCAGCCAATATAATTTTAAAGAAATCTCTAATAAATTTAGTTCTAAAATATTCCTGAACAAGTAGTTTTTGTTCTCTTTTAGACATAATTTTGCTTTCGAGGTTACTTAAAAGTTCACCATCAATATTTCCTCCTCTATTTAATTCTTTTGCTAACTTATTAATTGATTTTTTTTCTTCACTTGATTGGAATTTAACAACTTCTTCTTGCATAATTTCTTGAGTTGCTTCTTGAATATCTTCAATTATTTCGTTTAAATTATTCTTCTCCATTATTTTCCCTCCCAAGTCTTATAAAATTTTTTATTTAAAAAATAAATATTATTTTCTTTTTTTTGCTTTATTTATTATACTTGATAAACCAAGTGATTCTTTCTTTTTCTTTTGCCTCTCCAATATTAATTGACGTAATACATCTGAATCATATGCTGATTTTCCTTCTTTTTTTGCCTTTTCAATAATAAATTCTTCTTCTTCAACACTATTATTAATTCATTTTGATTTGCTAAATATATTATTCATTTGTCTTGCGTTTTTAATTATTGAATCTAAATTTTTTACTTCACTATTTTCTAAAGGCTTTATTTTTTTAATAATAGTTTTATTATCTATATCATTAGCAATATTTGGTATTTGGTATTTATTTGGCACTGGTTTATCATCAAACTTTATTAAAGATAAATCTAGTAAATCCTCTAAAATTTGGCTTACACTATCATTATCTTCAAAAAATGCTTTCTTTTTTTTATATGCCATTAAATTCACCACTTGCCCTTACTAAAATAGTATATACTAAAATTCTTTATATTAAAAAATAAAAAAATCACTTTAAAAGTGATTTTTTTATTTTTTGTTACTATGAGTTTTTTAAACGAACTGTAACTTTGAATGATCCAACTTTCAATGGGTCGTAATCATTTCTTGTAATATCAACAACTGTATAAGTTTTTTGATCTTTACTTGAGTATCCACCAAATACAACAGCTTGATTAGCTTTTGATTTAGTTTTAATAATAACTGGAAGTTTTGCAACTCCTTCTGCAGGAACTTTACAGTATACTATTATTTTTTCAAATGGAGATTCAACTTCTGCCAATTGTTCATTTAAGTATTTTGTAAATTCGTTTGCTACTAATTGAGATCCTTGTTTTGGAGCTTCAACAAATTCATGAGTAACATTATGAGTAATGTAGAATGAAATTGGAGCATCTACTGCAACTAGTAAATGTTTTTTCAATACTGTAGCACCATCATATGTATATGCTGATTTATCTTGTGAACGATCAGCAATTGCTTTTGAAACCGCTCTTGCAACATCTTCAATTGAAACAATTTTAGTTGATTTAAGATCATATTTAGCTGATTTATTTCATAACAATTCATCATCATTTACATGAATATTTGTTAAGAACATCATTTTACGTAATCATTTTTTAGGAGCATTTTTTCATTCATCTTCTCCTAAAATAATTTTACTTGGTCCTTCATCTTCTAATTTACTTTTTAAAACTTCAACAATATCAACAGCTTCAGGTTTAGCTGCTTTTTTATCAACTAACATCAATGATGGTCCTAAACCAGAAATAATTGATGTAACATCACTTTTGAAAAGTGACACTCATTCATCATGAGATAATTCAAATAATTCATGAATTACTTCTAATTCATCATTTGTATTTTTTGTAAAGTCAATAATGTATTTTGATGATAATAAGTTAAATAATCTTGCCAATAAGTATTTTAAAGTATTAGCTGTTTCATAAATTTTAAACTTATGTAATGGATCATTATCTCATGGTGATAATGCATTATTATACATAATTTTCATTGCAACAAAGTTAACACTTGATTTTTTAGCTATTTGAGCTAATGCTCCAGCTTCTGAATCAATTACGTCAATTGTTTGACCATATTTGTCAACCATTTCTTTAAATTGTTTTGAGTTATAAATTAACATATCAGCAGTACCAATAATACCATCTGAAACACCTAATTTAAAGTTTTTAACTTGTGTTACAAATTCTGTATTAAAAGTATATGCTTCTGGTTCATGTACGATTTGTCCATATTTAATATCTTTGAATACTGTTAAATCAGCATCTCTATAAATAAATTTTGTAGCCATAACTGTATCTGTTGTATCAAATTTATCATTTGTTGATAAAGCTAAGTCTATGTTTAGAACTGTTTCCAAAGTTGGATATTCTTCCATTAAATAAGTAATTGCCATTGCAGCATTTGCTTTTCCATAACCGATTGTTGCGATTATAAAAAATTTCCCTCTGTATTTAAGATGTTGAATAACCATATTTCTTCATCAATATTTTTTTACAGTTTTAATCCCTTCACGATCTTTAACTGTAAAGTAAGCTGTTGAAATAATACCTATCATTTCTAGTCTCCTCTTTTATTTTCTCTATACCTTTAATTTTTGCATAATTATACAAAAATAAAGATTAAATTAATTATACTAAAAAGTTCCTAAAAACACTACTTTTTTTATTAAAAAATTGAACTAATTTGTAAATAACATATGATAATGTCTCAATGTATAACAAATAGAAATGTCCCAATATTTATATAAATATTGATATCCTCCAATTACAATTAAGTATTAGAGGTAACAAATTATGAAATTAAAAAGGAAATTAAGTTATATGGAGAATTTAAAATATAAAACAATTAAAAAAGTTATTTCTGGGGAAATAACAAAAATGAGAGCAGAGCAAATTCTTAACTGCACACGAAGAACAATTAATAGAAATATTAAAAGATTATCAAATGAAGGTATATCTGCATTTATACATAAAAACTGAGGTAAATTATCAAATAGATCTACACCCTATGAAATTGAACAAAAAATATTAAATTTGAGAAATGAAAAATATCATGACTATAATCTAGTTCATTTCAAAGAATCCTTAGAAGAATATGAAGATTTAAAAGTTAGTTACACTTACTTAAGAGATTTATTATTTAAAAATGAGGTTTACTCCCCTTATATGCACAGATCAACTAGAAAAGAATTAATTAGACAATTAAGACAAAAGTCCTTAGAAAATAAATTAACAAATAAGGAACAAGAGTTTTTTAAAGATAAGATTATTAGTTTAGAAGAATGTAGACCCATGCAAAATAGAAAGGAATATTTTGGAGAAAGAATTCAAACAGACGCATGTAGCCATAATTGAGTAACCAATGAAAAATGATCGCTACATGCTTTCATTGATGACTCAACAGGAAAAGTATTAGCAGGTTATTTTGATTATCAAGAAACATTATTTGGATATTATACAGCTACAAAACAAATGTTTCTAAATTATGGAACTCCTGAGGAAATACTTACAGATAAAAGAACAGTATTTTATTATAAGACAAAAGAAAAAGAGTCTACTGAAACAGACTCTAATATACAGTATGCCTTTACGTGTCAACAACTTGGAATTAAGCTAACAAGTACTAGTTGCGCGCAAACCAAAGGCAAGATTGAACGTCTTTGAGGTTCTTTTCAAAAACGACTTCCCCAAGAACTAAGACAATTCAATATCAAAACTATTGAGCAGGCCAATGATTACTTAATTAATGTTTTCATACCTAATTTTAATCACAAGTTCTCTACTCAAATTGATAATAATAAAAATAAAATGAAAATTTGAAATAAAAATACGGATATTAATTTTGTTTTAGTTAGAAGAGAAGAAAGACAAGTTCATAAAGGTGGAATAATTAAATATAAAACAAAAACATATTTAACATATGATGGATACGATATAACAACTTTTGCAAGTAAAACAAAATTACTAATAACTGAAACATATGATAATGAGCTCTATGCAAATTATACAGATAAGTTCTATAGATTAGTGGAAGTCAAAACTAAAAATACACCAGTTGGTCAGGTTAATGAAGTTAAAAAAACTGAGTCTAAAATTAAAAAACCTAGTGTTCCATCTAATCACTTTAGATATACAAATTATATTTACTTTTCTAAAACATGAAAGGAACAATATAAAAATCGTAGATTTACAGTTTAATAAATCTACGATTTTGAGACATTTTCATTTGTTATTGACACTTTTTTTATTAAAAAATTGAACTAATTTGAAATTTATTGTTACTTTTTAACATTTTAAGTTTAATAGTATATTTTTTGTTCTCAACTTCAACCTGGTATGAATAATTTTTTAAGTCAATAATACTTATAATTTCTTGATTTAAAATATCATCATTTATTTTTTTATTATACTTAGATTGTTCTTTTCTATATTTTTCTCATAAACTAGATTCTTCTTCATTTTTTGGATTTGTAACTCATGATGTTAGTTTTTTACTACCTTGTAGATTTACAAACAATGTCTGTAAATTAGTTTGAAATTTATAAAGGTCAGCTTCGATTTTTTCACCATTTTTTAAGTCTAATATTCTTCGCAAATTTATTATTACTTCTGAAATATTAGTAAAGTTGAATTTAAATTCACCTTCAAAGTCTTCATTATTAATAATGTTTCAAAAAACCTCTTTATATGTAAATTTTTTCCCTAAAAATGTTATATTAGTATTTTCTATAATATTTTTAATATTAATATCTTCTTCATTTTCTTTATTATTTAATACTAATAAAAATTTGTTAATAAATTTTCCACTATAAAGTTCATCTCATAATGAATTTTTATAAATTTCTTCAATTATTTTCAGACTTTTTAGTTTTTCTTTTAGATTCTCATCTTTAATAATAGAACTAACTAAGGAATGATTCATAATATCAATAATTCCTTTAAAATTTGAACCAGATGCTAATGAATTAAGTAACTCAATGCATACACTTGCTAAGTTTACTCTGTCAATTTTAAATAGTTTTAAAAGATTTGCAATTATTGGAGATAATCCTTCAGTAATATAAAAAGTTGGAAATATAGCATTCATTGAAGCTTGTAGCAAGGGATTTATTCCTTTTAACTGAATATTTTCATCTGCAATTACTCCCAATCTTGGCAATCCTCAACTTACTTTTAGTTTAGGATTCTCATAACTTTGAAATAATAAAGCCAATATTAATTTTAAACCATTACCATTTTTATATGTACTTTCTAACAAGTCAAGAAAATTCAAAATATTTACTTCATTTTTAGTATCATCAATTTTTGTATTTCTAAATACTTCAATTTCTTTAAAATAGTTCTTACTTCCATTAGATTCACTTTTTGTATAAATTGTTTCTACTCCATTTGCAATATATACAATTAGAGTTCTTACAAATCTAATCATTTCAGCAATTGCAGGCAGGTCAATTATTAAATCTAAGCTAATTAATTTTTCACTATTAAAAATTGACTTCAAATTACTTGTTAATTTATCTATTGAGTTTAAAAAGTATTCCCCTTCAACTTCATCTTTTGTTGGAATTTCTAATTTATTTTTATTTCCAATAAGATAATCAATTGAGTTTGAAAAACCAATAATTGCTGAATTTAAAGACTCTTGGTTTGTAAAATCATCATAAGACTCATTTGAAAAGGCATTTGAAAAGGCATCACTATTTTCCTTTGAAAGAATTTTATCTAGATAACTAACTAAATAGTTATCACTTAAATTTACAATAAATGATGGAATTATTGTAAATAATTTAAATAGTAAAGTAATAATTTTACCATTACCTAATAATTCCAGCAAATTAGGAATTGTTACAAGAATTGTTTCTAGACTTCCACTATTTTTAGGTCTAATATTTCCTTCAAAATTTATTTTCTCATCAACTTTTAAATTATCATTAAAAAGATTTTTATCAAAATAATATTTATATAGTTGATCAAATCTTGAATAAGAATTTAAATCATCTTTAGTATAATTATCACTTCCATATACATTTGATATATCTTTTATTCTTTTATTCTTTAATACACCATTCATTTGATAATCAAAATTATAGTTTTTTGTATCAGTTAAATAAATTGATTTACCAATTTGTTCAACTGCAGTTTGCAATGAAATATCATCAATTACTTTTTTATTTTTAGTACATGAAACTACTAAAAAAGTTGAAGAAACCACTAATAAAGAGGATCCAAAAATAGCTAATAGCTTTTTCATAATTATTTAAACTCCTTTAAGACAATTTCTTTTATTATTTCTGAAACATATTCATGAACCAATTTAGTTGGGTGAACAATGTCAGTAAAAAAGTATGAAATCATTATTTCATCTCTCTTTTTCAAGTCATCTCCTCATAGATTTTCATCTAAAGGTTGACCTATAACCTTAACATCCAATTTAGTTTTGTTGAATGTATTATTAATTTTAATTGTTTCAATATAATTTTTAAAATTAATTCTTGAAAGCTCATTAAAATTAAAAGTTTCTTTACCATTTACTTGTATTATATTTTTTTCAGAGAACGGAGATGAATTATTATATTCACCTTCAATTTGATTACTAATAGCTTCCCCATATCCTTCTATAATATTTGAAAAATTATTGTCCCCTTCATATAGTGAACTATAAAATAAGTTTCCAGAATAATAGGTGTTTACTTCATTGATCAATTTATTGATTTTAAGTTCGTATTCTTTTCCAAGATCGATAATATCTTGTTTTTCTTCTCTATTAATATATCTAGGAACAATATCCATAATTGGTGGTCCCATAAATAAAATATTTTTTATACCATTATTTAAAAGTGTAAATAATGTTGCTCTAATACTTTTAATAGATTCATTCATATATTCTATTACAGCTTTATCATTTTGACTATCTTGACTTTGAATTAAAGAGAACATATCGTTACCTCCAATTTCAAAAAAGACTAAATCATTTGTTCCAATTTTTTGTTGTTTAACTAAAGTTCTTGCTTGTTCTTCTGTACTAAAATCATTAATAATAATTCCATTTACAAGTTCTGATGACTTCCCAGCTGTTGCACCACCAACAGAGTAATTTTTACCATAACCTTCTTTTGGATTACTTAATTTTGAGTATTTATTACTAGGTTTCATTGCTCCAAAATTTAATTTTTCAGATAATAGATAACCTGTAGTCTTTCCATTACTAAAAGCACTATTATAAACACCATCTTCTTCAAAACCATATGCTCCTCCAAGTGTTAAATTGAAATCAAAATATTGATCCAATGATGTATTTACTACAAATTTATCTTTAACATAAGTTGTTAAACCATTAACATCGCTCAAAGAGTCACCTACTATAAAATAGTTGGTAAAACCAAAATGATCATTTGGGTTTAAACTTGTATCAATAGCTTTACTTTTATCAATATCCAAACCAATTTTTAAAGGACTTGTTTTAATAATATTTGGTTGCTTTGGCATGCAAGAAACTGTTGAAGTAACTGTTGATATTGAAAAACTAAAGACAGTTAATAATGATAATAATTTTTTCATATTATTTTCCTTCCCTTATTTTTTTAATTTTCTCATTTCTTTTTTAGAATCAAAAATAAACCTATTCCACCAGGAATAACTAAAATATTGAAAAATATAAATACAGCACTAAATCTTAAAAAAATTAAAGTTGCTGTAAAATTTGGTAACTTTAAATCATTAACTGTAACATATCTTATATTTTGATTTTTACTTAAAGTTTTATCTACAAATGGATTTGTTAATTTAAGTGCAAAGTTAATTGAATCTATTTGAGTATTTAAAAATCATACTTTGTTATTTACAATTTTAGTTCCAATAGAATGTTTAACTTTTATACCATTTAATCCTGGTCCACTATATTGCATTTGTTCATCATAATCATCTTGATTAAGAACTGTTTGTTGTTTCAAAGACATTTCATATGTATTTTTTGAAAATATTTCTTTTAAACCACCACTTTTAAATATTCATTGAATTCCGGTGTTAACAAAGCCAAATGATTGAAATTCTTCAGCTACACTCTTATCAAATTCAATAAAATTTATTCCAATATCGTATAAATCTATTTGCTCTTTATTCTCTACTTTTTTTGCTCAATATTTTTCATACCATTCATCTGAATAGTTAGAATATTTTAAGTAGAACTGTTCTTTTTCTTGTGAATCTTCAAAATTTATTGTTGACAATGCATCTGCTTTAAATGAGGATTTAATAACGTGTTCCATCATTTCCTCAAATAAAGGATGATTTGGATCAAAAACAAATTTATTTTTAGGCATTATTCTTTTAATTTGTTTTTCAACACTATTGATAAAAGTTAATGATTCAATCCCCATTCCAGGAACTGTCATAATAATAGTTAATATTGGAAAGAAAGCTACAAAAGATAAAATTAAGATTAAGATTATCTTTCTAGACTTACTTTTAATATTTTTCATGTTTTCTCCTTCCACTTGCTTAAAGTTCTATTTAAATTTTATATTATTTTTTACAGAAGAACCAACTAAGAATAAAATAAGAAATAAAACAGATTTTACTCTGTTTTATATATTTCTAAAATTATATTGAATGAATTTGCTACAACCCCACTAATTAGTCTTCCTTGATGTCTTTCAAATTTATCATCAACAGAGCTAACCATTATTGTTGATTCACGATTATCTACCATACCATTTAAATTTGTAACAGTAATAAGTCCCTCTTTTAATAATTTTGATAAGAAAAATGGATCAATTTGAGAAAGTACACCATATTCTAATCTTTTTAAATAACCATATCCAGTAATTTTGGCATCAATAAGTTTATATTCTCTTATTATATTTTGAATTTGTTGGTCAATATCTTCCCCATTCTCCAAAAAAATAACTAATAAATTTGATTTTTCTTTTACTAACATTATTATTTCCTTCCCCTATTGATTAACTTGTTGTTTCTTATTTTCTAATTCTTTTAATTTTTGTTTTTGTTTTGTAAGTTTTTTTGCCTTTGGATCATCTAAGTGTTTTTCTCTGAAACGCTTTTTATCTCTAATTGTATTTAAATTATTAATTTGCTCGCTACGATATGCAACTTCTTCATCTTTTAATTCTCTTAAATCCCTTAAAGTTTCATTTAATGACTTAATAATTTGATTTGTGGCAAACGGATCATTTGGATCATAGTACATAATATTATCAAATATTTCTTGTGTTTCAACATTTGGCATTGTTCCTACTATTAGAGAGTGAAATCTATTATAGTTTTCCTTTAAATCTGCAATTTTTGCTCTTGTTGAATTTGGAAGAGTTTCCATCATAAAATCTGAAATAAATAATAAGTCAGCTCTTTTAAAATCTTCTGAATGCATTTTTTCTATAATTTTTTCAAAGGCTGGTTTAGCGTTAGTTTTACCATAAAAAGATTTAGCTAAAAACTCTAGCATTTTTTGAATATTTACATTTTTACCATTAATGGTAAATTCTTCAACATGTTGATTTGCAAAGTTTACAAAGACTAAATCTCTATATTCTTTTAAAGCAACTTTAGATATTGCAATTGATAATGCTTTTGCAATATATTCACCAGCACCTTCCATAGAACTTGAAGTATCAATACAAATTATAAATTTTCCTTGTTCTAATGGTATTGGCGCTTCATATTCTACTTCTTCAATTTCATGTTCAATGACTCTTTCATTTGATTCAAATAAAAAAGTTTGAAGTTGTGATTCTACAAATTTCTTATAAAATATAATTTCCAAGTCCTCATCAAATAGACTTGCAAATTCCATTGGAAGTAATCTTTCAAGATCTTTTGAGACAGTTAATCCTACAATTTCTTCTGGATTATATGGTAATTTAACTTCTGTTGGATATGTAACAACTTGTTCTGTTATATTTATTTCCATTAAATCATCTTCACCATTTAATCGCCCTAACATCTCAGCTATCATTAAAATTGAAGGGTCTTTATATAAGAAGTCCGCAAATCTAGCTATTGATTCAATGTTTTGATTTCTTAGTTCATCTTCAATATTGGCTACTTTTCCAAAAACATCATACATTGTTTTATAAATTTTTGCATATTTTCCATAATTTTTTATTATTGAATATATTTCAACTAAATAGTTATATCTTAAGTCCTCTACAGCTTTCATTCTATAGTCAACAATTCTCTTTGTTAACATAAAAGTTCAAGTCTTAAAAAATTCAGTTAATCAATCTCTACCTTTTAACTCTAAATATCCATTATCAATTTTTCAACTCATTGTATCAATATACGTTGAAAAAGGAGAATCAAACTCGACTAATTTATTTTGAATTAGTCTTAAGTTCTGAGCAAAACTTACTTCATCATAATATTCAGAAATATAATTATAATAGATTATTTCTTTTCTGATTGGTTCAGGAAGTTTTATTTGTCTTATTGTAGAGAAATTTGAAGCCGAATAAAAATTATTAATTTTATCATCTAATTGTTCAGCTGCATATTCATTATTTTTTTTAAATGTTAAAAATTCACTATTATGAATATCTTTTCGTCTAAGTTTTTCAATCTCTTTTTTGATTTCACTTACTGGTTTTTCTAAGTCAAATTTCATAATAGTTTCCTTCTTTACTTAAATTTCTAATTTAAAGTCTAAATCATCAATTGGATTTTTTATATTATCATTTTTTTCGTTTAGTTTAACTTGTTTTTCTAATTCAGCTTCTTGTTCTAATTGTTTTTTAGTCTTTGCATCAAATGCTTGTGCAATTTTTTCATCATAAATTTCTTCAAAGAAAATGCAATTCATATTCATATATTTTTTATACTCTTTAAACATTTTTGCTGACAATGCTTTATATTTAGTTTCAAGTTCAACAATATTATCAGCTAAATTATTCATTTGTTGATTAAATTCATTTGGACTTTCATTTTGTAATAAGTATTTTTTGTTTTCATTTACAAAAAGAATTTGATCTGCTTTATAAGCTTTAACCAATGTTTTTTGACTTCCTGAATATTTATTTAAATTTACTCCAAAATGTAAATCAATTTCAAATGACTCATTTGTTAAGTTTCTTATTTTATTTCAATCAGCTGCAGATATGAAACAAATTTTATAACTATCTCCACCATCTGTAAAATTAATAAAATAGTATGTTCCATTAATTGCGCCTTTAAATGGATCAGTATACGGTGTTAATCTTAAAAATTGTGCTTCAACTTGACCAATTTGTGAGTTTACTAAATCAATTTGATTCATTAAATTTTTCTTTTCATTTCTTCATTCTAAACCAAATTGTTCCAAAAATGTATTAAAGAAAATTTCAGAATATTGCTTTTCTTGTTCTTCGTTATCTCAAATACAGTATGGAATTACAAATAAATCAGCAACATCAGTTTCTGATCTTCCATTATAAAATGCACTTGTTTTCATTAAACCTGATATTTTTTTTCAACGTCTATCAGAAATATAAGCTTCTCCATTTGTTTCTTTTAATATTTTTTTTCTAAAATAGTGAATAAAGTCTAAAGTTTTTCTACTGATTTTTACTTGTTTTGATTGTTTTTTTCAAATTTCTAATTCTTGAATTGTAAGTTGAAGTTTTGGATCTACATCAACATCAAGTGATGATTCACCATCTAAAAGTTGTTCAAAATTATCATCACTTTTTAAACCTTCAGCTATAAATCTAATAATAAAACGGTCAAATAAAGCTTCTAATCCTTCACCTTCTGCAGGTAACTCATTTGAAGCTGAAATTAATAGCTTTAGTGGAACTTTTATATCTGTTCCACCATTTCTAAAAAGCTTTTCATTAATAATTGTCAATAATGTATTTTGAATACTTGGTCCAGCTTTTCAAATTTCATCTAAAAAACCAACATTTGAAGCAGGCAGATAATTTTCAACAACTCTAACATATTTACCTTCTTTTAATAATCTTAAGTCAATTGGTCCATAGATTTCTTCTGGAGTTGAAAACTTACTCATTAAGTATTCAAAGTTAGTACCACCCTTAATTGCAAATTTTAATCTACGTGAAATTAATGACTTGGCAATACCTGGTTTACCTAAAAGGAAAATTGACTCTTCTGCTAAAAGAGCTAACATTGCTAATCTAAATATTGTTTCTTTTTCATAAACTTGAAATGAAATTGCTGTTATTAATTTTTTAATTCTTTCTGTAATATCCATAAAATTTCCCTCTAATAATTATTATAAAACATTAAGCCTCTTTTTAAAAGAGTTGTTGGCTTAATTCTCAAATAATTCTTCTCTACGTTTTTTGTACTTATCCTTTTTAATTTTTGCTATTGACTCTTTAATATGCTTTCTTCTAATATCTTTTTTGAGTTTATCTACTTCAGCTTTTCTACGCTTTTTATATCCCGGTTTTACTTTTTGCCCCTTATATTTATCAATAATTTTTTTAGTTTCAACATTTACTGGCAAATTTGTATTAAATTCTTTCTTCTTTTTGATAGTATTAATTTCAATTAATTGATTATTTGCCAATTTAAAGTTAGAAAATGAAATACCTTTTGACTTTAGTTCATCAATTTGGTGCTGATTTGTAGAGTTAAATAAAACATAACTTTGGCCAGAATATTGATTTCTTCCAGTTCTACCACTTCTGTGAATATAATAATCTAAGTCTTTTGGCAGGTCAACTGAAATAATATGACTTACTCCATCAATGTCAATTCCTCTTGCCGCTACATCTGAAGCTACAATTCATTTAAAATCCCCATTTTGAATTCTTTTTTGCATATTTGTTCTTTGTCTTGAGTCCAAATCTCCATGTAACTCACCTACATTTTTAATGCCAAATTCATTTAGTCAAAAGATAATCTCTTTTATTTGATCTTTTTTATTTAAAAAAATCATACAAACATAAGGGTTAATTTCACTTACAATTGTTCTAAGAACTTCCTTATTTTCCTTATTTTTTGTTCAAACAAGAACATGCTCAATATTTTTATTAGTTGGATTTGAATCCTTATTTTCTATAAAAATGGATTTTGATAAATATTTTTGTAAAAAAGGTCTTAACCCATTATTAATTGTTGCAGAAAATAAAGAGATGTTTACATCCTTATTAATTTTTGAAAGCATAAAGTCTACTTCTTCAATAAAACCAAGATCAAAAATCATATCACATTCATCAATTACTACATATTTTGCAGTAGTAATAAATAAATTACCTTCTTCATACATTTTTTTTAGTCTTGTTGGTGTTCCAATTACAACAGTCGGTTGTTTTGTTTTAACATTTTGAATTGATTTTTCAATATCATCTCCACCAACAAATAATCCAACTGTTCCCTTATCATTTAACTTCAAAATATCTTTAGTATTTTCATAAATTTGTCTAGCAAGTTCTCTTGTTGGAGTTACTATTAAAAATTGAATTTTATTTTTTTCATCATATGCAATATTATTTAATATAGGCAATAAAAAAGAATGAGTTTTTCCAGTTCCTGTGTGCGACTGAGCAATAACTGATCTATGTTTCTTTATAAGTGGAATAACTTTCTCTTGAATTTTAGTTGGATAGACAAATCCAATTTCTTCTAAAGCATCATTAATAAATTTTTTAAAACCAAAATCTGAAAATTTCATATTATTTCACCTATTTCATACAACATATATTATATATTATTAATCTATATCTAGATAGTCCTCTCCCTTTTCAACTTCAACTTTTGACAGATCTAAATAATCTCATTGTCTTAAAACTTCATAAGTGGCAATTCCCACAGAGTTGGCAATATTAAGACTTCTTCCTGAACTTACCATAGGAATTCTAAAACATTTGTCAATGTTATCTTTTAAAATTTTTTTTGGAATACCTGTTGATTCTTTTCCAAACATAATAAACACCTCATCATTAATTTGGCTAAATTGAAAATCAGTAATTGGTTTTTTACCATATCTAGTCATGCAAAATATATTAGCATTTGGATTGCAATTTATGAAGTCATTTCAATCATCATATCTTACATATTCACAACCTTCAAAATTATTAGCACTACTTCTTGCAAAATTTCTTTTATCGAAAATAAAACCAAATGGTTCAATTAAATGTAGTTTTGAGTTTGTAAGTGTGCAAGTTCTCATTATAGCTCCAACATTATCAGCAATTTCTGGTTGAAACAATACTATATTAATTTTTCTCATTTTTTCGCCCTCCTTAAAAATAGTTATTCTTTTTTAAAAATTCTTTTAGTAAAGTTATTGAACGGTTACGATGTGATATAGAGTTTTTTTCTTCTTTGGTCATTTGGGCAAAAGTTTTATCAAAATTATCTGGTTTGAAAATTCTGTCATATGCAAAACCATTTTCTCCAATTTGACTGTCCACAATAACTCCTTTTACTATTCCCGTAAATACTTGCTGAACACCCTTATTCTTGTCAATTAGGGCAATTGAAGATGTAAAAAATGCTTTTCTTTCTTCGCTTTTCATTAAATTTTCTCGCTTTAACTTTTCCAATAATAAATCATTTATTTTCATCCAGTCTGTTTCTGGTTTAACTCATCTTGCTGAATAAATTCCAGGAAAGTTATCTAAACATTTAATACTCAGTCCTGAATCATCTGCAACAACTACTCCCTCAACTATCTGCGATAATGTCTTAGCTTTAAATAAAGCATTTTTTTCAAATGTTGGTTCATCTTCAGGTATATCAATTAAATCAGGAAGATCTTTTAACGATTTAATTTCCATTTCAGGAATCATTTCTTTAATCTCTTTAATTTTATTAGAATTTTGTGAAGCAAATCATAAAACGTTCATATAAATAACTCCTTTTAATTTCTAATTAATATTATAATAATAATAGCAATAAGGAGTGAAATAAATGAAATTTAATGGTTATACAAACAAAGTAACCCTAGAAAATGATATTTTGAAAAAAGAGTCAATACCTTTTCATGATATTTATCTAGATAAAAAAAATGAATATAATTTTTTGCAACAATTAATTAAAGCTGAGCAAGATGTATTATTAACTCCGTTAAAGTTCTATTGAAAAGATAATAAATTATTTTCAGAATATAAATTTTTAAGCAATTATCAAACCCTTAAAGATATTAAAATAACTAAGGAAATAATTAATAATGTAACTAATTTAATAAAAAAACTTCATAAGCTTAACTCAAAAGAATTTAAAATAAATAAATTTAATTATCAAAAATTTTTAAAAATTTTTAAAAATAACATTGATAATCCATTAATTAATTTTGAACCTTATTTTAAGGAAATAAATAACTATATTGATAAATTTGATAAGTTAAAATTGGTTTTAAGTCATAATGACTTAGTGCCTGGAAATATTTTAATAAATAAAAATAAGATGATTTTAATTGATTACGACTATATTTCCTTAAATAACAAGTTCTTTGATATAGCAAGTTTTATCAGTGAAACTTTAAATGATGATGAAGAACTAATTAACTACTTTATAAAGAAATGTATTGAAGAAAAATTAGTAAATATTAACGAAATTGAAACTTTAAATTTAATGATTAAGTACCAAGACCTTTTATGAACATTATGATCGAATTTTATGTTTGAAAAAGAGAAACAAAATATTTTTAAAGATATTTTTGATCATAAATTAGAAAGATTAAAAAACAGAAAGATATACTAATCTTTCTGTTTTTTTTGTCTTTGCTTTTCTTCTTTTTGATCCAATTTATCTATTATTTTTTTCATTTTAAGATTTCTTTTTAACTCTTGTTCTTGTAGTTCTTTTGTTATTTTTTCATCTAATTCTATTTTAAAATTCTTTAATTCTTCTATCTTATTTTGTTTTTTAATTAAATAACTTTGATATCTTTGAGCTCTTAATAATTTATTACTCGGTATAATCTCGCCTTTTTTATAAGCCTCTAGCGCTCTTTCATAATCCTCTATTTTTTTGTTTTCCTTGTTTCTAAATAAAACACTTATAAAAACAAAAAATGGAGTTGCTATTATAACAAAGGCAACTATAGCAATAAATCTAACAAATATTCAAATACCTGAAGTATTCATAAAACTACCAAATAAAATTAATATAATTAAGATCAAAGTAATTAAGGAACTAAAAGTAAACATATCGGCTTCATGAAATTTAAACTTATAAAATAAATATGTTATCAAAAAACTGTATAAAAAGTACACAGTACAAATTAGTGAAACATAACCTACATTTGGATATGGCAATTTACTTGTAAGAGAAAAATTAAAGTCAAATCCAACACAAAATCAAATAGTTAAACCAGGAATTATTGATTCTATAATTAAAAAAAGTAAACTCTTAAAAAATGGAGTTCTTGATTCATTAAAGTTTTTAATTTGATTATTTAACATTAGAACTTCTCCTTTAATACTTATTATAAATACAAAATAAAAAAATCCCTTAAGGGATTTGAATTTTCATAATGGAGCGGGTGAAGGGAATCGAACCCTCACAGTCAGCTTGGAAGGCTGAAGTTCTACCATTAAACTACACCCGCGTATAATCACATTAATAAATATATATAATTACTACGCAGATGTCAATACTTTTAAAATATTTTTTATACTTTAAGATTTTATATTTTTAACTTATTTTTTCACTTAATGAAAAGAACAATGAAATTAATGCATAACATCTATACTTATAAAAGAAATTATTATCTTGAAAGTTAATTAACATATGTTTTTGTTCTTTAATCTCAGGTAGCTCTGATATATTACTTGGAGTAGTTATAATAAAAATTTCATTTTTGGCTTTTATTAAATACTCTAAAGCAATTACTGTAGTATCAGTATCTCTCCCAGTTAAAAGAATAACAACTAATTCATTATGAAACTCTAAGTGTTTCCCAACTTCTAAATTTATAGAGATGTCAATTATTTTGGTTTGAATTCCAACATTGGTTAAAACATCCTCTAAAAATTTAGCTGAATACATCGATTGATATGATGGACATATTCATACTTTCCTTCTTTCATTTATTTTACTAGCTAAGTCATATAAGAAACCATCATTTTCAGTAACTCAGTTGTTTATGACAGCTCTCATTCCTGTCATATCAGCTTCATTAGGTTGATCTGCTCTTATTTTATTTTGCATAACATTTTCATATTCTACTTTTAATCTAATTGATAATTCTTTATATCCTTCACAATAGCAAGCCTTTGCAAATTGTGTAGCCGTAGCTAAAGAAACAAAACACATTTTGCTAATTTCACTTTGACTTTTAAAGATTCCAACAGATCAATCTGCTAGAATTTGTTTTCCAATTAATTTAAAAGTAGTATTTTTATTGTCCTTAATTAAGTTCTCTACTCTTTCGTAAACAGACAACATTATTAAGTCTCCTAACTTGTTATTCAATTTTTAAGTTAAAGATTTGATCTGATATATTCAATAATTTCATTAGATATGTCTTCAAAATTTTTATAATCATGTTCAAATCATTTAACGTTATTTAATTGATTTTTGAATCAAGTTAACTGCCTTCTTGCATAATGCCTATTATTTTGTTGCATCAGTTCGATACATTTTTCATAATCTATTTCTTTTTCAAAATATTTTATGATTTCTGGACCTCCAATACATTTTAAAGATTGGGCTCTTTTGTCAAAATTATTAGCCTTATAAGCCAATTGTATTTCTTCAAACAAACCCTTTTCTATTAAACTAAGTACCCTATTGTTTATTTTACTATATAATTCCTCTCTTTTGGCAGATATTCCAATAATTAATAAATTATTATAAAGATACTTTTTATTGTCCTTTGTTAGTTTAGTTTTTGTTATTCCTGTTAGTTCAATAAGTTCCAAAGCTCTAATTAATCTATATCTATTATTCATATGAATTTTTTTGGCCTCTAAACTATCTTTTAAATTTAAAACATCTCAAATCTCTTGATTTGATTTTGTATCATATTTTTTTGCATAATTATCAATATGATCATCACTGCTAAAGTTATAATCCATTAAAACCGAATTAATATAAAGTCCTGTTCCACCAATAAGTATAGGAGTTTTTTCATTCTCCAATACTTTTGCAATTTTTTCTCTTGCATGCTTTTGAAATTCTGCTACTGAGTAGCTTTCATTAACTTCTTTTATAGAAAGTAAATGATGTTTAATCCCTTGCATTTCTTGAGTTGTTATTTTATTTGTTGCTATATCTGTTCCTTTAAAAATTTGAGTAGAGTCTGCATTAATACATTCTCCATTAAATTCCTTTGCAATTTTAATTGATAGGTCTGTTTTCCCACTTGCTGTTGGTCCAACTATAACTATTATTTTATTCATAATTATTACTACCTTTCAAAAATTGACAAAAAAAAATATTCCCACCCGCTATCAAATGCATGAGAAAGGAAATACTTATTTATTGAGCGGTCTTTAATATCTCACGCAAACATAAAGAATAACAAATATTCTTGGCGTCCCTAAGGACATAATAATTATATAATAAAAAAACCTTACATAAATAAGGTTTTTTTATTATTTTTTTGTTACTGCTGATCTAATTTTAATGTTTACTTTTCTTGGTTCAACTATTGAAGGTTGGAATAAAACAGTTTTTCTTGTTTTTCCTAGTTGATTACCAGCAATTTTTACTTCTTTTTTCTGATTAAAAAGACCTGAAATATCTCTTCCACCAGTAACTACAGCTACTCAATTTTCGTCTAATTTACGTTTAACTTTTGCATTTAATCAATGTAAAGCAACAACGTTATTTACATCATCTCTTTCACCATCTTGATCAATTAAACAATAAACTCAACCGAATTCTGATGCTTGTCCATATTCGCTAACTTTAATAATTGCTCCAGCTATATCTTGTCTATAAATAGATGAATTTGTTGCTGAAACTGGATCTGATTTCTCTCAAATAAATTTTTGTTGTCCATCTGTTAATTTGATGTCTTTATTTATAATTTTCTCTGGTTTTGGATCTGAAACTTTTTTTCTTGTTTGAATATGTTCAGGTCTCATTTTATTTGAAGCAGCTCTTTTAACAGCTGTTGTTTTAGGTTTTTTTGCAGTTGTGCTTTTTGCAATTAATGATTTAGTTGTTGATTTTTTAGCAGTTGTTGATTTTTTTACTGCTACTTTTTTAGCACTTGTTGCTTTTTTAGCACTTGTACTTTTTCCTGTTGTTGATTTTGCAGTTGCCATATAGTAACACCGTCTTTCTAATAAAAATACTAAATTTTGATAATAAAAATTATATTTTTATTATCAAAATATGATTTAATTATACATTATTTTTTAAAACTATTCTACTCAAATAATAATAGATAAAAAAATAATATAATTACTACACTATTTTCTTATTTTTAATTTTTCAATAATTGTCTTATATCTTTCAACATCTTTTTTAAACAAAAAGTTTAACAAATGTCTTCTTTGAGCTACTTTTTTTAATAAACTTCTTCTTGAAGTAATATCTTTTTTATGTATATTCAAGTGCTCTGTTAAATTTTGAATATCTTGAGTTAAAATAGCAATTTGAACTTCAGCTCTACCTGTATCATTTGCATTAACTCCGAATTCTTTAACAATATTTTCAATTTGTGTTTTAGAAACCATGTCTATAACCCCCTATTAATCCTTGATTGAAAATTGTTTTATCATAGAAAAGATTTAGGGTAAATCAAATCAAAGACAAAACATCAATACTTAAAAAGTATATCAAAAATAAAGCCTTTTTTATACTTTTTTTAAAAATTCAATATCTAATAATTCCTTTTTGCATTTTAATTTAATAATATTGTTTTCTAATTCTATTTGCAGAGTTTCGCCCTCAATTAGAACCAAATATTTTCCATTTGCGATGTTTATATTATAATCTTCCATCAAAAAACTATTTTCCCTATTTCTTTTAAATCTAGCTGAAAAGTTACCATCAATTATTTTATTAACCTCACTAATTTCTCCTTTTGCCAAATTACTCTTTAAAAGTGAAGTTGAAATATTTAGAATTCTTTTAAAAACTATAATATTTTCAACTCCAAAAAAGTCCTGCAAATGAGAAATATTTCCCTGACCTTTATAAGCAAATCTAAAATCATCGCCTATAACTATTTTTTTAACATTTAGTTTCTCTTTTAAAAATAAACAAAATTCATTAGGATTTAATTTGATAGTTTCATTATTAACTTCTATCTCAAATATATAATCAGGTTTATAATGCTTTTCAATATTTTCATACTTATTATTTTTTGACTGTAAAGTGTTTTTTATTCCTTTTAAAAAATCTGAAACTTTTTCTGAAAAAGTGATTATTGATCAAACAAAATTTTTTTCTTTTGCAATTCTTTTTGCTTCAGAAAAAATTGCTTTATGCATTTTGTGAATACCATCAAAAAAACCAATACAAATAACATTTCCTTTTTGCTCCAAGTTGAAATTTTCATTATTTTTAAGAAAGGTTTGATATTTAATCATAATAACCATTTCTTTCAGCTTCAGTTAATTGATCCAATGGAACCTCATCTCATAATCCTCTTTGACATTTATAAAGATCATGTGCAATGTGCTTATAAATTGCAATTACCTCTTTTAAATCATTAATAATAAAAATTATTGGGTAGTTAATGCCACTTAAACTAATTGCCTTACCTTGTTTAATATCTCTAATTCTATGATACTCAATTAATGTATGTTCATTTTTCATTAAAGCATCATACATTGACATTAAATCTTTTTGCTCTATTTGCTCAATTGTCTTGGCCTCACTTAAATTTAAACCTCCAGAAGATGTTCGTTCTAATTGAGAAACCGTAGCAATTGTTTCTAAATCTTTTGCAAAATCAGTAACTAAACTTCTAATATATGTGCCTTTACTACATCTAACATTTAATTTAATTGTTCCCAATTTTTGATTAAATTCTATTAACTCACAACTTTTAATAGTAACCTTTTTTGGTTTAATTTCAACTTCTTGTTGTTTTCTTGCATATTCATATAGTTTTTTACCATCAACTTTAACTGCTGAATATATTGGTGGATACTGGTCATAAATATAGCCATTATATTTATTAACCACTTCTTTTACTAGTGATTTTGAAATTTTTTTATAGCCCTCTTCTTGTACTACTTTTCCTGTAATATCTTGTGAATCAGTATGTATAAACAGTTTCATGGTTACAATATAACTTTTATCACTACTTAAAATATAGTTTGATATTTTTGTTGCTTGATTGATTAAAATTACCATCAATCCTGTTGCTAGAGGGTCCAAAGTTCCAGCGTGACCAATTTTTTTAATATTAAATTTTCGCTTAATATTTTGAATTAAATCATTTGAAGTAATTCCTTCTGGTTTACGTACTAAAAGTACTCCTGATTTGCCATCCATTTTATTTCCTCCAAAACATTTCCTATATTTATTATTACACATAACCCTGTAGTGTAACCTTTTTTCGGACACATTTTAAAAATACTTTATATATTGATATAAAATATTTGTGAACGAAGAGAGGTTTTATTTTGACTAAGTATTCAATCGATCAAAAAATTGAATTAGTATTAAATTTTTATAAATCAAATTTGTTATTATCACAATATTCAAAAGCAGTAGGAATTGATAAATCAAGATTAAAAAACTGAATAAAAACCTATGATGAAAATGGAAGAAGTGGCTTCAAAAAGTCCTTTAAAGCAAATAATGAGGAGATTATAAATTTAAAAAAAGGGCTTAAAAAATCAAAAAGAGAAAGTGAAGATTTAAAATTAAGAGATGAAATGTTTAAAGAATTAAGAGAATTGATTGATAGAAAGAAGTAAATAAGTGAGAGTTAAACACATTTAAATCAAAAGTAGTTTATAACTTTACAATTAAAAACCCAAATATTGCAATTAGAAGACTTTGTAGACTAATTGATCTAGCAAAAAGTACTTACTATGATTGAATATCAAAAGGTAAACCAAAAATTAAGGCTATTAATTGAGATTTGGTTTTGAGAATTAATGATGTTTATAAAAATGAAGTTAAAATCTATGGATCTAGAAGATTATTGAAGTATTTAAATTTAAATTGTAGTCATAAAAAAGTTCTGCGAATAATGAAGTTTCTAAAGTTAAAACCTAATAACTATAAAATACAAAAGAATAAATCAGTTACTCCAGAAAAAATTGGTAAGTATCCTAGATTATTTAAATATCAAACAGATTTGAAAAATTATGGAGATATTTTCTCTGTAGATATTACAGAGAAAATAATAGCAGGATGCAAACTATATACTTGCGCTTTTTATCATGTAAACACTAAAAAAGTTTATGGTTTGGTAACTAAAAATATTAAAGGTATGAAATTAGTATTAGAGTCATTTTTTAATATGGTTAATGAGTTTGGAACATTTAAACCAAACTCAATTATTCACTCTGATAACGGTTCAGAATTTAAATCTTATCAATATCGTTTAGCTACAATGTGATTTGATTTTGGTTTAAGTATGTCTAGAATAGGCAGATCAACGGACAATGGATATATTGAAGGTTTTTGAAGCACTCTTAAAAGAGAAGCAATCAAGGAAGGTTATAAATACAATGTTGTAAATGAATATATTTATAATTTGAAAATGTATCAATATTTTTATAATACTAATAGAGTTAGTTATAAAATATAGGTGTCCGAAAAAAAAGGAACAGTACAATTACACATAACCCATTATTGCTATAAAAATTATTTCTAAAAATATGTTATAATATACTAAGTTAAAGAATTTAGGTGATTATTATGCGTAGAAAATCAGATTTTTATAAAAATATTGAAAATGAATTTAAGATTATTTCTGAAAAGGAACATTTGAATAGTTCAGGTAACCCTGTAAGTAATCTCAATACAAAAATGTTTTATTTATTAAAGCATCACTTTAACTCATTTGAAGAATTCGATCAAGCAATAATAGAAGAAATTTCAAATACACTACAATCACTTGAAGAAGTAATTGTAAAAAAAGCGCTTTCTTTTCAAAGACTGGCAAAAGAGGTATTCAGTGAAAATATTAATCCACAAAAATGAGTTGATTTTGCTCAAAAAGAAGCACAAGCTTTAAGTTATGAAATGTATGATGAAAGTGAAATTAAATATTTAAGACATTTTCATATTGTTTGACTTACATGAGTTTATTGTGATGAAGAATTAAAAAAACTAAGAATTAAAGCAAGTAGAGATGTTTATAATAATATTGGTCAAGTTGAAAAAGATTATATTAGAAAACGTGCACAAATGTTAAAAGACCATAATGGTGGAACTGACAAGTGATAATTTATAAGTAATAAAAAAAGTTGTATTTATTTAATATGAATATAATCCTCTATGTATAGAGTTAGAATAAAAAAATTCTAATATAATCTATATAGAAGAGGATTTTTTATATGGCAAATTTTAAAGGAAATAAATCAAATATGGTATCTTTGGAAACTAAAATAGAAGTTGCAAAGGATTGAGCAATTAATCAACAAAGTTGAAAGAAATTAGCAAAAAAACATAATGTTTCATATTCTGCTGCAAGAAAATGAGCTTTAGGATATGAAGAATATGGAATTGAATATCTCAAGAAGATTTCTTCAAGAAAGGGACAAACCGCAGGAATTAAAAAAATTGATATAGAGCTAAAAAATAACCCATTTAGAAAAGAGATTCTGGAACTTAAAAAGAAAAATAAACTTTTAGAAATGGAGAATGAGATACTAAAAAAGTTCAATCAGTTCCTGGAGGATTGAGAAAAAAACAACAATTAAAGTATAACTATATTGAGAAAAATAAATCTGATTGATCAATTATTTTTTTATGTAAAGCACTTAAAACAACACAATCAAGTTATTACAGGTGAGTAAAAAAAGAAAGGCCCTCATTTAATTATAAGTTTGATGAGGTTTTAGCCGATTATATTTTAGAGATATTTAATTATTATAATCATATTTATGGTTATCCTAGAATCAATATAGTTTTAAAGCGCTTTTATAATATCAATGTTTCAAATAAATTAGTTTATAAATATATGAAACTTTTGGGAATAAGATCAAAAATTAGAATAAAGAGAAATATAAAACCAAAAGAGATCAAAGTTAGAAATTCTAAATACCCTAATATTGTTAATAGGCAATGAAATAGTTTTGATAAAGGTGAATTATTTGTAACGGACGTTACATATTTGCCTTATGGTTATAATAAGTTTGCATATTTGAGTATTATGAAAGATGTTAATACTGGCTTTATAGTTGGATATGATATATCTATGAGAAATGATAATAAAATTTATTTTAGAACATTGAAAATGGCTGAAGGCTATATGCTAAAAAATAAGAACTTAATAATTCACTCAGATAATGGCTTTCAATATACATCAATTTTTAGTCAGATGTATTGTAAGATGAATAAAATCTCTATATCTTTAAGTAGACCTGGAAACTCACTAGATAATGCTGCTTGTGAAACTTTTTTTTCTTCTTTAAAAACAGAGTGATATCAAAAGAACTTGAACTCTTTTCAAGAAGTATACAATAATGTTTTGGAGTATATTCAATTTTATAATTTCAAAAGAATAATGGTAAAGCATGAAAAAACACCATGAGAAACATGGTGTTCTAAATAGAATAAAAAAGCTATTCTATACTTGACATAATATGCTTAGTATTTATTTAATACAACTTTTTTTATTACTTATAACTTAAAAAGCCCTTTTGAAAAAAGGGATATTTAAGTTATCTTTTAAAGAAAATGTGACTATCCTTTAATTTTTCTATACTCAGGTTTTGGATTTTTTAATGAACTTGTTCAATCCCCTGCAAAGGCTCTAGCAAAGTCATATTCTTCTAAATAAGCTAAACCATGAGTTAATAAACTTTTATTTATTGGTTTATTCGTATGCACATCTAAACCTCTATCATCATTCATTGATCACATTCCAATATATCCTAAACCAACATTATGGCTTCAATTATACAATTCTTTTGCATCTTCTTCAGTAAAAACACCTCAAACTGTATCATTAACACCAATCATTGGTGTTGCACCAATTAATTTATAAAGACCATCATTACCAATTGAAACTTTTCCATAATTACTTTCAATTGAAGTTGCTAAGTTATTTTTTGTAGCATTTACTGCTTGTCTTGCTAAATCAAAGTTAGTTAATCCATCTTTAATTGCCTGTACATAAATTGGATCACCATAATCCATTAACATTAAGTTAACAACTGGTAAATCTTTTTCACTTAATCCAGCTTTTTTAAATTCCTCAACAAATATATTCATTACACGATAACCAACAGAAGTTAAACCAGTTGGCAATACTGGTAAAGTTAATGAGAAATCTCAATCCTTATCTTCTTTTTTCATTTCAGCAATTGTTGCTGCCAATAATCTATTATCATCATCTAATTCTTGAGCATGTCCCTCAATATCAAAGTCAATTGCTTTTGGCATTTTAACGTTTTTACCTTTTTTATTAGCTAATTTTACCAATGATTCTTGATATCCAATTAAAGCTTCTTTAAGGTCATTTTTTGCTTTTTGAGAATTATTAGGATTTAATTTATTTGCTAAAGTTCAAGGATTTTTTTCTGTAAATCCTCCTGTAGTTGCTCCACCATAAGCTACTTTAATATTTTCAAATTTATTTTGTTCTGCCATAGGTTTTAAAATCTTTTCTCAGAATTGACTGCTTTCTCATCATTCATAACCTTCAGTACCTGTTTCACTACCTGCAATTGACAAGTCTAATTTATCTCCATGATTATTAACTTGTTGTACAAATGCTAGTGTTAAGTGATCCATTCCATTAACACTGGAAATAATATTTTTCATATTATTTCCTTCATATAACCCAGCATCTAAATAAGGTGAGAAATATGTTGATTTATTTGCTTTTGCTTTTTTAGTAATTGAAGATTTTCTATTTGGATTTGCTTCACTTCATTTTGTATAAAGACTCTTACCTTGTCCAGTTGGAGGCATAATTACTTCTCCACCACCAGTTCCTGCTCCAGGTCCAGGGTTTGTTCCCCCTCCACCTTCTCATGAAGGTCCTTCTCAATTACCAGGGTTTTCTAAATTGTCTAATGCTTTATTTGCTTGAATATCATTTTTATAATCAATAGCCTTTAATTGACTAATAACTTCATCTTTATCTGTAATTTCCTTTGGAATATCATTTTCTAATAAAGTTCCATTTAATGCTTCTGCATATGTGAATTGTTTGAAACCTGAACCAGATCTAATGTTTTGATCTAATGCATTTTGGTCAGCTTGAGCTGCACCTGTTAATCCATTATCTTGAAAATGACTTGGTACATCTCTTGAGATATAGAACATTCCTAAACCACCAAATCCCTCTTTAACAGCTCAAGTTCTTAATTGGGCTGAATCTTTTGGAGTAAAGTTATAAGCAGCAGCTTCAGCTCTTCTTCCAATTCAAGGAGTGATTTTAATTCTTTTTTTCATGTAACCTAGATCTTTTATATCTCCATTTGTCACTTCATTTATTTTCGCTCAGTTTTTAGCTGTTTGTTTAGCTCCATCTTGAATTTGTTTTAATTCTCAATCATCATTAGTATTAACATCATTGGGTATAGTCAAATAACCTGTAACTAAATTTAATCTAAAATTAATACCCAAATATTTTGTAAAGTTATACAAAGGATAAATTTCATCACCTAATAAATTTAAATTATTAAGTCCCTCTTGACCAAATCCCTCAGCTAATGCCACTCCATATTCTGTTGACATTACAAGTGATAATTGGAAATCATAAGTTGGATCACTTTCAATTAATATTTTTAATGCACTGGCTAGTAATTTTTGAGAATCAGCATAATCTCCTTGACGTGATAAGTATGGTGCTGCAAAATAGAAATCAAATTTTTTAGTGCTATATTTATCCCCAACTTCTTTAATAACTTCTGCTAATTCTTCAGGAGTCTTATTATTTTGTCATGCAGTATGTCATAAAGAATTGGCAAAAGGCCCAAATGAAATTCTTACATTTTCTGGATTTAAATGTCCGCCATTTTCGTGACTTGTTATTTTAGTTTTAGAACTTTTTTTTGTTCAATCTCTATATCTATCATTAAATCACTTAGCATATTCAGTTTCTTCACCTTCTTTAGCTAAAATACCTTGTCCATCACCTTTTGCAGGCCCAGCATTTCACATTGGAACTAAATCACCAGTATCTGCTGCATTTTGCATAAATCCTAATGTTACTTCTGAATTTTGTGTAATAACATTTTCTTTACCAGCTATTTCACCTAAGTCATTATAAATGATATTTTTTCCATTTAAACTTTTTTCTGCTTCATCTCTTGTACCTTGACTTTTTCCTTTATCTTTCATCAAGTATTCTGCTGTATCTTCAACAATTCCCATATCTGCATAAGGTGAAAATACAAACTCACCATCATTAACTGTTAATTTTTCAACACCTGCTAAAGAAGATCTTTCTCCCTCTTTAATAACTCCATAATTTGAACTATTTTTATTTGTATTTTTTGTTAATAAGTCTTTTGATATTTGCTTTTTAACACTATTTTGTTTTATACTATTAATTTCACTATTTATGTTTCCATTACCTTTTCATTGTTCACCTGTTTGAAATGTTTTGTCTTTTGCATCAATTACTTTTCCACAAGCTACAACTGAACCACCAGCAGATACAACTAAACTTGTACTTGCTAATAAATTTAATAATTTTTTCATATTTTGCCCTTATCTATTTAGTATAAATTATTACTAATATTTTTATTATATCTAAAAAATATTTTTTTAGCAAAAATATTTTTATATTTTAAAAATATTTTTATAAAGATAATTGCCTTTATAGCTTGAAAAAAAACTCTTTTTAAAAGAGTTTTTTTTCAATACTAAACTAGAATTTATACTTATTTCTAGCTATTTTGTGTTCTGGTTTTGGACTTTTTAATGAACTTGTTCAATCTCCTGCAAAGGCTCTAGCAAAGTCATATTCTTCTAAATAAGCTAAACCATGAGTTAATAAACTTTTATTTATTGGTTTATTAGTATGCACGTCTAAACCTCTATCATCATTCATTGATCACATTCCAATATATCCTAAACCAACATTATGGCTTCAATTATACAATTCTTTTGCATCTTCTTCAGTAAACACACCTCAAACTGTATCATTAACACCAATCATTGGAGTTGCACCAATTAATTTATAAAGACCATCATTACCAATTGAAACTTTTCCATAATTACTTTCAATTGAAGTTGCTAAGTTATTTTTTGTAGCATTTACTGCTTGTTTTGCTAAATCAAAGTTAGTTAATCCATCTTTGATTGCTTGTACATAAATTGGATCCCCATAATCCATTAACATTAAATTAACAACTGGTAAATCTTTTTCATTTAATCCAGCCTTTTTGAATTCTTCAACAAATATATTCATTACACGATAACCAACAGAAGTTAAACCAGTTGGCAATACTGGTAAAGTTAATGAGAAATCTCAATCCTTATCTTCTTTTTTCATTTCAGCAATTGTTGCTGCCAATAATCTATTATCGTCATCTAATTCTTGAGCATGTCCTTCAATATCAAAGTCAATTGCTTTTGGCATTTTAACATCTTTATAACCATTTTTATTAGCTAATTTAACTAATGAATCTTGATACTCAATTAAAGATTTTTTAAGTTCTTCTTTTGCTGTTGGTGTATTTTTACCAAATAATGTATTTGCTAAAGTTCAAGGATTTTTATCTGTAAACCCTCCTGTAGTTGCTCCACCATAAGCTACTTTAATATTTTCAAATTTATTTTGTTTTGCCATTGGCTCTAGAATTTTACCTCAGAATTGACTGTTTTCTCATCATTCAAAGCCTTCAGTACCTGTTTCACTACCTGCAATTGATAAATCTAAGTAATCACCATGATTATTAACTTGTTGTACAAATGCCAATGTTAAGTGATCAAATCCATTAACACTAGAAGTAATATTTTGCATATTATTTCCTTCATATAACCCAGCATCTAAATATGGAGAAAAATAAGTAAAATCATTAGATTTTGTTTTTTTACTAATTGAAGAAGTTCTATTTGGATTAGCATCACTTCATTTTGTATAAAGACTTTTTCCAGGTCCAGTTGGAGGAGAAATGACTTCTCCACCATTTCCTCCACCTGTTCCAGGTCCAGGGTTTGTTCCCCCTCCACCTTCTCATGAAGGTCCTTCTCAACTACCACCAATTTCTAAATTATCTAAAGATGTATTTGCTAGAATATCTTCATGATAATCAATTCCACCAATAGTTTTGATTCCATCTTTATCTTTTGCTTCAATTAAAGGTACTGTTTCACCTGAAATTGTTCCATTTAAAGCTTTTGCATATGTAAATTGTTCAAATCCTGAACCTGATCTAATATTTTGATCTAATGCATTTCTGTCAGCTTGTGCAGGACCTGTTAACTCATTATCTACAAATTCACTTGGTACATCTCTTGAAATATAAAACATTCCTAAACCACCAAAGTTTTGTTCTTTTGCTCAAACTCTTAAATCTGCTGCATTTTTAGGTGTAAAGTTATATGCTGCTGCTTCAGCTCTTCTTCCAATTCAAGGAGTTATTTTTATTCTTTTATTTACAAAATTTATATCTTTTGATACACCATTTATAATTTTATTTAATTTATTTCAATTTTGTGCTGATTGTAAAGCTCCACTTTTAACAGTTTCTAGTTCTCAATCACTGTCAGTATTAACATCATTTGGTACAGTTAAGTAACCTGTAACTAAATTTAATCTAAAGTTCATTCCTAAATATTTTGTAAAGTTATATAGTGGATATATCTCATCACCTATTAAATTTAAGTTTACTTGACCATGTTCTCCAAAACCAGGAGCTAATGCAACTCCATCTTTTGTTGACATTACAAGTGATAATTGAAAATCATAAGTTGAATCACTTTCAATTAATATTTTTAATGCACTTGCTAGTAATTTTTGTGAATCAGCATAATCTCCTCTAGCTGATAAGTATGGAGCTGCAAAATAGAAATCAAATTTTTTAGTATTGTATCTATCTCCAACAGCTTTAATAACTTGTGCTAACTCTTCTGGAGTCTTATTATTTTGTCATGCTGTATGTCACAATGAATTTGCAAAAGGTCCAAATGAAATCCTTACATTTTCTGGATTTAATTGTCCACCTTTTCCTTTTATTTTTTCGTTACCTTTTATATCTTGTCCAGTTCAATTTCTGTATCTATCATTAAATCATTGAGCATACTCAGTTTCTTTACCTTCTTCTGCTAAAATACCTTTTCCATCACCTTTTGAAGGTCCAGCATTTCACATTGGAACTAATTCTCCTGTATCTGCTGCATTTTGCATAAATCCTAATGTTACTTCTGACTCATTAGTTATAACTGTTGAATCTTCAGCAATTTGTCCTAAGTCATTATAAACAATATTGTTTATTAAACCTTTTTCTGCAGCTTCTCTAGTTGCCTGACTTTTTCCTTTTTCTTTCATCAAGTACTCTGCTGTATCTTCAACAATTCCCATATCTGCATAAGGTGAGAATACAAACTCACCATCATTAACTGTTAAAATATCTTTATTTGCTAAAGAAGATCTATCATTTTCTCCAATAGTAGCATAAGTTGAAATTTTACTACTTGTATTTTTTGTCAACAAATCTTTAGATATTTGTTTTTTAATGTTATTTTCCTTTAATTTATAAACTTCTTGCTTAATAGCACCATTGCCTTTTCACTTTGCACCAGTTTCATAATCAACATCATCTTTATCTAATATACTTGTACAAGCCACAACAGAAGATCCTGCTGAAACTGCTAAAGTTACAGTTGCTAATAAATTTAATAATTTTTTCATAGATTGTCCATCCTTTTCATATGATTAATTTAATTATATAAAATAACAAGGTCATAACTAGGAACATTTAAGATATAAAAATATTTTAGTAAAAATGTGAAAGCTAAAAGGATTTTAGAGCTAATTATCGTTTTTTATAGTTCATTGTTCTTCATCTATCTTATTAATAGACTCAATTATTAAAGAAACTAACTGTTCTATTTGATAATTTGAATAAAAAGGATATTTTCTATCAAAATAAGGTTGAAGATATTTTAATTTCGTATTATATTTTGTAAGTCATTGATTGGCAATATCATTAAGTTCTGACATTGCTTCTCTTTGTTTTGTAGATTTAATTTCACTTTTTAAGTCTGAGTTTAAATGACCATATAATTCATTTGATTTTAATGTTAATCACTTTTGAAACATAGCGTAATTTGATACACCGCTTTGAATAACGGGAGAAACTATATATCTATGTCTGTAATTTTTAAATTTCTCTCATGAGGTATTTGAAACTCCATTTTCATTCGATAAATTGTTTTGAATATATGTCTTATGTTCTATCAAATCAGTATCAAATATCTTAAAAGATGCTAAATAATCAACAGGTAATTTAAAATTAGAGTTAGTATTTACTGAATATCGAGAAATACCTTCAAAAATTTCTTCATTTTCAAAATTAAATTGATTAAAGTAATAAGTATTTATTGAGTCTAATTTTATAAAAATAAAGTTAGTTAAATCAAAAAAACTAATGTTTCTTTTTATTCATTTTCTTAAATTTTCGGTTTTCATAAATTGATCGATATTCATTTCTAACTCTCTTTTTATATATCGTTCATAAATAAATGACTCTAATGATTTTGAAACATATTCATTAAATCATCTTAATAGATAGTAATCAGCATCATATGAATAATTAAACTCATTTTTCATTGTATAGTTTATAAGTCTTTTTAAATTAACTAATAACCCTGAACTTAATTTATTAACTTCTTTAAAGTCCTTTGTCAGTTTTAAAACTATATCATTTTCTTTTATCCCATTACGATTTACCCAATATATAGACTCATTATTTACTATGTTGGCAATTACAGAAACTATTCTAAAATTTATTTTTACATTTTTATAATTAAAAACTAGATTTATATAATTTTTATCCGTATGGATTTCAGGAATAACCTTATATGTCTTTGAAACTCTTAATATTGTTTCACTTAAATCTGATATTTTAATTAAGGAAGCACTTATATATTTAACTGCACAAAGATCAAGATTAATTACATTATTTATTTTCATATATGAATGATAAGCAAAATCACCAACTTTTTTTAAATGAATTTTTTCATTTAAAAAAAGTTGTCTTAATTCATTAAAATAAGAGTTTATCTTAGTAGTAACTGCTTGCTCTTCTAGAGTTAATATTTTTACTGTTTTATTAAATTTTCATATATCTTTATTTAATTTCATATTAATCTCTTTCTATTTCAAAAGTAAAGTACTGTAAAAAAATTAAAAATAGACCATTCTCCTTATTTGTTGGATAAATTGTTCTTGAATGAATTTGTAAATCTAAATTATCATATTTCTGACTTTCCTTTTTTATGGAAATAGTTGTGGAACCTTTAGTATTTTTTAAATAGGTAACAGAGTCATATCAAAAGAAAAAATTACCACTAATATTCCTTTCCTTATTTTGTAAAAATTTATTAATATATTCAAAGTATTTTTCTAGAAAACCTTGAAGGATTGGATATGTCATATGAAAAACTCAACTTAGACTTTTTAATTTAAAAGAATTATAAATTTTTGCAATTTTTTTGCTTCTTTTATAAAAAATATACTTTGATTCCAAAACATTATCTACCTCTTTTTTACTTGAAAAATTATAATCAAAAGCAAAATCTAATCACCTTTGTAAGTAAATGTTTTTAGTTAAATCATATTGTATTTCAGACATAATACTTATTTTTAAAAATAAGCGCTCTTGTTTAGTTAATGAACCTCTAAATTTTATTCTTACATAATAAAAAAGAATTTGTAATTTTTTTACTAACAGCTTATTTAGTGTACGAAAACTTTTTACATATTCTAATGTAAATGACCTATTATACATTGTTTTGTTACAAATTATTGGTAAGAAATTATTATGTCTAAGTGATGTTCTAATAATTATTGAAAAGCCAATTTTCCCCTCTTTATAAAAAGCAATTTTAATTGCGTCAGCAAAAGTAACTATTTTTTTAGGATTATTACATCTATATTTTTTTTCAATTCAACTAACTTTAATATCATTTGCTACTTTGTAAAAGTCAGTAACAAGTTCAAATATTTCTTTATTAATTTCACAAACTCAGCAATCATCAAAATGTTCTCTTGTTTCAATTTCTTTTTCATACATTTTATACATACTTCTATTTACATATTTTATTGCTAGTAAATCAATATTAAGTTCTTTATCAAAATCATAAAGTTCTCCCGTTGCAAAACTACCATGAGTCTTTAATTGAACAATATCTTTTAATTTTCTTTTCAAATAATAAATGTTTTTATCAATAAACTTCTTAAATTTATTATCAATATAAATTTTTTTTAGTTGTCTATTAATTTGTTCAATATCAGCTGTTACTAATTTACTTGAAATTTTATCCATAATTATCACCCACTTTTTTCATAGTTTAAACAACTTAATACAAATAGAGAAGCTGTTTCAGTTCTCATTATATTTTCTCCCAAACCAATACTTTTATAACCTATTTTATTTAATTGCTTTACTTCTTGAGGTTCAATTCCACCCTCGGGTCCAATAATTATATTAATAGTTTTAAATTTCTTAATAATTTCCTTTTTGATAAACTCACTTGTTTCTTCTTCTCAACAAACTAAATTAATATCTGCCTTATAGTTTTCCAAATCTTTCAAATTTCTAACAATTGAATTTATTGTTGGAATATCAACTCTTTTTGATTGCTTTGCAGCGCTTTCACAAATTGTATATCAGCGAGTTAATTTCTTTTTCTCATTTTTAGTATCAATTTTTACAACATTTCTTTTAAATTCAACGGGAATAATATTATCAACACCAAGCTCTGTAGCTTTTTGTAAAATAAAATCTCATTTTTGTTCTCTAATAATGCCCAAAATTAAATTTACCTTATAGTTTTTTTTAGTTAGTTTTTCTTTCGAAATTATTCTAGCTCTGCAAAATTTTTCACTTATTTGAAAAATTTTACACAAATACTTCTCATTTTGATAAACACAAAATATTTGTTCTTCTTCTTTTAATCTAACAACATTTTTTATATGATGAAGATCCTCATTAACTATTTCAAAATAATCACCTATAATTTTATCTAAAAAGAAACTATGCATAATAACTCCAATTCTTTATATATTATAATATAATATTTCTTGAGGTGAATATTATTTGAATTCTATAAAATTGTTTGTTTAAAAGGAGAATTTGACAATGAAGATGACTGATAATAATAGTCAAGATCAAGAATTGATTCAAACCATGGAACCAATTGATATTGACTATGAATTCAGCAAACTAAATAAGTCAAACAAACATGCGAGATTTAAGAGTGAGACTCTAAAAATAACTCTTGTCAGTTTGTTACTAAGTATGTCCACAGCTGTTAGTTTAATAAATGTAATTATTCCATTATATATTACTGGAATAAATTTAGGTTTTGTCCTAAAATACTTTGTTATTGCTATAAGCTTTCAAGTGGTAGGCATATACTGGGGTATGATAATAGGTTTGTTAGATGGTCTACTACAATTTCTAATCTGAGGTTATAGTCCTTTATTTAGGCTAGCATCTGGAATTGGATTAGCAATTTGAGTAGCACTATTTTGATTAATATACGATAAAGTATTTCGAGTTTATAGTAAGAATGCCTCTTTTAATAGAAGCGTATCGCTAATATTCTCAGGAATGTTAGTATTTATTTTTGGGCCATTAAGCTCAGCATTTTTAAATTATTTAATATCATATATTGAATATGGTGAAATATATGATATATTTAAATTTTTTCACTCATGGTTAAGTTTTATGGTATTTGATCTATTTGCAATTATTTTATTCACACTCACTACTAATAGAATTCAAATATTAACTAAAAAATTGCTATATTAAATAGAAAAAACCTGCATTTTATGCAGGTTTTTTCTATTTAATATCTTTTAGTATTTTTTCAATTTTATTAGCGTTTTCTAAAGTTTTATCAAATTCAAATGTTAATTCTGGCACACTTCTCATTTCAACTTTACTTGCAAGAATCATTCTTATTTCCTTTAAATTCTCTTCAATTTCAGTCTTTACTTCATCTTTATTTGAATTAACATCCATTGATGAATAAAAAATCTTTGCGTGACTCATGTCATTTGACAATCTCACTTCATGAATTGTAAGTGAATTTAAGTATTCACTATCTGGAAATTCTCTTTGTAAAATTAAGTTTAATTCTCTAAGAATAGTTGATTGATTTCTTTCAATTTTTATATCATTTGCCATAATTATTTCACCTCTTCTACCTTGTATGCTTCTATAATATCATTTTCCTTCAAATCATTAAAGTTTTTAATTGTAATACCACATTCTTGTCCTTCTTTAGCTTCTTTTATATCTTCTTTTTTATTTTTTAAAGAAGATATTTCTCCACTATAAACAACTATTCCATCTCTTAAAATATGAACTTTTGAAGAACGTGGTACAACTCCACTCATAATTCTACATCCTGCTATTGTTCCAACTTGTGAGTGTCTAAATAATTGTCTTACTTGTGCCTCTCCCAGAGATTTTTCCTCAAAAACAGGATCTAACATACCTGTGGCAGCTTCTGCTATTTCTTCAATTAATTTATAGATAATATTGTGTAATCTTATTTCTACACTATCTTCTTCTGCTTTTTGTCTAACTTGTGATGTTGGTCTTACATTAAAACCATAAATTAGAGCATCAGATGCTAAAGCCAAAGTAACATCACTTGCTGATATTGCTCCTACTGTTGCACGAATTACATTAATTTTTACTCCTTCAATACTAATTTTTAGCATTGAATTTCGAACAGCTTCAACTGTACCTTGAGTATCAGCTTTTAAAATTACATTAATTGATTTTAATTCACCAGATTCAATTTTATTTTTAATTGAATCTAAAGTGAATGTTTGATTTTTTTGTCTTGCTTCATTTTGTTGTTTTTCAAACTGAGCTTTTGCAATATCTCTTGCCATTTTTTCTTCAGTAACAACAATAAACTTATCTCCTGCTTTAGGAACTTCGTTTAAACCAATAATAACTGCTGGTTGGCCTGGAGATACTTCAACAAGTTTAGCCTTATTTTCATTTTCTAAATCTTTAATAGTTCCAAATGTTCCTCCAGCAATAATAATATCTCTAATTTTTAAAGTACCATCTTGTACTAAAATTGTTGCAACAGGACCCCTATTTTTATCTAATTTAGCTTCAATAACAGTTCCTCTTGCAAATTTATTAGCATTCGCCTTTAAATCCTTTAATTCAGAAATTAATAAAATAGTCTCTAATAATGTATCAAGACCTACTTTTCCTTTTGCAGAACCTTCAATAAATGGAATATCTCCACCATATTCTTCTGCTACAATTCCATAATTCATTAATTCCATTTTAACTTTATTTGGATCTGCACCTTGTTTATCAATTTTATTTACAAAAACAATAATTGGAACACTAGCTGCTTTTGCATGGTCAATTGCTTCTTCAGTTTGAGGCATTACACCATCATCTGCTGCAACTACCAAAATTACTATGTCAGTAACTTCACTTCCCCTTGCACGCATCTCTGTAAAAGCCTCATGACCTGGAGTATCAATAAAGGTAATTTTATTTGACTTTATTGTTGTTTGATAAGCACCAATATGTTGAGTAATTCCCCCAAACTCTCCATCTGTAACATTTGCATTTCTAATTGAATCTAATAATGTTGTTTTACCATGGTCAACATGACCCATAATTGTTACTATTGGAGGTTTTGCTGTTAAGTCCTTTGGATCGTCTTTTTCATTAAACGTTTCAAAAATATTTTCCTTAGTAACACTAGTCTCTTTTTTAAAATCATAGCCGAATTCAATACATAATTCACCCATTTGTTCTTCTGAAAGAATTTGGTTTTGAGTTACCATTGAACCATTAGTAAAAAATCATTTTACAATTTCTGCTGGTCCTTTATTTAGTTTTTTTGCAAAATCTGCAATTGATAACGGTTCTGTATAAACAAAAATACCATCAATCAAACCAGTTTCTGTTGTTTGTTTTAGCTGATTTTTTATATTTGCACTATGTGCTTTAGATTTATTTTTAGACTGTTGATTCTTATTATTCTCTTGTTTTATATTTTTTGCCATAACTACTTCTCCTTTCTTATTCAATGTTTTTTAAAATTAACTTTACAAAATTATCATCATTAATTCCAATACTTTTAATATTGTTTCTTCCAATAGCCTTGCTTAATTGTTCGGAATCAAATAAATTATTAATAATTTTGACATTATAAAATTTTGCCTTATCATTGATTTTTTTTAATTGACTTTTTCCCATGTCAGAAGTTGTTAGTACAATTTTTACTTTTGTTAGTTTAATTTGATCAAAGAGTTTTTCTCCATAAACTAATTTGCCTGCAGATGAAATCATTCCTAAAGAACCTAATAATTTATCTATATTTAGTCCCAATTTAATTTTACCTCTTCTAAAAGTTTTTCATAGAATTCATTTCCCAAACTAGTCTTTAAATTTCTTTCTAAAGCTTTAGTTTTTTTTACTTTTTCAAGTGCTTCTATAGTTGGTCTTATATAAACACCTCTGCCATTAGCCTTCTTTGTATTATCAATAAAAACTTCACCATTTTTATTTTTAACAATTCTAATTAATTCAACTTTTGGATACATTTTATTAGATGCAGCATCTTTTCTAAGACTTATATCTTTTGACATTTTTTAAAACTATTTTTCATAGTATGAATCATAACTGTCATCAACATTATCAATACTTTCTTCGAATTCAAAAGTATTATCTTCTTCACTTAGACTTTCAAATGCTGCAATTGATGCTTGAATTTCATCAATTGATTTATCTTCTTCAATAAAAGCAATTTCTTCTGCTTCTTCTTGTTTTTTGATAAAGTTTTTATCTTTATTAAAGTTACCTGCAGTTTTTTCTCTTCTTTTGTTAACTTTATTTAGGAAATCTGGATTACTTAATTCTGCTTCATCAATATTTCCATTTCATTTAATTTCAATTTCTTTTTCCTTAGCATTTTCCAATGAAAAAATATTAATTTTCATATTTACAAGATTTGCAACTAATCTAGCTGCCATCCCTTTTTTACCAATTGCTAATGATAATTGTTCATTTGGAACAACTATAAAACACTCATTATTTTCTTCATTAATATCAATACTAATTACTTTAACAGGTGCTAATGAATTCATTACAAATGTCTTTTTATCTTCATTTCATAAAACTACATCAATTTTTTCACCATTTAATTCCTTAGTAATATTTTTAATTCTGCTTCCTGATGCACCAACACAACTTCCAATTGGATCTACACCCTCTTCGTGTGAAAATACAGCAATTTTAGCTCTATGTCCTGGTTCTCTGGCAACTGATTTAACTTCAACTATTCCCTCAGAAATTTCTGGAACTTCAGTTTCCATTAATCTTGTTAAAAATTCTGGATGAATTCTTGAAGCTTGAATTTGTGAATGCTTATTATCTCTTGAAACTTCTTCAATATAGAAACAAATTCTATCATCAATATCAAAATCTTCTCCTGGAATAATTTTTTTATTTCAAATTGGAATGATTGAACCGTTAATATCGACTAAATAACTATTCTCTGTGATATCTTTAACAAATCCACCAACAATTTCATGATTTTTTGATAAAAATTCTTGATAAATTTTATTTTTTTCACCTTCACGAATTTTTTGCTTAATAATTTGTCCTACTTGCATTACAGCTATTTTTGAGAAATCTTCTTGAAATTCCACTGGTTCATATACATTGTCACCAATTGAAACATTTTCTCCATAAAGTTCTTTAGCTGTATTTAAGCCAATTTCTAATCATTCATCTTCTATTTTTTGAACAACAGTTAAAATTTTAAATACCTTAACTTGACCAGTATTTTGATCAATATCTACTCTTACTGTTGCTTCGGGATCAAATGATTTTTCATATGCTTTTTGAAAACCTTCTTTAATACCCTCCAAAACAATATCTTTGTCTATTTTTTTATCTTGTACGATTTCAAAAATCGCATCTAATAGTTTTGCACCATCTGTCATGGCTTTTAATCCTCCTATAAATTTTGTCAATTATGTTTTAACAAATATAAAAGAAGACTTGCGTCTTCTTTTACTTTAAATATGACACTTTAATTATAACTAAATTATCTAAAAATTTGTATTTTTTTATTAATTTAAGTAAAAAAAATAAATTAAAGCCTATTTTCATATAAAGCATAGACCTTTTATATATAATTTGATTGTATTTAAATGAAAAAAGGAAATGAAGTAATGAAAAAAAGATGTCAATGAGCTAATAAAAATGTATTAAATGAGCAATATCACGATAATGAATGAGCTAAACCAATTTATGACGATAAATTGCTCTTTGAAATGCTTATTTTAGAAATAAATCAAGCTGGACTAAGTTGAGATATTATTGTGAAAAAAAGAGCTAATTTTAGAGATGCATTCGATAATTGAGATTATCATAAAATTGCTCTTTATGATGAAAAAAAGAAAGAAGAATTAATACTAAATAAAGGAATTGTTAGAAATAGACTAAAAATAAATGCTGCTGTAAATAATGCAAAAGCTTTTATTAAGATTCAAGAAAATTATGAAAGCTTTAGTAATTTTATTTGGTCTTTTACAAAAAATAAAATAATCAATAACTCAATTGAAGATGAAGAAATTACCCCTTCTTTTTCTGAATTATCAATAAAAATAGGTCTTGAATTAAAACAAAAAGGTTTTTCATTTTTAGGAAAGACAACTGTATATTCTTTTCTTCAAGCAATTGGCATTGTTAATGACCATTATAATTATTGTTCATTTAAAAATTAGAGAATAAAGATTAATTTACATCAAATTCTGCTGTTAGATATTGTTCACTTAACATCTTATTATAAGTTCCTATGCCCACAAATTTATATAATTTTAAAAACATATTCTTCTGTTCATAATTTTGTTTATCATGAAGAAATAAGAATTTCTTAATAGAATCATTATTAAAATCCTTAATTATCTTATGTTCTATTGACATAGTCTCGGGAATAGATCAATAAAACTTATTTGTGGATTTATTATATTTTGTTAATTTACCATAACTAGTTGAGTCTTCATCAGCCAAAATAACTTGTTTGGAATTATCAAAAGTTAAGTAACCAGCTTGAAAGGTTAATACTTTCATCTCATCTCTATAATGTAAAAAATTAGTTCTTCCTAAGACTGATAAACATTGCTTTACAGTATAAGTAGAATTAGCTACTAATAACTTATCAAAATTTCCTTTATAGTTTAAAATTTCATGTTTTAATTTATATTTTAAAATTAATATAAGTTCTTCTATTATTAATTTATTATTTATAATAAATTCTTCTACAAGGTCGCCTATTTCCAAATAGTTAGGATATAAAGATAAAAACTTTTCCATACTTGTTATCTCGTATAAAAAGGAAGTCATAAGTAAATTATCAAAGTCTAAATCTATATTGCTTTTATTAATTTTTCCCTCTAAACGATTTAAGAAATAACTTATTATTTGATGATTATCTAAAAAAATAAATTGCTTTAGTATATTTTTATTTCTGTTTGTATTATTTTCTTTATCTTTAAATTTTGATATTTCTTTCGCTGTTTTTAAAAATAGATCATCTAAAACATTATAAAAATTTTGTAAAGAGAATTCATAGTTTGTAATTATTTTTTCTAAAGAGTCATTACCATATTTTTTATAATATTTTATAACTTTGTTTTTTATAATATTTTTGCTTCCATATCATTTTTTCAAACTCTGTAAAATTATATTCTCAGTATGCTTTTCTAATGTTATTGTTGAGTTATAAGGCAACCCATTTTTAATTACATTAAAATTTGTTCCAATTATTTGAGAACTAAATAGGTTTCTTATTCCTAAAGTAAGATCATATTTATTATCTATATTTGATATTAAATCATATACTTCTAACTTATTTTTTAATTCTGTTTTTCTAAGTCCTCTACCCAATTGTTGCAAATATACAGTTTTTGAATTTGTCGGTCTTAATAATATTATTGTATTGATCTCAGGTATATCTATACCCTCATTAAAAATATTTACTACACATAAGTAATTAATTCTACCAGTTTTAAATTCATACAATATTCTTTTTCTATCTTTATTATTTTCAGCTGTTAATGATTCCGCTCTTAAATTTTTTGATTTTAAAAAATTAGAAATAATATTAGCATGTTCTATTGTAATGCAAAATATTAAAGCTGTTGGTCTAGCAAATATACCCAAGTACTTTTCAATAGTCTTATATAATAATTCATTTCTAGACTGTGTATTAATTTTTTTAAATATCTCCCTATCAGAATTTATATCAACTCCCTTTAAATCAGTTGACGTATCATCAATACAATAATAATCAAAAGGACATAATAACTTTTGATTAATAGCATCTCATAGTCTCAATTCAGAAGCAAATTCATTATTAAAATATTTTTTTATATCTTTTCCATCTTCTCTTTCAGGTGTTGCAGTCAAACCAATAATTTGTTTAGGTTGAAAAAAATTAAAAGTTTTTTCAAATGAGTTTGCTGCAATATGATGGGCTTCATCAAAAATTAATATATCAAACTGGCTCTTTGAAAAATCATTTATCTTATTTGAAAGAGATTGGATAGTTGCAAAAAGATGTAAAGGTTTCTCACTAATTATTTGACCATCATATAAAACCTCTCCAAAATTAGGATTATTCAAAACCTCTCTATAGGTATTTAAAGCTTGATCAATAATTTCTCTTTGATGTGCTAAAAACAAAATACTTAGATTTCTATTTGAGGTTTCTCATTGTCTTTTAAAATCAAAAGCCGAAACTAAAGTTTTTCCAGTTCCAGTTGCCATTACAATAAGATGTCGATTCTTTCCTTGAAATCTTCTATAGTAAAGTTTATCTATAATATCTTTTTGAAATTTATATAAATTTCTTTTTTTGTAAATAAATGAGTTATCTAATTCCAAATTATTTTTTTGATCCTGATTCTCCTTAATTTTTTGAATTAGTAAATCTCTTTCATAAGCATCTGAAAAATCAACTAAATTATCATCTCATAGTAAATTAAATTCATCTATCATTTTTTGAACTAAATTATTATTTTCTTTTGAAGCAAATTTAATATTTCATTCTCTTCCACTAATCATTCCCTTATAAGTTAAATTAGAAGAACCTACTATTGCACTATTAAAATTTGTTTTTCTTTTAAAGATTGCAGCTTTAATGTGTATTCTCTCACTATGTCCTTCCAAATTATCTTCTATTCTTATTTGAATATTGTCATAACTCTCAACTAATTTTTTTAGCTCTTGTAAATTATTGAATTGAGACAAATCGTCAAATGTTGTAGAGATTATTTTTATTGAAATTTTATTTTCTTGACAATAATTAAATGTCAATGAGATCTTATTTAAAATAGATTTTGATATAAAAGGATAAATTAAATATACTTCATCTGATGTTAAAATTTCATTTTGTATCTCGGTTAAAAGTTGCTGCTCATCTTTATTTGTAAAAAATTTATCTTCTTTCATAATTTTTATTTGCTCCTATATTTTAAATTAATAAAAAAAGATAACAAAATGTTATCTAAGCATATTATGTCAAGTATAGAATAGCTTTTTTATTCTATTTAGAACACCATGTTTCTCATGGTGTTTTTTCATGCTTTACCATTATTCTTTTGAAATTATAAAATTGAATATACTCCAAAACATTATTGTATACTTCTTGAAAAGAGTTCAAGTTCTTTTGATATCACTCTGTTTTTAAAGAAGAAAAAAAAAGTTTCACAAGCAGCATTATCTAGTGAGTTTCCAGGTCTACTTAAAGATATAGAGATTTTATTCATCTTACAATACATCTGACTAAAAATTGATGTATATTGAAAGCCATTATCTGAGTGAATTATTAAGTTCTTATTTTTTAGCATATAGCCTTCAGCCATTTTCAGTGTTCTAAAATAAATTTTATTATCATTTCTCATAGATATATCATATCCAACTATAAAGCCAGTATTAACATCTTTCATAATACTCAAATATGCAAACTTATTATAACCATAAGGCAAATATGTAACGTCCGTTACAAATAATTCACCTTTATCAAAACTATTTCATTGCCTATTAACAATATTAGGGTATTTAGAATTTCTAACTTTGATCTCTTTTGGTTTTATATTTCTCTTTATTCTAATTTTTGATCTTATTCCCAAAAGTTTCATATATTTATAAACTAATTTATTTGAAACATTGATATTATAAAAGCGCTTTAAAACTATATTGATTCTAGGATAACCATAAATATGATTATAATAATTAAATATCTCTAAAATATAATCGGCTAAAACCTCATCAAACTTATAATTAAATGAGGGCCTTTCTTTTTTTACTCACCTGTAATAACTTGATTGTGTTGTTTTAAGTGCTTTACATAAAAAAATAATTGATCAATCAGATTTATTTTTCTCAATATAGTTATACTTTAATTGTTGTTTTTTTCTCAATCCTCCAGGAACTGATTGAACTTTTTTAGTATCTCATTCTCCATTTCTAAAAGTTTATTTTTCTTTTTAAGTTCCAGAATCTCTTTTCTAAATGGGTTATTTTTTAGCTCTATATCAATTTTTTTAATTCCTGCGGTTTGTCCCTTTCTTGAAGAAATCTTCTTGAGATATTCAATTCCATATTCTTCATATCCTAAAGCTCATTTTCTTGCAGCAGAATATGAAACATTATGTTTTTTTGCTAATTTCTTTCAACTTTGTTGATTAATTGCTCAATCCTTTGCAACTTCTATTTTAGTTTCCAAAGATACCATATTTGATTTATTTCCTTTAAAATTTGCCATATAAAAAATCCTCTTCTATATAGATTATATTAGAATTTTTTTATTCTAACTCTATACATAGAGGATTATATTCATAACAAAATGTTATCTTTTTTTATTAATAAACAAGTAAATTATATAACTATAATTTATATTTTAGTATAAAACAATTATTTAATTAGTTCGTTATTTTCAAGGGCTTTATGAATAGATTCCATATTTATTGGTAACTTTATAAGATTGTTTAATGGTAAATTATTTTTAATTAAATATAAAAATAAATAGTTAATCTGTCTATAATTATCAACTGCAATAACCAAGGAGTTCTCATAATTATCATATTTAAAGGATTTAATATTCTCTTGTAATAAAAACTCTCTAAATTTTTCTACATCAAATAACTCCTTAATAAATAATTTGTACTTGGAATAAATATTCAATTCTTCTTTTGTACCTTCAAATATTTTTTTACCATTTTCTAAAATAATATAATCATCAATAATATCTGAAATCTCATCAATATTATGAACAGTGATAATTATTGTTTTACCTTGGTTTTTAAAATCTATTAACAAATTTTTAATTTTATTTCTTCAATATGAATCTAAATTTGCTCCTGGTTCGTCCATAATAATTATTTCTGTATCTTTAATAAAACACAAAATCAAATTTAAACGATTTTTCATTCCTCAAGAAAATTTACTTATAATTTTATTTCTTGCTTCTCATAAATCAAAGAATTTTAGTCAATACTCAATTTTTGTCTCTCTATCCTTTTTATTTATTCCAAGAATTATACACATGGTTCTTAAAAAGAAGACAGCATTAACACTATATAGTGAGAAATCTGTTTGAGTATAAAAACTAATTAGTTTATTAATTTTATAATGTGATATTTTTTTTCTTGATACTCCATTGATATAAATATTTCCTTTAAAATTTCTTATAGATCCAATTATGGAGTTAATTAAAACACTTTTACCACTTCCACTAGACCCAAGAATTGCTGTTATTTTTTGGGAATTAATATCCATATTAAGTTCACCAATCTGATGAGTTTTAAATTTTTTTACAAAACTTCTAATATTTATTTCCATATTTATTTCCTAACTTAAATCGAATTTGCTATACCTATAACAAATCATTGCAAAAAAACCAATAGATAATAAAGATTGAATAGCCAAATATATTCATGGCTTTGTATAATGGTTATAAGAATTCTTATCTATAATATTAAATTCATTTAATTTGAAAGTGTAATTGCTATAATTTAGAAACATATTTTTTTGATTATTCAAATCAATTTTTGATTTTGAACCATTTTTAAATCAAAAATCCTTATAAGAAAATCCCGATAGTTCTGTATAATTATTTCAAATACCATTAAATAAATTTAAATTATTATATAAATCAAATTTACTTCTTGCAGAATAATAGTTATTTCATCCATCATTTTGAACATCAACTGAATATTTAGAAGCAACAATATACTTACTAGTATAATTTATAAAATACTCTTCTAACACCCTTGATGCTAGCATTAAAGGAAAAAATAAATCATTTCTTATAAATGAATTTTCAATTGTTCCAGCTTTTAAAGTGAATCCACTTTGTAAAGAAGCTGATGAATTTAAATTATATTTATAAATATTTGTTAAATAATTTTTTTTAAATACAGCGCTTATAGTTTTATTATCTTTATAAATTTTACTTTTAGATTCATCAATAAAAGCAAATTCCTCAAAGTAATCACTTGTAAATTGTTGAAAATTTGGTAGATAGCTTTGAATAGTTTCTAGAAAATCACTTAAATCTTTTAAGATTAAACTTAATTTCTTATCACTTTTTTCACTGTCTTTTATTAGTTCCATTAATTTTTCTTTTGAAATGAATATATTTTTTAAATATATCTCTGTATCAATTGAATCATCTGGTTTAAAGTCTTTCAGATCAGTCATACTTGAACCAACAGGTAAATTTTTTATCTTTAAATTTTTTCCATTAATTAATGTTTCTTCTTTTTTAATAATATTTAGTTTGCTTCAAAAGTTATTTATTCTTTTATTTATTGAATCCTCTAAAATAAAGTCTTCTCTAGTAAATTCATTTTCTTTAACCATAAATTCATTTAGAGCATATGCTAAATATGGATATTTTATTTGATAATTTAATATATATTTTTGTAAGTCAAATGAATCATATAAGTCATTAACCTTATAAATCTGTCCATTATTATAATTGAACTTTATTGTTCCTTGACTTTCTTTTGCTTCTATAAATTGACGAGGAATGTTTGAAAGAAAAGTTATAGATATTAATAGTGTACAAATAATCGTTGTAAACTGAATATTTGAAAATAATAAAAGTAGTAAAATAAAAGCCATTAGAAAAAATGAAGATACAAATGAATATACAAAAAAAGCTAAGTTTAGTTTTATGATTAAATTAAAATTCTCTGTTAATAAGTATCCAAATAGCGAAATTAATAAAGTAGAAATGATTATATTAAATAAAACCACAATATTTATTAAAATATATTGACTTATCAGCATTTTAACTCTTGAGACTTGATTTGCTAAAACTAAATATAAGAGTTTATTCTCTATAGAGTTAACAAAATAAAACTGCATTGATCTCAAAACTAAAAGAAAGATAAATAATGATATATAAATTAAAATATAAAAATTAAAAAATATAACTATTTGCTCTCCTGATGTCAAAAAAAATAAACTAAGAGCAAAGAAAAATGGAAAAAGCAATAATAATAAATTTAAAACTATAAATGATTTTTCATGAAATATAATTTTAAAATTAAATATTAATAATTTATTAAAGGATATACTATTTTGCATTTTCATAGTTTTTAAGTAAAAAATTAAATTTTACTTCTTTCAATTATTATTGAGTTATCTGCAATTTCTTTTCCATATTCTTCAAATACAAATACAATATTTAAGAAATTAAATTTTAAAAGAATTCCAGTTTTTCTTTGCTTATAGCCTGCATATCTTTTAACTTGCTTATATCCATTTTCTGTTTTCTGAACATCTGAATAAATTCCAAAATAGGTTGTCTCTGGAGTTTTATCTGATACACTTCCATTAGGATAATAATTTGTAAAGTATAAATTAAAAATTCCTTGATGACCATTTTCTAATAATTTATCTCTAAAATCAATTTGATTATCATTTAATAAGGATAGACTTTTATTAACTCAGTCAACAAAACTTCCATTACTCTCTTTTTGTAAATTATCTCAAATATTTGCTTCAATTTCTTCATCTCTAACTTTACCACTAAAAGCAAATGGTGTTTGAAATTGACTACTTCCATTTAGTATTGTTGATTCTCTTGTATCGAAAACATTTTGAAATGATTTTATACCCTCAATAGTATTAAAGTAAATTGCATTTCCAAATGATGTATCCTTAATTAAATTTTCACCATTTAAATCCTTATTTTCAGCATTATCAATTGCTAAAGAGTATTTTATAGCCACACTATTTATTGGTAACTTATAGTTTGAGTTAATTACTAAAGATAATCCTTCAAGAGTAACTTTACCATTTACTAATGAGTTTGTATTTTTATTAGCTCCGTTATAGTTACTTTCTGTTAAAAAAGTTTGAAATAAAGCTTCATAGTTTTGATACATGGTTTTTATATTTTTATTTAATAAACTAAAAACATCTTTATTGACATTTTTTGTACCATAATCTTTAAAATTTACTTCATTTCCACTTTCCTCTATATTTATTAAAATTGATTGATTTGCATCTTTATAATCTTGACCATCCTTTTCATTTAGGAAGGCATTGTAATTATTTGCTTCTACTTTTGAATAAATTGAATTTTTAGAAATAGTTGGCTTATTATTAGATGAAAACTCTAATTCAATATTTATTTCACTCAAATATTTATTTTTAATAAAATTTATAAATTCATCTCTAAAATCAGTTGAAGTATAAATATTATCTATTATTGATGATCTTTTTTTACTATTAAAAAAATTAAATATTTTATAGCTAGCTCTTTTATCCAAATTTAATAAACTATTTTGATAATCTAATCAAGAGAATTTACTTTCACTACTTAGGAAATCATTTTCAATATTTTTTTGAATTTTATCAATATTTTTTAATAAAACCTCATCATTTGTATAAGTAAAGACTAATGGAATTGTTGTATCAAAGTTTTGCTTATTACCATCATTATTTTTAAATTGAATTGTAATTTTTAAATTAATTACTGTTGAAGATAAAAAGTAATTGGGATTTGGATTTGACTCTTCATTTTCCTGTCAGTCTTTATTTGTATATTTAATATCAATAGAATTTTTATCAAAGTCTAATGAATCAACTACTTCATTATTTCAAATGATTACATTAAACTTATCTGAAGAGTTTGCTAATTCATTTAATTTATTTCTTAGTTCAACTGTTCTTAAAATATTATTAAAGTCAGTTACTATATCATCTTTTAAATTCTCAGTTAAGTCTTCTCTAACATTTAAACCATCTGGATTAGTATTTGTTCCATATTTTTCAATATTTTTTCTATTAAAAAAGTTATATACTCCATTATCATCAATTAATCCTAGTAATTTATCTTTTTTAGAATTAATAAATGAATCCATAATTTCGCTTGATTGTTTTTTAAATTGTTCAATCAATTCCGAAACATCATTATTTTCTTCAATTGGAGGCTGCTTTTTATTTCCACAGGCAATAACTGAAGTTGTTGCAGAGGAAGCTATTCCTAAACCTGCTAATATAGTTAATAATTTTTTCATTTTTCTCCTTCACAAAAATGTTTGAAAAAAAAATTAAATAAGTACTAAGCTCTTTGTTCTTAAAATCAATATTATCTAAAAAAAAAAAAAAAGCAAGGGCCTTGCTTTCTAAAAACATAAAAAATTGTAAATAACATATGATAATGTCTCAATGTGTAACAAATAGAAATGTCCCAATATTTATATAAATATTGATATCCTCCAATTACAATTAAGTATTAGAGGTAACAAATTATGAAATTAAAAAGGAAATTAAGTTATATGGAGAATTTAAAATATAAAACAATTAAAAAAGTTATTTCTGGGGAAATAACAAAAATGAGAGCAGAGCAAATTCTTAACTGCACACGAAGAACAATTAATAGAAATATTAAAAGATTATCAAATGAAGGTATATCTGCATTTATACATAAAAACTGAGGTAAATTATCAAATAGATCCACACCCTATGAAATTGAACAAAAAATATTAAATTTGAGAAATGAAAAATATCATGACTATAATCTAGTTCATTTCAAAGAATCCTTAGAAGAATATGAAGATTTAAAAGTTAGTTACACTTACTTAAGAGATTTATTATTTAAAAATGAGGTTTACTCCCCTTATATGCACAGATCAACTAGAAAAGAATTAATTAGACAATTAAGACAAAAGTCCTTAGAAAATAAATTAACAAATAAGGAACAAGAGTTTTTTAAAGATAAGATTATTAGTTTAGAAGAATGTAGACCCATGCAAAATAGAAAGGAATATTTTGGAGAAAGAATTCAAACAGACGCATGTAGCCATAATTGAGTAACCAATGAAAAATGATCGCTACATGCTTTCATTGATGACTCAACAGGAAAAGTATTAGCAGGTTATTTTGATTATCAAGAAACATTATTTGGATATTATACAGCTACAAAACAAATGTTTCTAAATTATGGAACTCCTGAGGAAATACTTACAGATAAAAGAACAGTATTTTATTATAAGACAAAAGAAAAAGAGTCTACTGAAACAGACTCTAATATACAGTATGCCTTTACGTGTCAACAACTTGGAATTAAGCTAACAAGTACTAGTTGCGCGCAAACCAAAGGCAAGATTGAACGTCTTTGAGGTTCTTTTCAAAAACGACTTCCCCAAGAACTAAGACAATTCAATATCAAAACTATTGAGCAGGCCAATGATTACTTAATTAATGTTTTCATACCTAATTTTAATCACAAGTTCTCTACTCAAATTGATAATAACAAAAATAAAATGAAAATTTGAAATAAAAATACGGATATTAATTTTGTTTTA
>NZ_CAXIQF010000003.1:0-139171 GCF_964030855.1 Spiroplasma endosymbiont of Cantharis lateralis
TGTTTAAGAATTTTTGTGTAACAGACAAAAGCAAATTAGTAACTTTGATAAAAAGAAATACTTTTATTCTTCAAGACGAGTATAAAAACATGGTTTTTAAAAATTATTTTTATAATAAAGAAAACAAATTTTTAATAAATAAAATTTATGATGAAAATGAGATAAATAAAATAAGAAACTCCTTGTTTGATTATTTTATTGTTAAAGAAATTAGAGCAACTGGTTTTAAAGATACTAATTTTAAGCCATTTTCAACAGCTGATTTACTTAAAGCAGCAAAATCTAAACTAAAATTTAAAACTAGAGAAACTACATCTTCATCACAATCATTATATGAAAAAGGTTTAATTACATATATTAGAACTGATTCTAATAATCTTGATCTTGAGACTGAAAATAATTTAATTGATTTTATAACAAGTTACTATGGCAAATCTAAAGTTGATAAATTAACAAAAACTCAGTCAAAAGATTCTGATCAAGAAGGTCATCCAGCAATTACACCAACTCATTTTTGAGTGAATTCCTGACAATATTGATAGTTATTGTAACGATAATCTTTTCAGATAATGAAAAACGTTTGTATTGATTAATATGACAAAACACAATAAATTCAATTTATCAAAAAGCCTAGTGGTATTAAAAAAGAAATATTTTTAGATAATAATAGTTATATTTTTTACTCAAATATTAAACAATATGAAGTCATGGGTTATTATGAAATCGATAAGAGTTTAGAAAAAATTGAAAATATTGAATTTAATTATTTTGAAAATGAAAAAATAATTGTAAATAATTTAAAAATAATTGATGATTTTGATAGTCCACCAAGTAAATTAAATGAAATAAGTTTAATAGAACAGTTACAAAAACTAGAAATTGGTAGACCAAGTACATACAAAACATCTATAGAAGTGAATGTACTAAGAAATTATGTTGAATTAGAGAAAAATAAATCAGAATCAATGAATGTAAATGAATTAGGATTAAAGGTTAATGATTTTTTGGAGAACAATTTTAAAGATATTATAAGTCTAGAATTTACAAAGAACATGGAAAAAGATCTAGATTTAATAGCTAAGAATCAAATAAAGGACTATAAAGCATATTTAAAAGAGTTTTATCAAAAGCTTGATATTTCTACTAAAAATTTTAATTTTGATGGTTTAAACTGCTCAAAATGTCAATCAGGATATATTTTGGATAGAGTTAGTAAAAAAGGAACAAAATTTAAGGGTTGTTCCAATTTCCCAAGTTGCAAAAATACAAATTTTTAAATGTAAAGGAGAAAATATGGATTTATTAAAAAAATTAATAAAAGAATATGAAGAAAGACTGAATAATTCATTAGAAATAATGAAAGAATTGAATAAAGAATTAGAAAAAAATATGATGGTCAATATCCAGATTATCTATTTGGACAAGAATATGAGTCAGAAGAAATGGCATTAACATGTTATGAAAACTTTTTATCAGATTTAAAAGAACTACAAAAAAATATTAATCATAAATATTCAAGATAGAGGTTAAAAAGCTATGAATAAAAAGAGGCAAAATCAAAATATTACAATTACAAGTAAAAAACTATTTTACTGTTAATTGTGAAAAAAATGAATTTATTACAGAAATTGAATATTTAAAATATAAAAAAAATGTTAAAAAATTTAATAATAATTCAAGATATTATTTTGAATTTAAGTGTTTTAATTGTGAAGCAAATTTTAGAGTTTATCATTGAACTATAAAGTGTAATTTTTGTAAATTCAGATTTGACATCTTAAGTTCTTTTTTAAAAAAAACAAGAACTTACACTGTCTGGCTATTGAGATATTAAAAATATAAAAAAAGATTTTAAAAAAATAGTATTTATCTTTAATAAATAAATAGAAAGAAATATTTATATGAAAATATTTAATCAGTTAGATTTTTCTAAGGAGATCAGCAATCTACAAATTTTAGAAAATAATTTAATAAATAAGAACTTTGCTGAAAATAGTATTTTTAGTAAGGTGTTTTGATATTTTAAATGACTTAATCATAGAAATATCTTTTGCTAAAGGAAAGAAATCTAAAAATGGAAATAATTCATTATTTAAGATAATGCAAGGTTATGGAAATAATAGTAATAAGAAAAATGTTTATAATGTTGGAATACCGATTAACCACTTTTTTTGAATTAGAATGTTTGATATTAACTCAGGTGAATTAATAAATAAAAAATATTGTAGCTATTATGAATTAGTAAATTTATTAGAAATTAATAATATATATAATTTAACTTTAGCAAGTAAACAAAAAGAAAAAAATAAAACACCTGAAGAATTAAAAATAATAAAAAGAGAATATGAAAAATATAAACAATGATATCAAAATGAATATCCAAATTATCAAAATAAAAAGGAAAACTCAAAAATAAAAAAAGAAAAAACTATAAAGTCTGTTGAAACTTTAGAAACAGATGTTGGTAAAAAAATAGTTATTCAAAATATATTGGATTAACTATGAAATGAAAATAGATTATTGAGTTTAAATAAATTAAATTTTAGTTATTGACTAAAATATTTTTACGTTCTAATTTATTTTAATAAATTTATCAATTCATTATGTTTTTATTCAATTAAATCAATTAATTCCATTATGTCAATTATTTAAATTAGTATAAAAAGTACTTTTATATTTAATAAATTTTAAATATAATTATTATATAAACAATTTTATATTAAAGGTTGGTAGGGTGGGTTTTGAAAGAAAGGAAATTTTATGAAAAAATATTAACTATGTTAGGAGCTGCTAGTTTAACATTTACTGGGATTAGTCCAATAATGGCAATGAGTCAAGTAGAAAAAAATAGTGATAAAATATTTTTTGAATCTGAAACAGTTTGATTTTAATGGGGAATATGATAAATTAAATGAAGAAGTATCAACTAATTTATTGAAAATTCTTTCAGAATGATTTGAATATTCAATTGACAAAGAAATATTAAATTATAATTCAGCAAAATTTATTTACAAGATAATGATGGAAATAATGTATTTAATTTATTTATTGATTCTAGCCAATTACTTTTTTCTCTAAATTATATGATTGATAGAGAAGAAGACATTCAAGAAATTATTTTGACAGATTATTCTTTAGCAATTGGGAATGAAACTAATGACGTCATTGTTTTATTTGATTTTTATGGAATTGATAGTAAAGGAAGAATAAATGGAATATGATATCAGGAATATCGCTTTGATATAGATAAAAATGTATATCCAAATTTTGATAATGTTAAAATAGTTTTAGAAGTTGAATAATAAAATAATATATTAATTTACAATGTGTATAATATTAATAGTTCACAAGAGATACGTTAGGAGACTAATAATTCTCTTGTTTTTTTTATTTTCTAACATATCTATATGAGCAAATTTTATATATAGAAAGGAATTTGATATATGGGTTTTATACAAGCAATAATTAATTATATGTTATGGTTACCATGTAAATGAATATTAGAATTATTAAATGGTGTTAATGATGTAGTTAATTATTTAGCATCAGATTTATTAGAGTCAATATTATTTGGTGGAAAAGTAAGTGATTGATCACAAGTTTTAATTCCCTCAACTTATTTTCGAATGCTAATAGTTGCAGGAGTTTGTTGATTAATATTTTTAGCAGGAACATTTATTTGTCATTTAAGAAAAGATATTCTTGAATATGAAGAAACTCCCATTAGTAAAAAAATATGAGAGTCACTAAAATATTCTACTTTTTTCAGCTATTTTATTAGTATTTATACCTTTATTTATTTGATTATTAATTAAAATAACTTCAGTAGTAAATGAAGGTTTAATGTTAGCTTTTGGTGCAAAAAAATGCAAGTATTGGAGATTTATTATATAACTTAGGTAATCCAAAATGAGATGGAACTATTGTGGAAATGAATGGAAGGTATCCTTCTCCAAGTAATTTAGCAGAATGGAATATGGTTGTGCAATTACTGGGATTATGTATAGTATTTTTATGTTTATTATTAGTAATGATAAATATTGTAGTAAATATTTTTGCTATATTCTTTTATTTTATATTAACAGCATTTTATGCTCTAACATCTGTTTTTGATCAAGGAGCAAGAATGAAAGATTATACCAAAACAATGATTGCCAATAATTTAGTTATTTGCTCTTCAATGTTGATATTTAGTGTTTATTGTTCATTAATTACTATTTCTTTTAAAGCAACAGCAATTTAAATATGAACGGCTTTACAAGAATGTTACTTCAATTAGCTCTTGCAGCTGGAGGGGGATTATTTGTTGTTAAAGGAGATCAATATGTATCAAGATTAGTTGGTGAAAACATTAGTGGTACAAGTGATGCAATGAGTGGTTTAGGAATGGTAAAAGCTGGAATAATGATGGGAACAGGTTTAGCTGTTGCAGCTGGAAAATTGACTAAAAAAGGACTAGTTGGTAAATCAAAAACTGGTAGAACAAATAAAATGCTTTCACAGGGCGGTTCTCAGGGTTTAGAACAAACAGAATCAAATATAATGTCAAATAATGTTAATCAAGAAGCTAAAAATCAATTTATTCAATCTCGTCAAGAAGCAATGCAAAGATATCAAAAAAATGGCTCATTTAACGCTTTTGCTCTTGCTGGAGCAGGAGTTGCAGCTACATTTCATACTGCTAAAGGAACTAAAAATCTAATTGGATCAGTTATTGGTACAAAAGCAAGTAGAATGATGGCAAGAGAGCAATTAAAACAACAAACATCTAGTGTAAAAGGTGGATTTAGTAATTTTGGTAAAAAATTAGCAGTAGGGGCAGGCATAACTGCTGGAGCCGCTGTTGTATTAACAGGTTTAAATAAAACAAGTAAGAGAAGAAAACAAGAACTTGGAAATATTTATAACGATAAAAAAGAAGAAATTTTAAAAAAAGAATTTACAAATAAATATGATACAAAATTAAATAAATTGAATCCAAAAAATATTTATGGATTTAATGAACCCTTAAATGGAAGAAAAAAAGCAAAGGAAAGCAAAATTATTAAGAAAAGAGATTATACCATAAAAGAATTTGAAGAAAAATATAAAAATAAATCAACCAAATGGAGTAAATATGCTAAAAAAGAACAAAATGATAGTGAATAATTTCACTATTTTTTTATTCTCAGAGTTATAATAAAATAAGTAATGAAAGGAAAATACAAATGGGACAAAGTTTATTAAGTATAATTTTATTTGGAAAGGAAATGTCACCAGAGAAAGCAACTAGATTAAAAGTTCAAGAACAATGACTAAATTCTAAAGAATATAGAGATTTGCGATGACAAAATGAAGCCGATGTGTATGCTAAAAAAATTTTAAAAATTATTTTTGAAATAAAATATAATAATAAAAATTCTATTGATTCTTCAAAACAATGACAGAAAATTGAAAAAATTAGACAAAAACAAGGAACACATTGAATTGAAAAACCAGAAATTGATAAATGAGGTTGTGATGAAAGAAGTATTTCTGGATTTAAAAGAGGAGATACAAGTTTACAGATATGAAATTTTAATTACTGATTCATTCATGAAGTTTTGAAAAAAGAAGAATTGTATAATTGATTAATGGATTCAAGAGCAAAAGAAGATTTTAAAAGAAATGGTCAAGATCATGACGTTTTATATTGAAATATATATGAAGCAAGAGAATGAGATAAGGATAAAGATATTTTTAAAAAAGAACAAAAAAAAGATAAAGATTTTAATTATTTAAAGTTTTTAAAAGAACATGTTTATACTCCATTATTAATTGAAAAGCAAATTGAATATGGAGTGTATAATTGAATACCAGAAAAAGTTTGTCATCCTGAAAGATTTGAAAAAAAAGAAATAAACAATAATAATGTAGATAAACAAATAGAATTATTGAAACAACAACAGTCAATTTTAGATAGACAAATAGAGTTAGAAAAATTCAAAGAGATAAAAAATAATAGGGGATAGAATTATGAAAATAAAACTATATGATTATCAGTAAAAAAAATATAGAAAAGGAAAAAATAAATGCTTGATTTAAAAATATCATCATGAAATAAATGAGATTTACATTTTCACACAAAAAGTACATTTTGAGATAAAGCGAATGTAAATTATTTAGAGGAAGATTTACCTAAAAAAATAATAGAGAAATTAAAATTAAACTCTGTAAACTTATTAGTAATTACAGATCATATGGAATTCAATTTGAGTTGTTATAGTAAATTAATTAACAAAACTGACGAAAGTTTGACTATAATTCCAGGAATTGAAGTAAATGTTAAAATAGAAAGTGTCAAAAGATATATTCAAATTTTAGTTGCATTTAATCCAGAAAATATTAATGAATTAATTAAATTTTCTGATTTTATTAATAAAGATATTAAAGACGATAATGAAAAAATAATAAAAGATTATATTACTTTGGATGATTTTGTTAAATATGTATATCTAACGGATACACTTATATATTGGGAATATGGAAAATCTCGTGGATTTGATAAAGCAGTAGAAAATCAAGAATCCACAAAACCCATTTTTAATAATTTTATTAATATGGGGTTTATAAAAAATTTCAATCTAGTTCCAAATCCTGTAATAAAAAATTACAATCAAGAAGGAAGACCAGATTTAAAAATTAAAGCTAAAGCTGAGATAGAAACATATTTTGAAAATTTTTATAATAATGATTTATTAAAAAAAGAGGGAATTTTTTTTACCGCTAGTGATTGTCATGAAATTGACTATTATCCAAAAAAAGATAAAACTTCAACAGGGTGAAATCCAACTTGATTTAAGGCAATTAATAATTTTAATGGACTGAAACTAGCTTTTACAGAAAATACAAGAATATATATAGATACTAAAAATAGTACTGTGGATCCTGAAAAAATTAATAATATAAATTATATTAAGGGAATTTCCTTTGAAATTAATGGTATAAAACAAGAAATTAAGTTTAGTAAATATTTAAATACAATTATTGGTAAAAGATCTTCAGGTAAATCTTTATTATTTAAATTATTATCAAATAAATTTGAAAAAAATATAAATGGAAAACAAATTGATAATGTAGTAATAAGTACAAATTTTAATAATCAAAATGATTTTGAATTTTTTAAACAAAATGAATTTATTGCAAATGGCATTGAAAATAAAGAGGAACTATCAAAGATAATAGAAGAAAGAGGAATAAATAAAGTTGAAACAAATGAAAAAGAAAATTATAATTTCTTTTTAAATTATTTTAATTTCTTTTTAGAAGTACTTAAAAATTTAAATAAAATCAAATTACTACTGGCAAAAAAAAGAATATCGGATTTTTGAAATTATAACGATAATAATAAAATTAGTAATAAAAATGAAAATATATGATATTTTCATAAAATATTGAATTTTCCTGAAATTTTAAAACATAAAAATTATGTTACAGAAAATTTAAAAAATGATTTTTTAGATATAAAATCTACATATAAATCTTTAATTGAAAAAGAAGAGTTTATAGAAAAAACTATAAAAGAAAATAAATTATTAATTAATTTAGATCTAAATGATAATTTAAATAACTTTAAAAATGAAATTTTAAATATTGAAAATAATATTTTACCTAAATTTGAAAAATATATAGATAATAATAATAAAATAATAAAAGAGAGCTCTAATTTAATTATAAATTTTAAATTAGAATTAAAATCCTTTATAGATGATCAAAATGTATTTAATATATTAGAAACAAAAAGAGAGGATATTTATTATACTTGAAATGAAATTCTTGAAATAATTTATAAAAATAAATTATTTAATAATGAATTATTGAAGAAAAAAAACAGTAATATAAATTTTTATGAGGATAAAAATATTAACTCTATGGACATCGATTTAAATAAAATTAGTATCATAAGATCTAATAAATTTACTATAAACGAATATAATTTACTTGGAGAACTTTTTAAATTTTTCTTTAATATTAAAAGTGAAAAATATTTAATAGAAGATAATTATTGAAAAAAAATAGAAGTTTTAGAAATGATTTACAAAAAATATCAAAATTTTAATATAGTTCAATTTGAAAATTTTAAAAAAGAATTAATACAACAAATTGATATTTTTATAAAAATTAATAACAAAGAAATAAATATTGAATCCCCAGGTCAAAGAGCTTCAACACTTTTAGAAATTTTAGTGAATAAAAATAATACAAAACCATTAATAATTGATCAACCAGAAGATAATTTAGATAATAATTATATTTACCAAGAATTAACAAATAAAATAAAGGATATGAAAAAAAATAGACAAATTATTTGTATTTCACATAATGCAAATATTGTAATTAATGGAGATAGTGAAAATGTTATTTTTTCTTCAATAGATAATAACAGTTATGAGTATGGTGGAATAGAATATAAAGATAATATTAAATTTATTTCAACTACTCTTGAAGGCGGAAAACAAGCAATTAGAAAAAGATTTGAAAAGATTAGTTTATTAGATAAGGATTAAGAAAATATGAAAATTATTTTAACGAAAATGAATGAAAATGAAATTTCAATAAAAATTGATAAAAATCAATCTGAACAAATTTTTAATAAAGAAAATATTGATTATGAATTATATAATTGATTAGTTGATAATATTGATTATTTAGATAGAAAAATTAGTTTTGATTATGATGAAAACAATCTTTTTTTAAATTTAATAGTTGGATTAATTCAGTCATTTATAAATTTAAAAAATTAAATTCAATAATTATTATATAATATAAATAGTTCACAAGAGATATGTCAGAAATGACAAATCTCTTTTTTATTTTTCTGACATGTTACGAACAAATAAAATATGTTAGGAGATGAAAAAATGACAAGAAATCCAATTATTCCAGAAAATACTAATAAAAGAAAATTTTTAGTTATACAACAGCTAAATTTAACTATTATTGATTTAGCTGTTTTTGTATTATTTTTAGGAATTGGGGTTGGTCTTTGTTTATATTTTTGAAATTTGGGATCAACATTTAGAATTATGGGAATATTAATTACAGCTATTTTTATAGTGATTGGTTTTTTATTAAATACAAAAAGCCAAACACACAATAAAAAAATATACGCTGTTATTTTTGAAGGAATTATTTTTATTTTTATAAATAAAAAATATCATATTAACTCTAAAAATAGTACAGTTAATCTAATTCCTTATAAAAAAATAGAAGATGAGTATATTTATTTAAAAAATCAAAAATATATGAGTATTATAAAAATTGATGGTAACGCCTTTTTTGATTATGAAGAAATAAAAAGAGATGATATTTTAGAAAAAATATGAGAAATCTATAGAACTATTGATTCAGGAAAATTTGGAGCCACTTTAATAAAACTTGATGAATTAAAATCTAGAAAAGATACTTTATTTTTTCTAGAAGAAAAACGTCATGAATGAGATAAAAAAAGAAAAAATAATGAAATAAACGATAAACAATATTTTTCTAGAATAAGATTACTAGAAATGGAAGTTGAAAAGTATTCAAATCCAGATATTAGTAAAATATTTGAGTGAATAGAAAAATCAACATATATTGCATTTTATTCAGAAGATATTGAAAATTTAAAATTAATAGAAAATGATATTATTCATAAATTTAAAAGAGCTAATTTAAATGCTTATAAGTTAGATATTATAAGAAAAATAAATGTTCTAAATAAAATTATTGATTTTGATATAGCAGATGATAATGAAAATAATATTTATAAATATAAAGATAACTTAGAAGATTATTTTTCATATGATCAATTAGAAAATAGAGCTAGTTATTTAAATATTGATAAAAATTTAAAAATTTCAATTGGATCGGTTGAAAATTATAAAAATAATCCAAATTGTGGTTGAATTGGTGAAATTTTTAATACAGGTAGTCCTGTTATAATAAACTTTAAAAAAGTAAATGAAAAAGTTTTTGAAGAATCTTTGGCAAAAGCAAGAAGAGCGGCAATTGCTACAGCTAATGCAACTAGTAAAAAAGAGATTTTAACTCAAAGAAAACGTGAACAAGAAGTTCAAAATTTAGAAGAATTTGCAGATATTATTGGTTATGGACATGATGAATTATATAAATTTAATATTTACATCATAAATAAAGGTTTAAATAATAAAATGTTAAAAGAATCAATAAAAGAAACTAAAAATACTTTAAAAACACAAGGTTTAAAATTATTTTCTAATCCTTATAAACAAATAGAAGCTTTTTCAGGAATGTTACCTAAACCAAATGATCCTTTAATGGAAATTAATGGTAGAGAAGCACCTTTATATTCATTAGTATGAGGAATGCCTTATATTAATAACTCACTAAATGACTTTCAAGGTTGATTTATAGGAACATCTTTAATGAAAGATGAATTATTTTTAAATTCCCATATTAGAAATGATGAAAGAAGAAATGCAAATATGTTTTTTACAGCAACTAGTGGTGCTGGTAAATCGACAACTATGCAAAGAATGTTAAAAAATGAAGTATTAAATGGTAATAAAGTTTATATAATTGACCCTGAAAATGAATATTCAAAATTTGCTGATTATTTTGGTGAAAGTAAGATTTTTTTGGGAGATGGAATTTATAAAATTAACCCAATGCAAATTATGCCAAGTTTAGCAGATATTATGAATGAAGAAGAAAAAGAAAAAATTGATTATAATAAAAATTTTTGAAATATAAATAAAGATCATTTGATAGATAAAAATATGAATTTAAACGAAGCTCTTATTTTAAATCACCAAAGTATTATTGAAATTTTATTTAAAACTTTTTTTATAGATATTAATGAAGAAGATATAAGATATTTAAAAAATAAATTTTGATTCTTTTATAACTATTGATTAGAAAAATTAAATAATAAAAATATATTGGAATGAAAGAATAATGATTTCCCAATACTTCAAGATTTTTATAAATGATTGCTTGATGCAGGTGATAAAGATAATTTAAATTTACACAATAGATTAATCGAGTTATTTGAAGATGGATTTGTAGAATCTTTACGTGAAAATAAAAAAGGAACATATTCAATGTATTACAATGGATACACTAGTATAGATATTGCAAATAATTATTTAACTATATTTGACATGAGTAGTTTAAAAGATGGTTCTGACAATAGATTGTTTGCGATGCAGATGTTTTTAGTTATTAAACTTTTAGAAAGACAAATTAAAGTTAATTATGGATTAAATCCAAATACAGCTCAAAGAGTTATAGTAGATGAAGCTCACTTGCTAATGGATAAAGACTTTCCTATAGCTTTAAACTTTATCTTTAGAATGGTTAAAATGATTAGAAAAAGAAATGGAGGAATAACCATTATTACACAAAATCCTGAAGATTTTTTATCAACACCAGATATTGAGAAAAAAACGAAGGCTATTATCAACAATAGTCAATATGCTTTTATCATGCAAGCTACAGAAAATAACATTAATAAAATTGAAGAGCTTTATTCAGATAGTGATGGTTTTACAGATCAAGAAAAGAGAGATTTAGTAACAGCTTCAAAAGGCACAGGTTTATTAATTACCTCAAAGTCAAGAAGATTTACATTAAAAATGGATGTTCAAAAAGAGGATTTTAGAATTATTTCAGGAGATGAATCAGTTTTAAAATTTTGAGTTTTAAATTATTTAACTACAAGGCTATTTAATTTAATTAATGGACTAAAATATATTGATATTACATTTGACAAACCTATTTTTTTAGAAAAAGAAAGTGAAGAAAAGACTTTACACATTCATTTAAAAGAAAATCATAATTTGAATGTTGATTTATTTAAAAATAATATAGAAATTCAAGAAGTGATTTTAAAGCATAACATTTTAATGTTTAATTTTAAAAACCTACATAAAGAAATTGCAATTAAATTTTTTGATAAAGTTGCTAAAAAACTTGAATTAATTAGAGAAAAACAAGAAGGCAATTTAAAAGAAAATGATAAAGCAGACACAGAAAGTTACTAAAAAGGAAATTTGCAAAAATATCTCTATTAATACAGGAATCAGCCAAACAAAAGTTAGTTATATTTATGATGAAATTTTTAAAGAAATTAAAAAACAATTAAAAGAAGAAAAATCATTATCAATTACTAATTTTGGGCGCTTAAAAATTTTTAATTACTTAAATTTAGATAATAAAAAGTGCTATTTATTAAAAATAAAGAAATCAAAGAAAGGATGAAAAAATGAAAAATAACAAAAAAAAGAAAAGAAAAAATATATTAATTAGATTTTATGATGAAGAAGAAATAGAAATATTAAATAAATTTCGTGCAATTTGTAAAGATAAAAAAGAATCTTTTAATTCAATATTAAAGGAAAATTTAATTCGCCAATTAGAAAATATAATTTATTCTAAAAATATAAATAAAAATAATAATTTAATTAAAGAAATATTGGATAAATCGCTAGATGAAAATATTATTCCAAGATTTTCTGGAATAATAAAGATTGCAAATGAACAAAATTTTATTAAAATTGAATTAATTAATAAGAAAATTAATTTTTTAATAAATGAGTTGGGTCAATCTAGAAATATTGATGGAAGACCAATAATTCCTGATATTAATTTGAAATTAAAGGAAAAAAACTGAATGTTAGAAGAAGAACTAAAAATTAATGAAGAAATTCAAATTAAAAAGAATTAATTGCTTTATAATATTAATAGTTCACAAGAGATATGTTAGGAAACTAACAAATCTCTTGTTTTTTATTTTCTTGACATATTTTAAAGAACCAAGATAAAAGGAGAAATAAATATGCCAGTATATACAAGAAGTAATTTAACGAATAATTTATGAAAAGTTGGTGAAATTTGGATACCAAATAAAGAAGAAAAAAATGGAAACTGAACAAGTGTAAGTGGTTTTGGAGTAGAAGTTTATGATATTCAAGTCTTTGAAAATAAAGAGAAAAATATCTATGAGGTAGTTTTTAGAACTTTGGGGACTCATAGTGCTTTAGCTGGCAGATGTTCTTATAATGATGCTTACAATGAAAAAATTAATGCTGATGATGTTCCATTTACATTTGGAATTTATGATAATAATTCAAATTTAGACGAAAGAAAAACAAAGGAAATTTTAAACAAATTGCCTAATAATTTAAAAATTCTTAAGAAAAAAATTACTAAAGATTATATTAAAAAACAATTAGAAAATGATAATGCATTAGTAAGATAAGAGGTGTTATAATATATGCAAGATATCAAAATACAAATCAATTTTAACAATAATACTATTCATTTAAATGAATCAACACCATTAATTGAATTTAAAAAATACATTGATAAATTAAAAGTAGAGGATGCTCATATGATTCAAAAAAATATTAGAAAACAAGTTAACTCTTATTTAAAGATTTTTCCTAAACAAGAAAAAATAATTTTAGATCCACCGATTATAACAAAAGATCCAGAAGACAAAATTAATTGAAAAAATGAGGCTTTAAAATGACAAAAAGAAGCAAAATATTGACAAGAAAAACATCATAAATTAGAAAAAGAGTTTAATGAATTTAAAATTGAAGTTAAGGATTTAATAATTGAATTAAAACAAGAAATTAGTCAATTAAGAGAAGAAAATAAGGTTATTAAAACTAAATTAGATTATTATGATAAGAAATATAATAATGAATACGATAGAGTTCATAATAAAAGAGATATTGATAAAGAAGTAAGGTAGTTAGAATGAAAAAGATATTGAGTTTATTAGTGGTTTTTGGTTTAGGTGTATCAAGTACTAGTGCTGTTATAAGTTGTAAATTTTTTGATCCAGAAGGTGGTGGTTCAACTAACCCTGGTGAGATACCAAAGGATTTTGAACCAATTGAATTATCACAATTAAATTTGAATTTTGATTATGTATATAAAACAAAAGAAGAATATAAAAAAGCTAGTGAGTATTACTTGTATCAAGCATTAAAGCAAGGTGAAGCAACTTATGATTATTTAAGTGATGGAGAAACTGTAGAAAAAAGAGCAGTTTATTCAGATTTCATTTTTCAAAGTGGTGCATGATATGGTAATGAGGCTCAATGAGATTTAATTAGAGTTGATGAATTTGAAGGAAATTATAAATATGATGAAATTGATATAGATTCTTTGACACAAAATAGTTATTCAAGAGAATGATATCAAAATAGAAATAAAATTCTTAAAAAATATGTTGATTATTATAGTGGTGTTGCAGATGAATTAAAGGGTGATAAGGATCAAATTTATTATGCATATGATGGTGGTATGAATAAAGCTTTATTACAATATAAAAATAGTAAACAATATCAAATTGATAATCCAATATTACCAGGTATAGAAGAATCATTAAAAGAAGATATGAAATTTATAGATAATTTAACTAAATTTTGAGCATTAAGATTTAATAGAATTAAAAAGTTAAGTGAAAAAATCAATGATATTTTAGTAAATTGAAATGATTAGTATATAATATTAATAGTTCACAAGAGATATGTTAGGAAACTAACAAATCTCTTGTTTTTTTATTTTCTTGACATATTTTATGAATTCATTAGAAAAACAGGTGGTTTAGTGAAAGATAAAATTTTAATAGAAATTCAGGAAATAAAAAATATATGAAATTTGTTTTTGGATGAAATAGCATTTATAAATGAAATTGATTTGAATTTTCTAGAAAAATTTCAAAAAACTTTAAATAAAATCAATAATAAATTTAAAAAAATTGAGAATTTCAAACTAAATATATATAGGAAAGAAAATGTCTTTGGTGATAAAAAAGAAATATTTGAGATAAAAGAACTATTAGAAAAGGAGAAGAATAATGTATAAAGAAGCTAAAACTATTAATGAAGAAACTTTAGAATTAAATACTCCTGTAATTTTTAAGATTAAGGAATTTGCTAAATTTGGAAAAACAAAAGATGAAAGAAAAAAGAGAATTGAATATTATTATTCAGGAAGAGCTCAATTAGAAGGAAAAATAAATAATAGAACTTATCTTGACTATATAACAAGAAAAGATGCCAATATTAAATTTGATTTAACTAGAGAAGAAATTATAGAACTTAATAAGCTTAAAAAAAACGATTTTAAATCATATTTGAAAAAATTAGAAGAATATAAAATAATAAAAAAACAAAGTAGTGGAATTTGAAGTAAAGATGGAATTGTTGATGATGAAAGACTAAAAGAAATAAAAAATAATCTATTAAAAATTGATGGAGATAAACAATTTATTTGAGATACTGTTATTTCTTTTAGTGATATATTTTGCGAAAAATATAATATTTATAATTCAGAAACTATTTATAATACTTTGAAAGAACGAATTGACATGTTATTTTGATCAAAAAATGTTAATCCTGATAAAATGGAATGATTTTTTTCTTTTCATAGTAATACTGATAATCCCCATGTTCATTTACTTTTTTTTGAAAAAGAATCAACAAGAATTAATAGTAGTTATCAAAATGTTTATAATTTTGATAAAGAACTTTTAGAAGAATTTAGATTCAAATTTGCAAGAGATATGATTTTGAAAGAAAAGAATATTGAATTAAAAGAATTTACTAAAAGTAGAGAAAATTTAGTTGAATTTTTTAAAAAAAGTTTGAGGGAACCTTTCATTTTTAATAAAACTACATGACAAGATGTTAAAGAAATTTATAATGATCTTTCAAATAACTATGAAAAAATTCTACAAGAAATCAATCAATATAATAGAAATAATAATAAAGATAACTTTAGAAAAGTTAATAAATTAACTTATAACTTGTTAAGTAAAACTAGAAGAGATTCAATAAATAAACTAATAAATCATATTTTAAAAAATGATACAAATATTAATAAACAATATATGAGTTATCTTAAAAATCTAGGAATATATGAAGATGTAGTAAATGAAGTTAATGGTAATAAAGAATCCAATTTTAAAAATGAGAGTTTATATGGAAAAGATGGTCTATATTCAAGAATTGGAAATAAAATTTTGTATGCAATTAAAAGAAATATTGACGTAAGTAACAAAGGCATTTTTATGCCAAGATATTATGGAAAAATTAAAAAAATAAAAATTTCTATTATTTCAAATTTAATGTCTCAGGTAGAAAGTATTATTTTTGCTACAAATAAATTTTTAAAATCTGAAATTGAAAATACAAAGCAAATTTTAGAAACTAGAGATAGATAATTGGTGAATATATGAAAGAAATTGAAAGTTTTATAGGTTTTATTGGAGGATTACTTTTAGTCATTTTAGTAGTTTTAATTTCAAGACTCTTGAAATATAAAAGAATAATTAAATTAATGAGTAAGAATGATTTAGATGAAATAGTAATTAAAAAAATTTTAAAAGAAAAAAAATATAATCGATTTATTGTTGAAAAAAAATATAGAAGATTTAAAAGAGCAGCACTTTTATTAGTAGTAATTATAATAGTTCTCTTAATTGTCAGTTTGGGAGGAAATTATGTCTAAAAAGTTAAAAAGAATTTTATTTTTGACAATATTTTTTATTCTAGGATTATCTTTGGTGTTAATAGTTTATATTATTTATCAAAAAGATTTGATAAATAATATAATAGTAAAATTAATTTTTAGTTACTGATATATATTATTAATAGCTTTAATTATTCTTTATTTATATATGTTTTGTAATATAATTTTTAAAAATAATTCAAAAAAAATAGTTAAAAATATAGATACTACAAAGATTAAAGAATATGGTGTTTCAAAATGAATGCATAATGAAATTTTAAATTATGATTCAAAAAAACCAGAAAAAACATTAAAAGAATTTCATCATTATTTTGAATGCGATGAAAGTAATTGTGATAAAAGTAAAACTAAAAAATTAAATAAAAATCCTGCTTGAGTTATTAATGCTCAATATAGAACAAAGGATAAAAATATATTGGTAATTCCACCTATAAGCAATGATTATGAAATTTATGATGGTCAAGATAATATTTTAGATGTAGACAAATTCAAAAAATCTCTTGCTCAATGAGAATTAAACTTAGAAAAGAATAATTCTAAATACAATTTGATATATCATACTTTGGAGAAACTTCATTTATTGGTTTTGGGTTCAACAGGTAGTGGTAAAACTCAAAAACTAATTTTTCCTGGAATAATAAGAAATGGAATGTTAGATAATGATAAACAACCAACTATGGTGATTACAGATCCAAAAGGTGAAATTTATGAACAAACAAGTGGTATTTTAGAAGAACAAGGTTATAACGTTAAAGTTCTAAATTTTAGAGATACAACAAGTAGTTATGCTTGAAATCCATTATTTATTAGTTGAAATTATCGCAAAGAATCTATAAATTATCGTAAAAATTTTACTTTTACAAAAACGTTTACAAATTTGGTTACAGTTAAAGAATATATAAATAACGAAATAATTGAATTAAATAATCAAAAAAGTCATTTAAAATGTTCAAATCATGATTTAAAAAATTGCATTGATTGTATTAATAAATTTGAAAATAATGTAATAAACAGCGGTTGAGAAAAAGGTGAAGAAATAAAATTATTTGTTTCAAATGGAAGATATCATTTAGATGAATTTGATTTTGATGTTAAAGTTGAAAATCATATTAAAAATCTTAAATCCTTATCAGAAAAAGAAGTTATGAGTTTGGCAAGTATAATTATTCAGCACAATGGAAATGGAGATCCATTCTGAACTGATTCTGCAAGAACTTTTTTTATAGGGATAGCAGTTATAATGCTTGAAATTATGGATAATAATCAAGATGCTATGCCACTGGAAAAATTTAATATAGTCAATGTCATAAAAATGATGGATGAAACAGATTTTGAAGAATGAATTAATAAGTTTAAAAATGCTAAAATTAAAAATGGAGAAGATTCTTTTGGCTTAAATCAAATATTAACAACTATCAATTCTAGTGAACAAACTCAAAAATCAATTATTACAAGTGCAAAGTCTGCAACGACTTTATATACTTTTACTAGTGTTCAAGGTTTATTGTGTAGTACTCAAAATTTAATTAATATGGATGAAATTACATATGGTGAAAAACCTACAGTTTTATACTTAATTATTCCTGATGATGATAAAACTTTTCATCCTCTTGTAGCATGTTTTATTGATCAATTGTATAAAACATCAGTTAAAATAGCTACTAATAATAAAATCAGTGGAAGAATTAAAGAAGCTACATTAACTAGACAAATACAATTTTATTTAGACGAATTTGGTAATTTTCCTAAAATACCGACATTTGCCCAAATGATAACTGTAGCTAGAAGTAGAAATATATTTTTTATGCTGATACTTCAAGATTATGGACAATTATCAACTGCATATGGAGATACGGAGTCTAAAACTATTAGATACAATTGTAATGCAAGTATATATATTAGAACCAATGATACTGATACAGCAGAAAAATTATCAAAAGAATATGGAGATAAGCCTGTTTTAAGTTTTTCGATAAGTGATAAGTTTAAAAGAGTTGAAGATAAAGATAATAAGAATAAACTAAAAGAAGAAACAGCTTCTCCTATAACAATTCCTTTAGTTAGATCTAATGAAATATTAAATTTGGATGATAATTTTATGATTATTAAAAAAACTGGTAAAAATCCTGCTCTAATACATTCAATTTACTCTTATAAAGTAGAACAGTTTAGAAATTACATGAATTATAAAAGAAGTTTTGTTCCATCAAATGCAATAAATTATAAGAGAGATCATTATTTTAATTTTATAGAAAAAGATTATATTGAATGAATAAATTTATTAACTGAAGATAAAGAAACTGTTATTTGAGAAGATGTAATGAATATTAAAGATGAAGAAATAAAAATTGATAATCAAAATTTGCAAGAGAAGGTTAATGATTTTCATGATTATAACTATAAACAATTATTAGAAGAACAAAATAAAAATTTAAAATCTCAAAGAAGAATAATAAATTCTCATTCATTAAGGAAAATAATGGCTGAAATTGATAATAATAGCGATATTTCTAAAGAAACAGATGAAAATGAAGTTGATTCATTATTTTATGATTTAAAATTTGAAGATAAAAAGACAATAAAAGAAAAAATTGAAATAAATTACTTAAAGTTAGAAAAAATAAAAGAAAAATATTATCAATTTATAAATATTTTACCAACAGAAATGACTACTAGAGAAAAGAGAGAGTACAATGGTTTGTATGAAGAACAATTAAAAATCTCTGAATACAATAAAAAGTTATTAGAAAGATTGAAGGAAACAAGGTTTTAAATCTTGTTTTTATTTTTGCAAAAAATAATTAGTTTCGGGTATCCCGAAAAATGATATCATTTTAAGAATTATAGTGTTGAAAAGTCTTATAAAATAAGGGTTTTTGATACTAAAATTTTTGTGATATCATTTTATTATAGAGTGATATCACTATTTTTTAACCATTCAATGGGCAAAAAATAGTGGTGTGATATCACTCTCTATCCTGCTACACTTCGTGAATTAGAAATTGATAATTATTGAGTTAAAATTATTAAATTTAATAAATAAAAATAGTTTATAATAATTTTAAATATGGGAGGCAAAAATATGGAATTAAAACCAACTTTAGAAATTAATAATAGTGATGAAAAAGAAATGATTAAAAGTATTTCTATTAGTAAATCTAAAATAAATGGATCAGTAGTTTTAAATATTGTTAATTCAAATTCATCTCCAGAAGAAAAAATACAAGCTTTAATTCAGGAAAATATGGAATTAAGAGAATTTATTCTTGATTTGAAAGTTAAAATAAATAATGAATATACTTCTTATTTTTATATACGCAATTACAATAAATCTGTAACTTTATTTGATTTTCTTTCTGAAATTGCAAATTTTGAAACTTTTAAATCACTTGAAGTAACCGAAACAGGATATTATAAAATTTATTTTTATTCTAAAAGTGAAGATAAAAATAAATTTTTTGATAATATTAAAAAATGACAGATAGAGTTTACTCATAAGAATTATGATTAAAGAATATATAGTAAAAATTTGGAATGAAAATAATATAAGGAGATAGAATAAAATGTCAGATAAACGAGGAAGATGAAGTAAAGATGATCTTAATATAATTTGAAAAGATTATATTAATATTAAAATATATAAATATTTTAATGATTTGAATAAATTGGATTGAGATTTAAGTCAAGAAGCTCCATGTCCATACTGTGAAGAACTAATGTTAAAAGCTCAATATCAAGGATTTCAGCCAAATAAAGAATTTAGTTGAGATGTAGATCATATAAATGAAAATTCAAAAGACAATTTTATAAGTAATTTGCAACCCATGCATCCAAAATGTAATAAAGAAAAGGCTATAAAATATGGATAATATTACTATTAATGAAGGTTATATTAAAAAATATTATTTGTATATAGATGATTCTTGTAAATTTTATAATCAAAAAGATGATCATGTTATTTATTCTTATGTACTTTTAGATAAGGAAAAAAGAGATGAATTTAATGAAAAATATATAGAATCTATGAAAAACATAAGAATGCTTGGAAAACACATAGAAAATAAAAAATATGATAAAAATGATTTATCTCTTTGATATTCATGAATAGATGAAAAATATAAAGCTAATGATATATTTAGTAAGTATAAAACTGCAATAAATAAAAAAAATAAAAAAAATATAGACAAATATGAAAAATTATTTAGTATTTTTAATAATAATTGTATAGATTTTGGTTCAGTTTCTTGATGTAAAAAAGGTGAAGATTCAACTAAATTTATTCAAGTAAATAGTGATAGAGCATTAAATGATTTACAAAAAAAGAAGTTTATGATAATTTCAATAGTAAAAAAAATTATAGATGATAATTTATTAGAAAGTAATGCATTTTTAAAAATATATTTAGATGTTGAAACAGATGATAATATTGACTTGGAATTAAAAGCCTCAATTATTGAAAATTATCTTATGCAAATTCCCAATCCACCATACTTTTATATCAATAAAATGTTATATGCTAGATATGCAAAAAAAATAAATATATCTGTAGAATATTTGGAATCTGATAAAAGTTTTCCAATTCAATTTGCTGATATTTTAGCAAATGCAACCAATAAAATTTTAAATAAGAATTTAGATTTGGAATTATTTTTTCCTTATTTTAAGAATTATAGTATTAATTTTTTAGTAAAATCTCTATTTAGTTTTGATGTAATTGACATGTCAAGTTCTAATAATATAAAAAAATGTAATTCTTGCTAATTTTTTTAAAGAGTGCTATTATTAATTTGTCAGTAAATTGAAGAAACATCAATTTGTCAATCTCTTGTATTCCGTAATCAATTTTGTAGGACGAGAACTGACTGACTCGATAATTATCGAGTTTTTTTATTATATTTATTTATATAGCTATATTTATTTTAATCTAAAAAATTAATATATAATATTAATAGTTCACAAGAGATGTGTTAGGAAACTGACAAATCTCTTTTTATTTTTTTCCTTACATATTTTAAATGAATAAAAAGGAGAAAAAAGATGTTAAAACAATTAGAGTATTTTATATATAGTTCAATTTCCATATTTGCAGATGAAGGTGAAATTAATATTGATCCAATAAAAGAATGAGTTTTGGGAAAAGTTACACCAATTTTAGGATTATTTTCATTTGCTGTTGTATTATGTGTTGTTTTTTGAATTGCTGGTTTTTGAATTGGCTATGCAGTAGCTGATGAAGATGGAAAACAAGAAAAAATGGAAAAATGAAAAAAAAGTTTGAAAGGAATAATCATAACATTAATTATTTGTACTTCATTGGGAACTCTTTTAATGGCTGTAGGATCTGTTTTTGGAGTATCTATCGATATATAAAATAAATTTTATAAAAAAATTTAAAATAAGTATTGTATAATAAAAATAGTTCAAGAGAGATATGTTAGGATTCTAACAAATTCTCTCTTTTTATTTATCTTTCTTTCAAATTTATTAAAAAACTTGCTTATTGGGAATTTAGAATTTTAATGTATTATTTCTCTTTTGAACAATGAGAGGAAAATTAAAATGTCAAATTATGCAAATACACCCGTTTATTCTAACCAATTGTCATCAAAACAAGTAAATAAAAATGGTAATTCATATTATTTTTGTAGATTAAACACTCCAGAAACAATTAAAAGTGAAACTATTAGAGAAAAGTATGGTAATGTTAAATTTCTTTCTATAATAGTTCCAGACTTTGCTGTAGGGGGGGCAAAAATATCAAAAAAACCAGATAAAACTTGAAACTTGGATAAAGATAGTGAAGGAAAAGCCGTGGAGTTTGAACCTTTAGTATTAAATGAATCTAAGAAGAAAGAATCTGGAAAACATATTTTAGCTTCAATTTCTTTCAGACTTCCTGAAAGTGAACAAGAAATGAAAGATGAATCAAAAGTGAAAATAGTGGCAACTATCTTTAATGAAGAAACTAAGGAATATGAAAACAAATCTTTTACTACTAGTTATAAAAATTTAGTTGATGATTTATTGAAACAAAATTCTATAAATGTAACTAATTCAATTAAAAAATTTAAAGATAAAGCAAAAGATATTTTTAATGATATAGAATTAGCTAATGAAATTCAAAAGGATTCAGAATTCGAATTAATAGATGATTCAAGATTAACAAATGATGATTCCATTTTATGAGAAGAAGAAAAAACAAGATAGATTTCAATGAGACAAAATTTTATATTTTGTCTTTTTTAATAGAAAAGAGGAAAATAAATGAAAAAAATATTTTTATCAATCATTGGATTATCAACATTGATTAGTATTCCTTTATCAATAGAATTTAGAGCATCAACTATTGCAGAAACTGATAAAAGTATTGCAAAAAACGATGAAAGTATTATAAATAGTAATATTGATTACAATTATAAAACTGGATTAAGATATAACCCAACTTATCCAACATTTACGAAAAATTCAAATTCATATTATACTAAGCATAGACTATATATTGATAGTGGCAAAGATAGTAATTTACCTAGTTGTTCAGGTTGTTCTGATAGAACTTATTCTAAAGCTGGAAATGGTAGTTGATATAATTTTGAATGAAATGCAATTACAATTAATTCCTTAGAGTATGCTCCAAGTAAGACTGTTTTTTTACAAAACTATAAAGACATTACAACAAAATTCTATTATGGATATAACACTTGAGATGCTAAAACCGGATGAATGAATTCTAATGGTAAGAATGTCTCCACTTCTTCAACAAAATCAATAAATTATAATAAAATTTCATCATCTTTAGCTTGACAGGAAGTTTTTTCATATCATAATTCTAATAACAAATCACAAGTAAAAATAGAATTTGGTCATTCATGAAGTGGAAATAATTTAACTTTAAAATGAAAATTAAGTAGCTCAGTATATTGAAAAGGTGGTTCTGTTTATAATCATGCTGGTTTAATTATGTTAGATTATGATTCATTTACATTTAATTCAAATTTTAATCAAAATTCTTTAAAACAAAAGGTGGATGAAGCATTAAGTTCTAACTTTTCAATAAATAGCGACACTTCTCCAAATATTTCTTCAATTGAGAAAAATGGCAAACCCGGTAATTTAAAAAAGTCAAATAAAGAACTAATAGATGAAGAAATTATAAAAAGATTAAAAAATTCATTTGGAATAGATTATGAAGCTTGATTTGGTACTTCTAATTCAATTTTAAAAGTGAATACTACCTATGAAGATAAACATTCAATCGCTTCAATTACCTTAAAAGATGAATCAAAAATATCGGGACAAGAGCAGTTTGTAACTAATGTAAAAATGCCTACAAAAATAAATTTAACTGATTATTATTTCCAAAAAGAGGCTCAAAAACGTTTACAAATAATTCCTGGACAAATTGTAAATCCAAATTCACTAGAAAATGAACTAATAAAAGATAATCCTGAATTTGATCCAAAAACAAATACTTTTATATATCATAATTCAGTAGATATTACTTTTACTGGAATTAATGGAAAAGAAATAATGTATGTAAATGGAGAAGAAGTACCTGTTTATGAAAATGTTTATAGAACTAGATTAAATGATAATCGTAATTTTGAAGGTAAAGGAAATAACGATTATAAAGTCAATGTTAAAGGTTTAATTGATCCAAATAGTGGAAAAGAAACTGAATTAAAATTAAATATAAAAATTGATGCTTTATCTAAGGATTTAAATTACCGTTGATTAGGATGAAATCCAGATACAAATCCAGATCAAAAAAAATTAATTACAAAACTAAATGATGATGGTTCTGTTAATCCTAATTATGATTCAACAATTAATCCTAAAACTGGAATGAGAAATCAATATATTTTTGTAAATCAAAAAGAAAATGAATATCCTTTTTATATAGATCCTCTTGATAAGTATGGAAATATAATTAAACAAAATGAACCAAATAAAAATGAAAAATCATTTAATGGATATATTGCTGAAGCATATGTTGCAAATAGTGGAGTAGCTTTATTGAAAGAATTTAATATGGAAAATGTTGATAGAATCGAAAGAGTTAAATTAGATCCTATTAATTTTAATAAAATTGGGAAAGTGGAGAATATTAGTCCAATTTTAAATGAACAATGAAGTATTCGAGGGCTGTGACATTATGTAATTTACTTAAAAGATTATGTTGATAAGGAAATAGATCCTTCAAATCCAGGATTTGAAGAAATAACAGCTAAATCTGGAAGTACAATTCATAAATTAATTTATATTTCAAAAGATCAAAAAGACTATACAAATTTTCTAAATTTAAATGAAATCCAGCAAAATTCTAATATTTTGGAATTTTGAAATTCAATTCCTGGAAAACACTTAAAAAATTATTTAATTAAATATACTGATGTTAATACTACTTCAAAAATTGAAAAATTAAGTTATGAAGAATTAATTTTATATTGAAAGCAGTATGTAAGTGATCAAATTCAACAAAAAGTAGAGGTTCCCATAGATCCCGTTAATTATAAGGACTTAGCTGAATTAGAAATTTCTTCATTAAAAATGAATGAAATAAATCCAATAGTAATTCAAGAAAAAATAGTTGCTTATACAAATAAAATTATGTCCAAATTTGCAAAAGAAGCAGTTTATCAATCAGATTATAATATTTACGATAATAATATCTTATTTAAAGATATAAATTGAGAAGAATTTATTGATACTGAAAAAGAAGTAAAGTATATGAAATTATCTATAAAAGCTGTAGCAACTTCAACTATTTTAATTAATGAAACACATTTTAATATAATAAATAATAAAGAATATGATGAGACTAAATCCTTAGATTTATCAGAAATTCAAATTAAACCAATTGAATATAATTTTACACACAGCCCTATTGAAGTTAAAGATAATTTTATAGAAAACTATATATATAATTATGTAAATCAAATTTTAGATGCTTATAGACCTAAACAAGTAACTTGAGAATATATTTACGGTGAAGATTACTATATTTCAATCAATGGTTTACAAGGCAAAGATATTAATAAAGATGATGAATTTGTTAAGAAGATTAATGGATTTTTAAATTCAAAAAACAAGGAAATTTTACAAGTAACAATTATTTCAATAGATGAATCAATAAAATTAATAAATTATACTAATTACAAAATTATTAACAATCCAGAAAGCGATGAAATAGCTCCAGAAAAGCCTGATCCACCAATAAAGCCTGAAATAGAAAAACCTGATAAAATTAATAGTGATTCCATTTTTAAGATTTGAATTATAATCGTAATAATTTCAAGCATCGCTTTTGGAATATTATTTGGAGTTATATTTTGAAAACGCAAAAAAGTCAGAAAAATAAAATAATTTAAAAGACTTAAAAGACTTTTTTATTTAAAAAATGCCTTAAAATATTTTTGTGAAGAGAATGAGTGAAAAGAAAGGCAGATTTAAATGAAATATTTTTCGGAGAAAATATTTTTTAATCAAAATATATATTTTGAAAATTTACATGAAAATATATTGATTGATGTAAAAAATAAAATAAAGCAAGAATTTGAAGAAATGGATTATCAGATAAAGAGTAGTAAGGAAAGAGAAAATGCAGGTTGAATTATAAAAGATTATAGAAAAAGAACTATTAAAACAATCTATGGGAATGTCAATTTTATTAGAACAAGATATCGAAACAAATGAACAAAAGAAGTTAAAACATTAGTTGATCAACATATTCCAATTGAAAAATATCAGAGAATGATACCTCATTTAAAAATTGAAATATTAAACAGAGTTGGAGAGGGTAATAGATATAGAGATATTGTAGATGCATTAAGAGATAGCGGAATAAGTGAACAAACTATTTCAAATACAATTAAAAAATTTAATATTTCAAATGAAACATTAAATGAACTGGAGAGTCCAAAAATAGATGTTATTGATAAACCATTTATATATTTAGAAACAGATGATACTTTTCCTAATTTGATAAAAAATAATAAAAAAACTTCGTTTAGAATTAGGCTTTTAGTTGCACATACAGGAGTTGTAAAGGGAATTCATAATAGAAATTTTCTTCAAAATAAGAGAATTGATTACAATTTTTTACAATTAGGTACTACTATATCAACTGTGCAGTTTTCGAAAGAAATAAAGCAATTATTACATAAATGATATGAAAATATAGAAAATAAACAATTAATTTTGATGGGTGATGCAGCCAATTGAATTCCCAATTTAGCAGATGAATTAGGTGCTAAATATGTTCTAGATAAATATCACTTAATTAAAGAACTTGCAAGAATATTTCCAAATAGAGCAAGATATAAAAATACAAGAACTATATTTTATAAAAACACATTTTATAAAATCAGAGAAAAAATAATATATGGAAATTCATATGAAGAAATTCTTAATATTTGTAACGATATTTTCTTAAATCTTGAAGAAAATAATTGATTTAATAAGTTAGAAGATTTTAAAAGTTTTATTTCATTTGTAAAAAGAAATAAAAGAGGCATTCAAAACTACTATAAAGAATTTGATTCATCGTCACATACTGAGGGACAAATTTCCAGTTTTATAAAGTCAACTTTAGGTTATGGTAAAAAAATTTACAGTTACAAAATATTCAATAATCTTTTAAAAATAAAGAAACTAAAAACTAATGGATATGATTTTTCTGAATTACTCGAATTTGATTTAGAAACACTACAATTAAAAAATATAAGTTATAACTTTCAAGAAATAAAGGAGTTTACTAAATTTGGTAATCTGAGTAAAGATAAAAAAAGTGCTCTAAATTTAAATGGTAAATGAGCAAGAAAATATCAAGCTGGATTTAAACATAATTCAAAATAATATAAAAATCAAATATATATTATTTGAAATTTTTTAGCGTTCAAATATAGAATTTAGTTAAATATAATATATTTATTTTTTAAAATTAGTATTATAATTAAATTAAGCAAGAAACTGAATATTTTATTAAATGCAATAATTAATAATAAGTCCCCACATTTTTTATACAACCCGTACTTACTTAAGTATTGTTAGTATTATGTTTATATGGTATAATTTATTTAATAAAACGAGGTTTACATGAAAAAGGAAATGATTTACTTACCAATTGATGAATTTGTTAAAGCAAACCTGGATTTTAATATTGCTTCTAATAGAAAAGAATCTGAATTTGACTTTAATTTTACAAGATGAAAAACAATGATTTTCTCAAGTCAAAAATTAAAATTTGTTCTAAAATATACACAATCTGTTTTACATTGATTAAGTAAAGTGTCTGATGTTACTAATTTTAGTGTATCAATTGATACAACAAGCGTTGATAGATTTAATTTTTCAATCTATGAATTTGATAGCCATATATTTAATTGTTCACTTATTACTAATTTTTATTTAATTCCAGAAGGCGACTGATCAAATAAAATATTTGAAATGCATTTTTCAAAGTTTGACTTAAAAAATGGAAATTTAATAGTAGATGAAGAAACAAATTTTTGAAAGGGAGAAGATGGATTTGAAAAATTTGTAAATATGTTATATGCAATTATTAAAGAACCTTACAAATTTGAAAAAGTATCACCAGTACAATGACAAGTTGATTTTAAAGATAAAAAAGTTTCAAGTTCAAAAATAAGAATGCAAATTTCTTCATTAGTTGAAAAGGGAGTTAGACCTGAAGATCCATATTTAACTATTGAACAAGCTATGAAAATTGAACAAGGTGCAAATCCTGATGTTATTGCTCAAGAAGCTAGAGCTGAAAGTGAAGCAAGAGAAGTTATTAATCCAATTTGAGATGAAGGAATAGCTCAAGAAGCAAAATATTCTGATATAAACTTAGCAATGGCAAAAACTAGAGGGTTGTCAATTGAAAATAATAAGAAAAAGAGAAAATAGTATGGTATTCCCTAAGCATATTATGTCAAGTATAGAATAGCTTTTTTATTCTATTTAGAACACCATGTTTCTCATGGTGTTTTTTCATGCTTTACCATTATTCTTTTGAAATTATAAAATTGAATATACTCCAAAACATTATTGTATACTTCTTGAAAAGAGTTCAAGTTCTTTTGATATCACTCTGTTTTTAAAGAAGAAAAAAAAGTTTCACAAGCAGCATTATCTAGTGAGTTTCCAGGTCTACTTAAAGATATAGAGATTTTATTCATCTTACAATACATCTGACTAAAAATTGATGTATATTGAAAGCCATTATCTGAGTGAATTATTAAGTTCTTATTTTTTAGCATATAGCCTTCAGCCATTTTCAATGTTCTAAAATAAATTTTATTATCATTTCTCATAGATATATCATATCCAACTATAAAGCCAGTATTAACATCTTTCATAATACTCAAATATGCAAACTTATTATAACCATAAGGCAAATATGTAACATCCGTTACAAATAATTCACCTTTATCAAAACTATTTCATTGCCTATTAACAATATTAGGGTATTTAGAATTTCTAACTTTGATCTCTTTTGGTTTTATATTTCTCTTTATTCTAATTTTTGATCTTATTCCCAAAAGTTTCATATATTTATAAACTAATTTATTTGAAACATTGATATTATAAAAGCGCTTTAAAACTATATTGATTCTAGGATAACCATAAATATGATTATAATAATTAAATATCTCTAAAATATAATCGGCTAAAACCTCATCAAACTTATAATTAAATGAGGGCCTTTCTTTTTTTACTCACCTGTAATAACTTGATTGTGTTGTTTTAAGTGCTTTACATAAAAAAATAATTGATCAATCAGATTTATTTTTCTCAATATAGTTATACTTTAATTGTTGTTTTTTTCTCAATCCTCCAGGAACTGATTGAACTTTTTTAGTATCTCATTCTCCATTTCTAAAAGTTTATTTTTCTTTTTAAGTTCCAGAATCTCTTTTCTAAATGGGTTATTTTTTAGCTCTATATCAATTTTTTTAATTCCTGCGGTTTGTCCCTTTCTTGAAGAAATCTTCTTGAGATATTCAATTCCATATTCTTCATATCCTAAAGCTCATTTTCTTGCAGCAGAATATGAAACATTATGTTTTTTTGCTAATTTCTTTCAACTTTGTTGATTAATTGCTCAATCCTTTGCAACTTCTATTTTAGTTTCCAAAGATACCATATTTGATTTATTTCCTTTAAAATTTGCCATATAAAAAATCCTCTTCTATATAGATTATATTAGAATTTTTTTATTCTAACTCTATACATAGAGGATTATATTCAGTATGGTATTCCCTATTTTTTTATTTTAAATTTTTGGTTGTTTTTGGTTGTTTTTTATCTTTTTTGGAATATTATATTATGGAGGTGAAAGAATGATCAGAGAAGAAAGACTAAAATTGATTTTAGATTTTGTAAATGAACAAGATTATTGTTCAAATGAAAAAATATCAAAACACTTAAATATTCCTTTCACCACTCTAAGACGAGATCTAACAGATCTTCACAATGAATCTAAATTAAAAAGAGTTCATGGAGGAGCAAAGACCATTAGAGAAAAATCAATATTGGAAGCATTTTTAGATGAAAAATTGCTTACTAATGTTGATGCAAAAAAAAATATAGCAATTAAAGCATTAGCTTGTATTAAACCATTTGAGACGATCTTTTTAGATGCAGGCTCAACAACTTTTTTTCTAGCAGAGATATTAAAACCAGAATTAAATAACAAGATTTATACTAATTCAATTATCAATGCTCAGATTTTAGCAAAAAATGGTATTAAAGATATTAATTTATTACCAGGAAAATTAAAAATATCTACAAGAGCAATATGTGGTGTTGAAACAATAACTGCATTATCAAAATATAATTTTGATTTGGCTTTCATAGGTATTAATGCCGTAGACAATGAATTTAATTTTTTTACAACAGATGAAGACGAAGCAGAAGTTAAAAAAATAGCTATTAAAAATTCACAATTTTCATTTGGTTTAGCAGATACATCAAAAAATAAATCTAAATCACTTGTAAAATTTAGTGATAAATCTCAAATAGCACTTATTAATGAAGAGGTATAAAAATGATATATACATTAACGTTAAATCCTGCAATTGATCATATTGTTTTAGCCAATAAAAAAGTAGAATTAGGTATAACTAATTATTATACTGATGAGTATAAAGTTATTGGCGGTAAGGGAATAAACGCTGGAATTATTTTAAAAAATTTGCAAGCAGATATTCAAGCAATTGGGATTATGGGAGAGAACAATAAAGAAATTTTTTTAAATAAATTTCAAGAAATAAATTTAAATAACAATTTTTTTCTTAATGAAGGATCAACTAGAGTTAATTATAAAATTAAACACTTAGAATCAAAACAAGAAACAGAATTAAATGGAATGGGATTTAATACTAAAAAAAGTGTTCTAAAAAATTTAATTGATTATTTAACATCTAATCTTCAAAAAGAAGATATTGTTATGCTAACAGGAAGTGTTGCAGTGGGTATTGATAAAGATATCTATAAACAAATTGGAAAAATTGCAAATCAAAAAAAAGCAATTCTAATTTGTGATGCTACAAATGAACTTTTAAAAAATGTTTTAAAAGAAAAACCTTTCTTAATTAAACCTAATCTTGAAGAAATTTGTTCGACATTAGGAATAAAATTTAACGAAGATATAAGTTTCGAAGAAACAAAGGAATTAATCAAGAAATTAAAAAAACTAGGAGCTCAAAATGTATTGCTAAGTATGGGCTCAAAAGGAAGTTTATATTTTGATTCAAATAATGATATTTACAAAGTTGGAATTGCAAAAGGAAAACTTGTAAACTCAGTTGGTGCAGGAGATAGCATGTTGGCTGGATTTGTTTTTGGAAAATATAAAAATCTAAGTATTGAAAATACACTTCAATACGCAGCAGCTAGTGGAGCTGCAACTGCTTTTAACGAATGACTTGCTTCAAAAGAAGAAATAGAAAAATTAGTTTCAAAAATTGATGTTCAAAAAATAAAATAGGAGGTTCACATGGAATTAAAAGATTTATTCGGTAAACAAATAAGTTTCTTTAATGCTGATTTAAAATCAAAAGATGAAGTTATTGAATTTCTTTCTAAAAGTTTAGAAAAAGAAAAATACATTAAATCTATTGATGATTTTAAAGCAGCTGTTTACAAAAGAGAATCTGAAGGATCAACTGGGGTTGGAGATGGAATTGGTATTCCTCACGTTTTAAATCCTACAGTTCAAAAATCAGCAATTGCTTTTGTAAAATTAAAAAATAAAGTTGATTGACAATCACTTGACGATCAACCAGTTGATTTAGTATTTATGATTATGACAAATGGAAAAGATGGAAATGAGCACTTAACTGCTCTTGCAGATCTATCTGGTTTCTTAATGAAAGCAGAAGTACAAAAAAAATTAAGAAGTGCTAAAACAATTAAAGATGTAGAAAATGCATTAACAAAACAAGAACAAAAAGTTGAAAAAGTTGAAAAATCAGGTAGTTATGATGTTATAGGTATTACAGCATGTCCAACAGGAATTGCACATACATATATGGCTCAAGAAAAACTTGAAGAATATGCAAAACAAAAGGGTTTAACAGTTAAAATTGAAACTCAAGGACGTAGAGGAATTGAGAACAAGTTAACACAAGAAGATATAGATAATGCTAAAGTTATAATTTTAGCTCATGATAAAGCTCTTGAAGGACTTTCAAGATTGAATGGTAAAAAAGTTATTGATACAAATACTAAAGAAGCTATCTTTAAAGGTGATCAATTAATTGAAAAATATAAAAAAGGTGAGGGATTAACTGAAGTAAAAGCTGCATCTGATTCATCAGAAGTAAGTGAATTTACAATGAGAAAATTCCTTGATTTCAAAGGGAATTTACTTGGTGGAATTTCAAGAATGTTACCATTTGTTGTTGCTGGGGGAATTATATTAGGAATTGCTTTCCTAATAGACTTTGCTGCAGGAAATGGTGTTACTCCTAATAGTGATTCTGAAATATCTATCTCATGATTAAATTCAAATGAAGGGAAAACTTGAGAAGATTTTAGAAATTATTGAATGGGAAATTTTGGTACTCATAATAAAGGAGCCGGTTGGTTTGCTGCAATAGGTAAAATATCAATGTCTATGATGGTACCAATATTGGGAGCATTTATTGCATTTTCAATTGTGGGTTCTCAAGGATTAATGCCAGGAATGGTTGCAGGATTACTATCTACAAACATTTTAGGATTTGGTTATGCATATGATGCAGACGGTAAGTCAATTGCCGATGGATGAAATGGTCTTTGATCAAGATTAATTCCATCAAATTTACAAGGAACTGAGTCTGGATTTATTGGAGCAATTGTTGGTGGTTATTTTGCAGCTTTACTAGTTGTTGGTTGATCAAAAGCAATGGCTTCATTCCCAAAAGGATTACAAGGAGCTAGAGATATTGTCTTTATTCCCGTCTTATCATTATTATCAATAGCATTAACAATGTTTGCTATTAATATTCCTTTAGGATTTGTAATGGGTGGTATAAGCCTTGGTATTTCAGAATTAGCACAATTAAACTTATTATGATTAGTATCAATTCTAATTGGATTTATGATGTGTGTTGATATGGGTGGACCAATTAATAAAATTGCTTATTCTTTAGGTAATTTAGCAGTTGGTGGTAAATTAGTTACAGATATCAATGCAGCTGGAAATGCCTTTAATGATCAAACAATTATTATGGCATCAGCAATGTTAGCAGGGATGTTACCTCCTTTAATGGTAGCAATGTCAACAATTATTTTCCCAAGAGCTTGAACAGCAAAAGATAGAGATGCTGCAAAAGCTAACTGATTAATGGGTGCATGTTTCGTTTCAGAAGGTGCAATTCCATTTATGGTTAAAGATCCAAAAAGAGTTGCAGTAAGTGCAATGGCTGGTGGAGCATTAATTGGTGGATTAGTTGGAGCATTAAAAATTAAATTGCTTGCATCACATGGTGGGGTATTCGTATTCCCATTACTAAGTTCAAGTTATTTAGAAGATGGTTCAATGAATGGTGGTTCAATTGCTTTAGGAGCAGGAGCAGCTGTTCTGATTGTATTGGGAGCTAGTTTATTGTCAGCTATAGTTTTAGGACTATGAAGAACAGCTGATATTAAAAATGGTAAATTAACTCTTGATGCAACTAATGGAGTAAAAGAGTCTATTTTAGAAAAAATTGAAAATGTTAAAAATAATGTAAAAATTAACAATAAAGAAGAAAGATTATCAATTTTAAATAAAAAATTAGATAATTACAGTGAATTTGAAAATGAATTAGCAACTAAACAAAAAGCCTATCAAGCTCTTGTTGAAGAAAAACACAAACAACGAGAAGCAAGAAAAGTAAATAAATAGTTAATAAAATTTTAAATAAAAGCCCATTTTTTGGGTTTTTATTTTGTGTCAATAACAAATGAAAATGTCTCAAAATCGTAGATTTATTAAACTGCAAATCTACGATTTTTATATTGTTCCTTTCATGTTTTAGAAAAGTAAATATAATTTGTATATCTAAAGTGATTAGATGGAACACTAGGTTTTTTAATTTTAGACTCAGTTTTTTTAACTTCATTAACCTGACCAACTGGTGTATTTTTAGTTTTGACTTCCACTAATCTATAGAACTTATCTGTATAATTTGCATAGAGCTCATTATCATATGTTTCAGTTATTAGTAATTTTGTTTTACTTGCAAAAGTTGTTATATCGTATCCATCATATGTTAAATATGTTTTTGTTTTATATTTAATTATTCCACCTTTATGAACTTGTCTTTCTTCTCTTCTAGCTAAAACAAAATTAATATCCGTATTTTTATTTCAAATTTTCATTTTATTTTTATTATTATCAATTTGAGTAGAGAACTTGTGATTAAAATTAGGTATGAAAACATTAATTAAGTAATCATTGGCCTGCTCAATAGTTTTGATATTGAATTGTCTTAGTTCTTGGGGAAGTCGTTTTTGAAAAGAACCTCAAAGACGTTCAATCTTGCCTTTGGTTTGCGCGCAACTAGTACTTGTTAGCTTAATTCCAAGTTGTTGACACGTAAAGGCATACTGTATATTAGAGTCTGTTTCAGTAGACTCTTTTTCTTTTGTCTTATAATAAAATACTGTTCTTTTATCTGTAAGTATTTCCTCAGGAGTTCCATAATTTAGAAACATTTGTTTTGTAGCTGTATAATATCCAAATAATGTTTCTTGATAATCAAAATAACCTGCTAATACTTTTCCTGTTGAGTCATCAATGAAAGCATGTAGCGATCATTTTTCATTGGTTACTCAATTATGGCTACATGCGTCTGTTTGAATTCTTTCTCCAAAATATTCCTTTCTATTTTGCATGGGTCTACATTCTTCTAAACTAATAATCTTATCTTTAAAAAACTCTTGTTCCTTATTTGTTAATTTATTTTCTAAGGACTTTTGTCTTAATTGTCTAATTAATTCTTTTCTAGTTGATCTGTGCATATAAGGGGAGTAAACCTCATTTTTAAATAATAAATCTCTTAAGTAAGTGTAACTAACTTTTAAATCTTCATATTCTTCTAAGGATTCTTTGAAATGAACTAGATTATAGTCATGATATTTTTCATTTCTCAAATTTAATATTTTTTGTTCAATTTCATAGGGTGTAGATCTATTTGATAATTTACCTCAGTTTTTATGTATAAATGCAGATATACCTTCATTTGATAATCTTTTAATATTTCTATTAATTGTTCTTCGTGTGCAGTTAAGAATTTGCTCTGCTCTCATTTTTGTTATTTCCCCAGAAATAACTTTTTTAACTGTTTTATATTTTAAATTCTCCATATAACTTAATTTCCTTTTTAATTTCATAATTTGTTACCTCTAATACTTAATTGTAATTGGAGGATATCAATATTTATATAAATATTGGGACATTTCTATTTGTTATACATTGAGACATTATCATATGTTATTTACAAAAAGCCCATTTTTTGGGTTTTTATTTTGCTCTTTTTAAAAAAAGTGTAAAATATAAAGGTTAGAGGTGAAAATATGATTCAAAAACCCAGAGGAACAGAAGATTTAATTGATTTAAAAGTAAGAGAATACTTTGCTTTGGAAATGATAATAAGAAATATTGTTGATTCATTTAACTATAATGAAATAAGAACACCAATTTTTGAAAGTTTAGAACTGTTTAAAAAGGGTGTTGGTGAAGAAACAGATATTGTTTCTAAGGAAATGTTTATATTTGCAGATCGAAAAAATCGAGAATTGACTTTAAGACCAGAGGGTACAGCACCAACTGTTAGAGCTATTTTAGAAAATAAGATGTATATAAATGAAAATTTACCATTAAAATTGTTCTATTTTGGTTCAATGTTTAGATATGAAAGACCTCAAGCTGGAAGAAATCGTCAGTTTAATCAATTTGGAGTTGAAGTTTTTGGACCTAAAACACCTGAAATTGATAGTGAAATTATTTGCTTATCTTCAATAATTCTAAATACAATTGGAATTGAAAATTATACAATTCACTTAAATTATTTAGTAAATGGTCAGCAAAGAAAAGAATACATTAGTGATTTAAAGAAATACTTAGAACCTAAATCACTTTGTGATGATTGCAAAAAAAGAATTCAAGTTAATCCATTAAGAGTTTTAGATTGTAAAATAGATGCAAATAAATTTGATGATGTAATTGATATGAAAGATTATCTAAATGAAGAAGACAAAAGTTACTTTAAAACTTTGGTTGATAATTTAAACAATATTGGAATAAAACCAATAATTGATAAAAAACTAGTAAGAGGATTGGACTATTATACTGGCTTTGTTTATGAAATCAAAGATAAAAAAGGTTCAACCTTATTGGGTGGTGGAAGATATGACGAACTTGTTAAAAAGTTAGGAAATGTTGATTTACCAGCATCTGGCTTTGGTATTGGTATGGAAAGATTGTTAATCGCTTTAGAAGAAGAAAAAAATTATATTTCAACTCCTAATACTTTGGATGCCTATATTATTGCTTTAAGTGAAAAAGCAAAACAATTTTCAAATATATTACTACTAATGTTAAGAAAATCAGGTTTAAAAGTTGACTTTGATTTTATGAATAGAAGTATGAAATCAGCTTTTAAACAATCTGAAAAACTAAATTCTAAAAATATTATAATAGTAGGTGACAATGAACTAAAAGAAAATAATGTTATTATAAAAAATCAATTAACAAAAGAAGAGAAAAAAGTTGCATTTGATGAAATAGTAGATGCAATTGTTGGAGAATAAAAAAATGAAACGCACACACACATGTGGAGAACTTACAATTAAGAATGTCAAACAAAAAGTGATTTTACAAGGATGAGTTAAAAAAATCAGAAAAATGGGAGCAATGAATTTTATTGATCTTAGAGATAGATATGGAGTAACTCAACTTGTTATTGATGAATCAAAGAATTTGGAAAATATTAAATCTGAATATGTTTTGGAAGTTGAAGGAATAGTTATTGAAAGAAAGTCAAAAAATTCTGAAATTAAAACTGGTGAAATTGAAATTAAGGTTGAAAAATTAACTGTAATTAATAGATCTGAATTAACTCCTTTTGAAATTAAAGATAATATTGAGTCTCAAGAGGATACAAGATTAACTTATCGTTATTTAGACTTAAGACGAGAAATAATGCAAAGAAATTTAATTACTAGAAGTAAAATGAATCAAACTATTAGAAATTATTTTTTAAACGATAATTTTATTGAAATTGAAACTCCAATTTTTGGTAAGTCAACTCCAGAAGGGGCAAGAGACTTTTTAGTTCCTTCAAGATTGAACGCAGGTAAATTTTACGCTTTACCTCAATCACCTCAACTTTATAAACAATTATTTATGATTTCAGGTTTAGATAGATATTTTCAAATTGTGAAGTGTTTTAGAGATGAGGATTTAAGAATAGATCGTCAGCCTGAATTTACACAACTTGATATGGAAATGTCTTTTGCAGATGATCAAGATGTTATGAATTCAATTGAAAAATTAATTAAGAAGATTATTTTTGAAATTAAAGGTCTTAAAATTAAAGAACCAGTTCAAAGAATTACATGAAAAGAATCTATGGACAAATATGGTAATGATAAACCAGATTTAAGATTTGGCTTTGAAATCAAAACTCTAAATGAAATTTTTAAAAAAAGTGAAATACCATTATTCTCTAATATTGAAAATAAAAGTATTAGATCAATTTGTATTGACTCTATGCTAAGTAAAAAAGATTTGGAAGAATTAACAGAAGTTGCTAAACAAAATAGTGTTAATATATTAGCATTTGCAAAATATGATTTAAAAGAATGAACAGGATCAATAGGTTCAAAATTGTCAGATTTTGAAAAAAATGAGTTAATAAAACTTTTTTCAATAAAAAAACAGTCAACAGTTCTATTTGTTATAGATGAATATTTTAAAGCAAGTCAGGCAATGGGAGCAATTAGAAATAAAGCTGCAAAAATTCTAAATTTATTAGATCAAGAAGTAATGAAATTAGCTTGAATAATTGACTTTCCTTTATTTGAATTTTCTGAAGAGGAAAATAGATTTGTAGCATCTCATCATCCATTTACAATGCCAGCAGATATAAGTTTAGATAATTTTGATATTGATAAGGCAAATGCATTAGCAAAAGCATATGATATTGTATTAAATGGTTTTGAAATTGGTGGGGGAAGTCAGAGAATTACTGACCCTAAAATCCAACAAAGAATGTTTGATGCTATTGGACTTAAAAAAGACGAAATTGAAACAAACTTTGGTTGATTCCTTAACGCTTATAAATATGGAGCTCCTTATCATGCGGGTTGTGCTTTAGGATTAGATAGAATTTGTATGATATTAACAGGTTCTGAAAATATAAGAGAAGTAATTGCTTTTCCAAAAAATTCATCAGGAATAGATAATATGACAAATGCTCCAGATAAAGTAGCTTCGTCACAATTAGATCAACTTCATATTAAAATAAAATAATCTAAAGGATTATTTTTTTAATAAATTAATTTTATAATGATTGAGATATAATTCAATTATATTAAAAAAAGAAATGGAGAAAATTATGAAATCATTAAAATTTCAATTAATTTATAAATATTTTTTTGGACTTTTATCTTTCTTTACTATATTTTCATATTATATTTGAACTATAGCAACAGCAGGTGAAGTTAATGGTGATTATCAAGGTAATTATGAAATATATACAATAGATTACTTTACAACATTTACTTTACTTTCAAATGTTCTAGTTCAATTTTGATTTTTATATGCAGCAATAAATCATAAAAATGAAGGTAAAACAAAAATGTTAAGTTATACAACAGCTAATTCATTGGCAACAATGATAACTGTTACTTTAATTGTTTACAATGGAATTTTAATTCCAGTTGAAGGTTTTCCAACACATCCTTTTAGTATTTTTGTAACATTAGTTGATCATGCAATTATTCCAGTGGCTTTTATCTTATATGTAAATTTATTTATGAGCAATAAAGAAAAAGTTAATTATAAGGAATTCTTTATTAAAAAATTTTGAATTCAATTTACTATGGTTTTAATTTATTGTATTTATGCAATGTTTCGTGGAGAACTTAGATTTAACTCAGGAGATTACTATTTTACTGAAAATATAAATTTATTATATCCATATTTCTTTTTAGATATTCATCATGTTGGACCAGCTGGAATCCCTGGTATTGGATGATTCTTCATTGCATTTTTTGGAATAATAGGATTATTGGTAGGATTTAGTTTCTTATATAATTTTATTAATAACAAAGTAATGGATAAGCAATATTATAAAAAAATAAATGGTATTAGTTAAAACTACTTTTAAGTAGTTTTTCTTTTTTTTACACTGATTAACAATATGTTAAAATCTAAAATATGTTTACAAAGAAAAGAGATATTTTAAATGCTTAAAAGAAAATATAAAAATATTAAGGGATATTATACTTATAATTTAATCACTGTAATTATTGCATTCATTTTTTCTTTTCTTGCTTTATTTTCCAAATTTATTATTAGTTTTACTTTTGAAGATAAAAATAAGAATGGAGTGGTTATCTACAATAGTTTTGGCAAGTATTTAATAGGGAATTATCAAACTGCTTCAATAGATGATATTTTTAATACAAATTTAGAATTATTAAAAATATTATCTATATCTTTAACAACAATTCTTATTATCTTTACATTAATATTTTTTGCAAATAACTCAATTAAAAAGCCGTTTTTGAGATTTAAAAATCTAAATAATATATATGTATTTTTAACTATTATAATGCTTATTGCAATTGTAATTATTAAAGCAATACTACTTTCACAGTTTATTTTGATTGAAAAAAGTTTAAATAGTCACATTTTGATTGAAGAAGTACCCAATTATGTTTCAGCAAATATTGATTTAGCATTGTTTCTTGGAGTCACAATTGTAGCTTTAATTATCACTTTATCTGCTATTTTATTTAATATTAGTATTTTAAAACTTTTAAATAGTACAATTAAAAGTGATGCCACTAAAACAGTTACTAATTAATCAATTTAACTACTTAAAAGTTAAGTTTGTGACAACTTAATTTAAATAAATTAATATTGAATGATTATTCCTATATAATAATAAGAGTGTTAAATTACACATCTTTTGATAGCGTATTATTGCCTTTAAAAGAATTAAATAGAAAGGCAATGAACTTATGGGATTTGATAACAAAGATAACTTTAGAAGATCACCAAGCGATGGACCTAAAAAACAAGATGGAGACCGTGATCGTGGCGGAGACCGTGATCGTGGTGGAGACCGTGATCGTGGTGGAGACCGTGGTGGAAGATCAGGCGGATTTGGTGGTCGCGGTGGAGATCGTGGCGGAAGACCAGGTGGATTTGGTGGTCGCGGTGGAGATCGTGGCGGAAGACCTAATGGTGGATTTGGTGGACAAGCTGGAAATTCAGGAAGAATTGAAAACTTTGAAAAACCTCTTTTAGAATTATTAAAAGAAATTAATGAAAAATTAGACCTTTTAATAAATAAATAATTTTAATTAAAACTTTCTATAAGAAAGTTTTTTTTATTTGTAAATTCAGTATTTAATACTGATTTTTTTTATTTACAAAATAGACAAAATAATTAACTAATTTAAGTTTATATGGAGATATTTTCTCTTTTAATAAAGCATTTTTTAATTTAAACAAAGAAAGCTTTTTATCTAAAAAAATAAAAAGAGTTTATACATTTCTATTAATAAATTGTTTAAAAAGTTCTATGCTACGATTTATTTAAGTTAATAAAAGTTAGCCCAAAAAATGTAACAACTTTCGATATTAAAAATAAAATTTAAAATGCTAATTTTTGGTAGGTTGGGTGGGTTTAAGAATGAAAGGTATATATGATAAAACTTTTAAGTATTATAGGAACTTTATCAGTTTCTAGTTCTGCTATAGCACCAGTTGCTACAATGGAACAAAATATTAATAATAAAATTACTTCAAATGATGAAGTTGGAACAATTAGATTTGATGTAAAAAATGAAAAACATTTTGACGAGGATGGAAAAATAAAAATTGGTACACAAGATTACAAGGAAGTATTAATTAAAGCTATTGAAGATCAAAGAAACTTTAATAGAGATCATAATGTTACAAATTTTTCAATTACAGGTAGTACAACAGATACGTAACTAATTTTGATGGTACAAAAACAGTAGGTTCTGAATTAGCATGGGTTATTAATGCTAAAGAGTATGAAATCTCAAATATGGATGTTACAATTGATAAATTAGATAATAGAGGAAATTATAAATATGCTATTGGTTTTGAAGCTATTGCTGATGGAGATACAGTAAAGGGTAATCTTTATGGTTATCAAGCAGAACAATCTTTAGCTGATTTTCAAATTAGACCAGGATATATTGTTACATTAGATACACAATATACAATAAGTGAATCTATGGATTATACAGACAATGAATTTAAATCAAACATTAGTTTACCAAACTTGGGAATTGACTATTTAGCAGGTCAAATAGTTGATATGTTTAATTATTCAGGAAATAGCTTAAATAGTGAAGATATTAAATATATTAATACAACATTAAAATTAAATATTGATGATGTTAAATCATTAAATGTTTATAAGGCAATTAATAAAGATGGTAAATTTGAAAAAGGTTCAGTAATTTCAAATAATGAGTTAGTTCATGATGAATATTTCTATGTTTCATTTGAATCAAATGATGCTAATGGAACATTTAATATGTTAGTACATAAATAGTATAAAAACCGTTCATATATTTAAATATATATAAATAAAACTTCAGTCAATTAGTATTTTTTTACTAATTGACTTTTTTATTTAAATTAAAACTTTTAAATGTTATTTATTATAATATTTAAATAAAGGGGTAAAATATATGAAAAAACTATTATCTTTCTTGTCGTCAATTAGCTTAATAACATCATGATCAACTACAGTAGTTTCATGTAATTTAATTGGTCCAAAACCAGATAATAAAAAAGAACTAAGTAGTGTCATTACTCAATATAACTTAGGTGAAATTGAAGATAATCAAGAAATAACAATTCAAAATAAGTTGCAGCAGTTAAATCCTAACTTAGATATAAGTGCAGTTAAAATAGAAAATATTTGAAATAAAGGTGCAACTATTTCAGCAGTTGATGAAGGTATTTACAAAGGAAATAAGGAAGTAAGATTTAGATTAAAAGATGCTCCAATTGAAACTATTGATAAAGTTTTAGTTGGTTATTACTATGAATGAGGAGGAGAAGCTCAAGTCAAACCAAGTTTTGATGAAATTGCTAATACTAATTATAATGTAATTGATATCTCATTTTTATATTCACCAACAGCTTATACTATGCCTGTATTTCAACCATGAAATCCAGCAGACATGAAAGCAGGAATTAAGTTATTACAATCAAAAGGTAAAAAGGTACTCATTTCAATGGGTGGAGCTACTGGAAGTGAAATGAGATTTAGATCCAATCAAAAAAATGAATTAAAACAAACAATTCTAAATGTAGTTAATGAATATGGTTTTGATGGCTTGGATATTGACTGAGAAGGTAGTTGTCTTACAGATAGAGAAAGCCAACAAGTAACTATTGATGCTTTAAAAGAAATCAAAGATGAAAATCCTGAATTTATGATAACTATGGCTCCAGAAATGCCTTATTTAAAAAATTCAACTGATAAAGAAGATACAGGTAGTTATATTCCATTCTTAAGAGAATTAGATGACTATTATGATTGGATAAATCCACAGTTTTATAATGGATGGGCATTTGGTCCCTATGTAGAACCTGAAGATAAAGAAAGATTAAATTTATCAATGGACTATATAACAAATGATGATGTTACTCATAGAGCGGAATTCTATTATTTAATGACTAAATATTTAACAACAAAGTATAGTCGATTAAATGACTTTTGATTAATTGATCCAGATAGATTTGTAATGGGAGCTTCAACAAATGAACCAGCTGGTAGAGGAGCTACTACTGAAGAATCTATTAAAAGATCATATCAATTGCTAAGTGAAGATGGTATTTATACAAAAGGTCTTATGACTTGAGCAATAAACTTTGATGCTTATGAAGGTATGATTCAAAGTAACGGTCAGCAAGTTATGTTTAAAAAGTGAAGTTTTGAGTCATGATATAATGACACTCATAATAAAGAAAATAAAGAAAATAAAGAAAATAAAGAAAATAAAGAAAATAAAGAAAATAAAGAAAATAAAGAAAATAAAGAAAATAAAGAAAATAAAGAAAATAAATAAAATAAAGAAAATAAAGAAAATAAAGAAAATAAAGAAAATAAATAAAATAAATTAGAATTTAAAATACAAAAGTATTAATATTTTATGAAAATATAAAATTAAATTAAGGGGAAAATAATGAAAAAAATATTAGGTCTATTATCTTCATTGTCATTAGTAGCTATTGGAACAACTTCAGTTGTTGCATGTGGTTATAGTATTGGAGATATCAATGATGAAAATCATTTAGTTAATCATGTTCTAAGAACATCTTTAGGAATGCTAGAAAATGATAATAAAGAAACTATAAAAGCTAAAATTCAAGAATTAAATCCAGGTTTGGATGCAAATTCATATAAAGTAGCTAAAGTAAATAAAAATAAAACAGCACTTATTGCAGCAACTAAAAAAGGTGCATATACAGGAGTTATGGAAGTAAAATTCAATTTGTTGGGTGAACCTATTAAATTAGAAGAAAAAGTTTTAGTTGGATATTATAATGATGAAAAAGATTGAGCTGTTGAAAGAGAGCGAATTCCTACTTTCGAAGAATTAGTTGAAACAAATTATAATGTTATTAGCATTGGAGATTTTTATGCTTCAAAAGCACTTGAGATGCCTACTTTTAATCCAAAAAAACCCGAAGAAATAAAAAATGGAATAGAGTTACTTCATCAAAATGATAAAAAGGCAATAATTTCAATGGGTGGTTCACAATCAACAAAAATGAAATTTACAACTGATAAAAAAGAAGATTTAAAAAACTCAATTATAAATGTAATTGATGAATATAAATTTGATGGAATAGATATTAATTGACAAATACAAAGTACTACAGATAGAGAAAGTCAGCAAGTAATGACTGATGTTTTAAAAGAAATTAAAGACGAGAGAGAAGAATTTATAATCTCATTATCAACTACTCCTGATGGACTAAGACTTGCAACTGAAATTGGAGGAGCTCCAAGTTACATTCCATTTTTTAAAGGTTTAGATGGTTACTATAATTGAGTAACTCCTAAAGCATATAATCAATATGGCTATGATGTTATTCTGGAAGATGAAGAAAAAAGAATTTTAAATTGAGATGATAATGATGATACATGTCAAGAAGAACCAAGTGGAGAACTTAAATGCAGTATTACAAATGATAATTCAGAATATAGAGCAGAATTTTATTATTTATTAACAAAATATGCAACTGCTAAGTATAGTAAAAAGAATGACTACTTTATTATTGATCCAGATAAATTTGTTTTAGGAGCTTCAACTCATGAATACGTTGCTGAAGGAACAGGTGCAGCATCTGAAGAAGCACTTAAAAAATCATATGAGCTGCTTGCGAAAGATGGTATTTATACAAAGGGTCTTATGGCTTGAACAATAAATAGTGATGCATATGATGGAGAGATAGATAGAATACCACAAGAAGGTAAAGAACCTTTAATTATTTATTGAGAAAAATGAACTTTTTCAAAGTGATATAAAGATATTTATTTACAAGAAAAAAAATAGTCAATTATATTATTTTTTACCAGTATTATTACTGGTTTTTAGTAGTTAAAAAGTAATAATAGAACATATAAAAAATTTATTTTTACTTATACTTTTATATTTTTGAATTGAGGGTAAAATAATGAGAAAAATATTAACTTTGCTGTCTTCATTTTCTTTAGTTGCAACAACTTCAACTGCAGTTGTTGCATGTGGCTTTAATATGGGAGATACATCAGCTGACAATCATTTAGTTCATCATGTATTAAAAACAAATTTAGGTTTTATTGAAAATGAACAAGAAGATACAATTAAAACTAAAATTAAGGAATTAAATCCTGATTTAAAAATGGAATCAGTTATTATTGAAAGTATTAAAAAAAGAGTTGTTGTTATTACAGCAACAGATGATGGAGTGTATAGTGGAAAACTACAAATAAATTTTAATTTAAAGGGAGATGTTGTTAGATTAGAATATAGAGTTCTAGTAGGATATTATTTTGATTGAAATGGGGAAGGACAAACTATTCCAACTTTTGAACAATTGGCAGAAACAAATTATAATGTCATTAATGTTTCTTTCTTTTATTCAAAATCAAATTATGAAATGCCTAAATATTTACCACAAAATCCAGAAGAAGTAAAAGCAGGAATTAAGTTATTGCAATCTAAAGGTAAAAAGGTTCTTATTTCAATGGGTGGTTCACCTTCAAGTGAAATGAAATTTAGAAGTAATCAAAAAGACGAATTAAAAGAAACAATTTTAGATGTAGTTGATGAATATGGTTTTGATGGTCTTGATATTAACTGAGCACAAAAATCATTAACAGATAAAACAAGTCAACAAACAACTGTAGATGCTTTAAAAGAAATTAAGGATGAAAATCCTGAATTTATAATAACTATGGCTCCAGAAATGCCATATTTAACAAATAAATCAGATACTACAGGTAAAGGTAGTTACATTACTTTTTTAAAAGGTTTAGAAGGATATTATAATTGAATAAATCCACAGCTTTATAATGGAAGAGGTTTTGGACCATATATTGAACCTGAAGAACAAAAAAAATTAAAAATTAAAGAAGATTATATTGCAAATGATAATGCCAAGTATCGAGCAGAATTTTACTATCTAATGACTAAGTATCTAACAACAAAATATAGTCCAAAAAATGACTATTATTTAATTGATGCAGATAAATTTGTAATGGGGGCTTCAACAAATGAGATTGCAGGGAATGGATCTGCAACTAAACAATCAATTAAAAAATCACACAAACTTCTTAAAAAAGATAAAGTTTATACAAGAGGCCTTATGTCTTGAGCAATAAATTATGATGCTTTTGAAGGAAATATTAATATTAATGGAGAGAAATTTTATAATAAAAACTGAAGTTTTGAATCTTGATATAATGAAACCTATAATAAATAATAAGAAGAGCATAATTTAAAAAAAATAAATTAAATAGATAATAACTTGTTATTTTATAGATTTATATGAAAATATTTTTGAGATTTATCCATATATTTTTTTATTTTTTTATATGATAATATATAGAAAATGGACGGTACCAAATATGAAAAAGCTACTATGTTTAATTTCTTCATTAACTTTAATTTCTTCATGATCAACTAGTGTTATATCATGTGGTCTTTTTGTTGGAAAAAAAGAAATTAACGAAGATCTTAAAGTAACTAATTTAGGTGAAATTTCAGATAATCAAGATACTACTATTATTGCTAGATTGAAAGAATTAAATTCTGAATTACAAATAGATTCAATTAAACTTTCTAATACTACAAATAGTAAAACCTTGGTTTCATCAAATGGTAATGGAATTTATAAGGGGAGTGTTGAAGTTGTATTTTCATTGAAAGTTGATCCTTCATTGGAAATTGATTTAAATCAACATCTTAAAGTAACTAATTTAGGTGAAATTTCAGATAATCAAGATACTACTATTATTGCTAGATTGAAAGAATTAAATTCTGAATTAAATGTAGATTCAATTAAACTTTCTAATACTACAAATAGTAAGACTTTGGTTTCATCAAATGGTAATGGAATTTATAAGGGAACTGTTGAAGTTGTATTTTCATTGAAAGTTGATCCCTCATTGGAAATTGATTTAAATCAACATCTTAAAGTAACTGATTTAGGTGAAATTTCAGATAATCAAGATACTACTATTATTGCTAGATTGAAAGAATTAAATTCTGAATTACAAGTAGATTCAATTAAACTTTCTAATACTACAAATAGTAAGACTTTGGTTTCATCAAATGGCAATGGAATTTATAAGGGAAATGTTGAAGTTATGTTTTCATTGAAAGTGACCCCTCCATTGGAAATTGATTTAAATCAACATCTTAAAAGTAACTAATTTAGGTGAAATTTCAGATAATCAAGATACTACTATTATTGCTAGATTGAAAGAATTAAATTCTGAATTACAAGTAGATTCAATTAAACTTTCTAATACTACAAATAGTAAGACTTTGGTTTCATCAAATGGTAATGGAATCTATAAGGGAAGTGTTGAGGTTGTATTTGAACTAAAGGATGCTCCAATAGAAACTATTGATAAAGTTTTAGTTGGTTATTACTATGAATGAGGAGGAGCAGCTCAAGTTAAACCAAGTTTTGATGAAATAGCTAATACTAATTATAATGTAATTGATATCTCATTTTTATATTCACCAACAGCTTATACTATGCCTGTATTTCAACTATGAAATCCAGCAGACATGAAAGCAGGAATTAAGTTATTACAATCAAAAGGTAAAAAGGTACTTATTTCAATGGGTGGAGCTACTGGAAGTGAAATGAGATTTAGATCTGATCAAAAAAATGAATTAAAACAAACAATTCTAAATGTAGTTAATGAATATGGTTTTGATGGCTTGGATATTGACTGAGAAGGTAGTTGCCTTACAGATAGAGAAAGTCAACAAGTAACTATTGATGTTTTAAAAGAAATCAAGGATCAAAATCCTGAATTTATGATAACTATGGCTCCAGAAATGCTATATTTATCAAATAAATCTGAAAAAGATAATAAAGGTAGTTATATTCCATTCTTAAGAGAATTAGATGACTATTATGACTGAATAAATCCACAGTTTTATAATGGATGAGGGTTTGGTCCGTCTATAGAACCTGAAGATAAACAAAGATTAAATTTATCAATGGACTATATAACAAATAGTGATGTTAATCATAGAGCGGAATTCTATTATTTAATGACTAAATATTTAACAACAAAGTATAGTCGATTAAATGACTTTTGATTAATTGATCCAGATAGATTTGTAATGGGGGCTTCAACAAATGAGCCAGCCGGAGCAGGAGCTGCTACTGAAGAATCTATTAAAAGATCATATCAATTGCTAAGTGAAGTTGGTATTTATACAAAAGGTCTTATGACCTGAGCAATAAACTTTGATGCTTATGAAGGTATGATTGAAAGTAATGGTCAACAAGTTATGTTTAAAAAATGAAGTTTTGAATCTTGATATAATGACACTCATAATAAAGAAAAAAAATAACATTGTCTGATGTTATTTTTTATATATAGTTATAAATGACAAGTTATCAAAATTAATGTAAAATCAATTTAGTTAAGAAAATTAATTATTTATAAAAAATAATTCTTTATAAAATTTTGAAATATCTATATTTTTAAATAATACTAATTTAAAAATATAGAATTTCTAATTAGTAATAAATAATAGAAAAGAAAATTTTTAAATAAATTTTTTGGGTAAATTATGAAGAGAATTGATGCAGAAGATAAATATAAATGAGATTTACTTTCCCTTTATGAAAGTGATAAAGAGTTCTTATTAGACTTAGACTTGTATGTTGAAAAAAATAATGAGCTATTAATGTATAAAAATAAATTAAGAAATAAGAGTGATTTTATAAATTTTTTAAAGCATTCAATTGCAGTGGATAAGAGTGTTTCTAAAATTAATCATTTTTTAAAGCACTTATATATCGAACAAAATAACCCTAGATTGTTAAAATTAGACTCAATTTTCAATAATAAAATGCAACAATTTGATGGTAAATTTTCATGAGTTAATGAGGAAATTAAAAATATTGGAAAAGAAAAAATTTTAAAGTGACTATCAGAAGATTCTGAACTTATTCATTATTCAGAAAGTTACAAAGAATTCTTTAGAAATATAAAATATCTTATGCCTCAAAACCAAAGAGAGTTGTTATCAAAGGTTTCAAACTCTAGTTCAATTATTTATGAAATGTATGAATCAATGAGATTTAAAGATAATGAAGAAAAAAAGTTAGTGTATAAAAATAAAGAATATATTATTAATCAAAAGTTTATCTCAGATATTTTAACTTATTCAGATCCTATTAAAGATCAACAGTTAAGAATTAAAGCAAGTTTAAAATTTAAAGAGGGCTTAAAATTTAAACAACATACTTATGCAAAAATATATGAATCTATTGTAAAAGAGGAAATTGAATCAATAAAACTTGTTGGAATGAAAAGTTTTAAGGAAAACTTTTTTGATAGAGCTGATTTCTCCATTACAAATTTTTTAAACTTAATAAAATTTACTTCTAAAAACTCTAGTGTTTATTATAGATATTATGAAATAATTAAAAAATACTTAAATTTAGAGAAATTTTATGGAACGGATTCAAGTTTGGAACTATTTAAGTTGGAAAGAAAAAATTATAGTGTTGAATACGCTCAAAAAATAATTAAAAATTCATTAAAACCAATTGGAGAAAAATATATTGCTAACTTAGAATATTGTTTATCAGATAATAAAATTGATTATTATGAGGATGAAAATAAATCAACTGGAGCTTTTACAGTTGGAAGCAATACTTATGACTCTTTAATTTCTTTAAATTTTACAGAAGATATAGAATCAATTTCAACCTTAACACATGAACTAGGTCATGCTGTTCATAATTTATTTGCTAAACAAAATCAACCAAAACCTTTAAATGGATTTTCAAATATGATTGCTGAAGTAGCATCGACATTTAATGAACATTTGCTATTTGATTATTTATTTCAAAATGAAAAGAATGAAAGTAAGAAATTGATTTTAATTCAAAATAGAATTGAATTCATTTTCTTCTAATTTCTTTTCTGCTATTGCAGATGCCGAGTTTGAATATCAGTGCTATAACTCAAGTGAAAAAGGTGAGGTTCTTACTTTAGATAAAATATCAGAAATACTAAAAAAGGCAAATAAGAAAGTTTTAGGAAAATCTATTTTTGATAGATATGATGATCAAGTATATAAATATAGTTGAATAGCTATATCTCATATTTTTGAACAGCCTTTTTATATCTATAAATATGCTGTATCAATTGCAGTTTCTTTTAAACTATATTCAGAATTTAAAAGAACCAAAGATGCTTCTCAAATAATAAATTTCTTAAAAGATGGGGGAAGTTTAAAAGCTACTCAATTATTTAAAAAATATAATTTTGATTGTAAAAAAGAAGAATCATATAAGGATTTAATATTGGAAGTTGAAAAATTAGTAGAGAATTTTGAACAGTTGCTAAATAAAAAATAAACCAATTATTGGTTTATTTTTTAATAAACATTACTTAAAAATCTTGTATAAAAATAGGTTATTGAATTTGAGAAGACAATTAATTCAATAGAAAGTATATTTAATTTAATAAGCTTTTCTTCACTTAGTTTATTTTTTTTCTTTAACATTTTTGAATAACTCATAACATCTCTTGCAGCAATGTCTACTCTAGTAATAGTGCTTTTATTTGAAAAAATTCTTTCAAAAATTAGTTCTAAATATTCATCTTTTTTCATTATTTTTAAAACTTCTTTTTTATAAATTTCAAAATATGAAATTAGGCAATTATTTATCAATTCAATTGCATACTGTGATTTTTTTGCAATATCTTTTTTTGCAATATCTTCAAAGAAAGTGCATATTAATTCAATTGATTTTACTCAACCTAGAATAAAAACATAATCCACAATTAATTTATGAAATTTAGATAATAGCTTAGAGTTATTATTAATTAATTTAAACTTCTGATTGTAAAAATTTGAATAATTATCAATTTGCTGAAATAACACATCATACAATTCGTAGTTATTCGTATATTCAATAATGAAGTCATTTGGATTTTTATTAAATCTCAATATTCATTTCATAAGTTTTTTAATGCTTTTTTTAATGTCTTTTTCTCAATAGGGACTTACATTTTTTAAATGTTCTTTGTCTTTTGATGTTAATTTGTATGCTTTAAAATTATTTATCATTTTATTAAACCTTCTATAATTCATTAATTTTATTATATATTAATTGTATAAAGAGAAAAGAGAATAATTTATGTTAGGTAAATATGATTTTAATCACGAAAATTCTAAGAAAATATTTAAATTTTATAATCCAGCCTTACAAATAATATCGATATTATTTGAAGATCAAAAAATTCAGCTTAAAAGAGATAACTTGCTAAATAAAGATTTTGAAAAGATATTTAATTATTTTAAAAATATTGAATATCTTGATCAATTTAAAGAAGTCAAAGATATGATTAATTTTTATTATTATGATTTTTGAAATGAACTAATTTCTTTAAATAGATTACAAGTTTTTGATCGTCATAAATATTGACCTAATATAGAGTCAATAAAGCAAATAGCAGATTTATTAGATAAGTGAATAGTTCAAAGTTATAATAATGTAAAAAATAATAAAGAGGTAATGAACCTATTTGAATGTCTTAATGAAATTCAAAATATAATAGTTAATTATTGTAATAATTTAATTAATGAAAATTTTAATTTTAATAAAAAAATTATAGAAGGTTTAGAACTTATAAAAAACTCAAATAGTTTTGAAACAATTGAGAGCTCTTCAGAAATAATTTTAAATATGTTTGAATATAATTCGCTAAGCAGCGAAAGCATTCATAATATTTTTGAAGAAAACTCTCAGGATTATTGAAAGATTTTTAATACTTTAACAAATATCTCAATACTATCAGTATTTGCTATACAAATAAAAGAAGAAAATAATTGAAATATAAAATAGTAGTCAAAAATGAACCTTTAAAATAATTACTTTTAACACCTTAAAAGTTTTAAAATATAATTTTATTTATTTATTTTGCTATATAATAATCTTGATTTATATCTTGAAATAAGTTCTAAAAAATATATATGAAAATATAAAGAGGTAGTGAAAAAATGAAAAAAATTATAATGTTTTGAACATTATTATGATCATTATTTTTTTCTTTTACAGTTTCAATATCTGAATTTGTAAAAACTAATATCGAAAACAATAATTTTGCAAAAACTATTAAATATGTAAATCAAGATGAAGAAATTTCATATAAATCTTTAATAACTCCAAAAAACAATTATATGTATTATGGGCGTCTTTTAAAATATTACTATGTAAATAGTATTTCTATTTCAAACAGCGATATTCAAAAAATTCAAACTACTTTAAATATAAGTGGAACTCAAAGTGAAATTTATGAGTCACTATTTATTCAAAACATGTTGGCATCTACTGTTATGCCAAGTATTTATGGTTCTTCAAGTGACGCAGAGTTTTTTGCAGAAAGTTTTAGTAAGTGATTAAATACAGAAGATGACTTAAAAAATAAAAGTTGAGAAGTAACAAATAATTTTTATATTAATGTTCTTCCTGAAATTATTAAAACAGGAGGTACATTTGATGGGCCTTATGAGAACTCAGTGTCAATATCACAAAAATTTATTCAACTAGTTGAAAACTTGGAAAATAAAGTATATTATGATACAACTTTGCCAACACCACCAAGTAATGCTCTAAATTTGAAATATTCAAATAATTCAATTATTTGAGCAAATAATCAGCAGACTTTAAATTCTATAATTTCTCAACTTAGAGTACAAACAGGAAATACTATTTATCTTAATCAAACTCAAAAAAGCATTTTATTAGAAGTTGCTTCTTCATGAATGCAAGATTCGTACACTCCAGCAAGTCAAGAATCAATTGATGCATTTAATAACTTTAATGCAAACCACTATGAGTCATTTGATAATTTAGATAAAACATTAGTCGAAGCAACAAAAGATAAAAATAATTATAGTGGAGTTTGGTTATCACATGTCTATGATAATCTTGAAGAGGTATATTTAAAAAATACTCCAAATAGTTTGGGATCAGATAGTGAAAAATGATCAACTAATAATACTCAAAAGTTAAAAGATATTACTTTAAAAACTTATAATTCGCTATATAACATTATACAAAATGATATATGGGTAAATAATATATTAGTAGCATTTATATTAAGTCCTGATTTTCCTCTAAAAAATGATGATGGAACAGATATGAACGATGGAACAATGGGTTATACAAGTACAAATTACTATGTAGATAAACAAAATGTTTTTGCAAGTACTGCATATTCTTACATTGTAATTACAGGACCTAGTCTAACATTTAAAGAATTTAACAGTCAATATAAACAAGGCTTTTGAAGTAGTCCATATAAATTTAGTGTAGTTGTTCATGAAATTGGTCATGCTTTAGATGGATTTGGAAGTAAATTAAATTACTATAGAAGTCAAAACCATTCAAAAAGCTTAGACTATAAATCACTTTATACAGGTGATACTTTTGGCGAGTATGTTGCTAAGAACAATAATTGAAATATATGGGTAATAATTTTAGCAGCTAGTGGAACTGCAGTCATTTTAACAATAACTTATCTTGTCATAAGAAAAAAATCAGCTAAAAAAGGTGTTATTAAATCTTAATTGTTTAAAAAAATCTAAGTAATAGATTTTTTTTATCTTTTTGTTTTAGAGCAAATATCTTGATTTTGTTTAATTTTAAGTATATAACATATAAGTGGTTAAAATTGATAAATCCAATTTTGGACAATATCAATACAATACAAAATTTTAAAGGGGAAAAATAATATATGAAAAAATTATTAACACTATTTTCAGCAACTAGTTTATTTGTTTCTACATCTAATATGGTTATTTCATGTCAAAAAGAAAAGGTAATTAAATTTGAATTACCAGATCAACCTGAATCAGAAGAAGATATTATAAACGCTTTGGATTATTATACTGAAGAAAAAGCAAAAGTAGATGAGATAATTAAACAAGAACTTGCAGAATGTTCAAATTGCAGCGAAAGTCAAAATAATGAAATACTATTAAAAAGTGAAGCAAGACAGAGAAGTGTAGTATATGAAAGTTTTATTAAAGCCTATAAATCTTATAAAATGCTTCAATTTGAGTGTGACGAATTAGTATCAGAAAATTCAGGAAAAACTTATAAAAGTGAAAGCATTAATGACTTCGAACAATTTATGGATAAAAGTCAAGGATATGATAATTTAACAAAGGATACAAAAAAATTTATGAAGAAAATTCAAGAATGAGCTAGAGTAGGAACAATAGAAGTTGATTAGTTGTTAAAGATAGTGAATGATTCAACGTTATTTTTAATAAAAAAATAGATAAATTTATTTATAAAATAATCAATATTTTATGGAATTTTAAGGTAAAATTATCTATAATTAATTTGAGGAGAAAAACATATGAAAGATAAAAGTCTATTATTATTAATAATATTATTAATATTGGCAATTATACCTGGAATAATTTACTGATTATTACATCCACAACATAAATTGATTACATTAATTTTATTATTAATTTTAGCAATTATACCTGGAGTATTATACTTAGTATGACCAAAAGGTGGATATGCAAATTAATATAGAAATATATTAATTGAATTCTGAAAGTTATTATTTTTTAAGATAATAACTTTTTTTATACTAATTTCTCATTTAAAACAAGATCTATCAGTATAAGATAAGAAATTGAGTGTCTTTATAAAAATATAGTTTTTCAAATTACTTTTTAAAATTAAGATTTAAAAATATTTTTATATTTTAAGGTAATTGTTTACTTTATTACTTACTATTTCATATTATGAGTTGTATTATGAATACTTTATTCCTCTTTTTATAAAAATATTTCATTATAGTTCTACTTTTTAGTTTATATTAACCAAAAAGTAAACTTTTAAAGTATTTTTTCTACCATATTCTAAGTTTTTTATTTTTGACAATGTCTTTTAATTGTATATAATACAAAACATGGGAGACTATAAAAATGAAAAAACTATTATCAATTTTATCTGCGGTTGCATTTACTGCTTCAACATCATCAGCTGTTGTTAGTTGTAATTTAACAGTAGATAATACAAAGGACATTGATAAAATCATTAAAAACAAAGATTTAGGAAAAATAAGCAATGTAAGTGAAGGTATTCTAAAGAGTGCACTTAAACAAAATAATCCAAAAGTAGATACAGATAAATTGGCATTAAAAGATGTTGATTTATTTAATGGAAATGCTACTTTTGTTGCAAAAAACAGAGCAACCGATTACGATGGGGAAGCTCGTGTTAAATTTGATTTTGGAAATAGAAAGGCAGATTCTCAATATTTATGAGAAGCTATTAGCAATACTTGATTGGGAACAATCACTAGCAATGATGCTGCAGAAATCTTAAAAGAGTTAAAAGGAGTTAATCCATTAATAAACACAGATGAATTAGAAGTTAAAACTATTAATCCATGAGGAGCAACTATTGAAGCAAAGAGTAATTCAACTCTTTATAAAGGACAATCAACAGTTTCTTATAATGTAATTAATGGTGGAGATTCATCAGCAGTAGCACTTTATTCAGCAGTTAAAAACAGCTGATTGGGAGAAATACAAGCTGGTTCTACTGAACAAGAAACTGAAAAAAATATATTAAATCAAGTTAAAGCAAAAAATAGTGAAATTGATATTAATGAATTAGAAGTTAAATCAGTAACTGAATGAGGAGCACAAGTTGTTGCTAAATCTGGTTCAACAGTATATCAAGATGAATGTTATATTAGTTTTACTTTAAAAGGAAATTCAGAAGGTTCTGGATCAGTATCTTCACTTTATAATGAAGTTAAAACAACTTGATTGGGTAATATTTCAGATATAAATGAAGCTACAATTATGCAAGCTGTTAAAATAAATAATCCAAATTTAGATACTTCAAAATTAACTTTAAAAAATACTAATGAGTATAACTCAATTTTAATCCCCAATGAAGAAGGTAAATCTAAATATAAAGATGAAGTATGACTTTCATACAGTGTTTCAGAAAATGCTAAACCTGTTGAAAAGAAAGAATTAAGTCAAGTTATTACAAAAACAAACTTTGAAAAAAGTAAAAACACAGCAATTCATTTAGCTGAAGGTGAAAATCTAAGTGAATTAAAAATTAAAGAGTTAATTGACAGTGCCAATAAAGGATTAGATTTAAATCAAGTTGAAATTTCTAATATAAAAGAAACTGGCAATAAAGGAATAACTGAAGAATTTACAAATTATTCAGCAACAGTTAAAGCAAAAGAAAATTCATATAGTTATAAAGGAACTGTTGATATTAATTTTTACACAGTAGTTTCAATATCTCAACCTGATGAATTAAATGATATTATTAAAAATACTCAATTAGGTGAACTTAATGAAAATACAGAAGTAAGTATTTTAAGCGCTTTAGCACAAAAAAATGCAAACTTAGACTTAGGACATTTAGAAGTTAAAAACATAACAGAAACAAGTGCAACTATTAATTCTATTAGTGGAAGCAAAATCTATAAAGGTTCTGTTGAAGTTAACTTTAAAGTTATTGAAAAAGAAAAACCTTCAAATAAAAAAGATTTATCTGTTGATTTAACACAAACAAATTTAGGAGTAATTAAGGACGCAAATACCTCAACAATCTTGGATGAAGTTTATGCTAAGAATAAAAATGTTAAAAAAGATGAAGTTGAAGTTAAAAACATTTCTACAACTGGAGCTACAATTAAAACAAAGGCAAAATCTGAATTTTATAATGAAGAATCACAAGTTGTAATCAATTTTAGTTTAGAAGAAAATGGTGAAAAACCAAAACCTTCAAATGATGCACTTTTAGTAGGTTACTGATATGAATGAGGTGGAGAAGGCCAACATAATAATCCAGTTGATTTATTAAATAGTAATGAATTATTAAACTCTGCATATAATGTAATTGATATTTCATTCTTATATACATGAGAACCATATGCAATGCCTACTTTTGAAGCATTTAGTCCAACAAGTAAAGAGGGAATTCAAAGAGGAATTAAATCTTTACAAAACGCTGGTAAAAAAGTGATTTTATCAATGGGTGGAGCTACTGGTGGAGAAATGAGATTTAGACAGGATCAAACTGATCAATTAACTGCTACATTTATTAAATATATGGATGAATATGGATTTGATGGAATCGATATTGATTGAGAAGGTGGAGCACTTGGAGACAGAGAAAGTCAACAAACTACAATCTCAGCTTTAAAAGAAGCTAAAAAAATTCAAAACTCAAAAGGTAAAGAATTTATGTTAACAATGGCACCAGAGTTACCATACTTAAAATACAATACAGAAGGTGGTAATCAAGCAAGTTATATTCCTTTCTTAAAAGGACTTGATGGTCTATATGACTTTATAAATCCTCAATACTATAATGGTTGAGCATTTGGACCATTTGTTGATGAAGAAGAAAAAAACTATTTAGGAGTTAATACTTCATATATTTCAAATGATGATACTGAGTATAGAGGTGAATTCTACTACTTAGTAACAAAATACTTAACAACAAAATATAGCGCCCAAAACGATTTTTATGAAAAAATTCCAACAAATAAATTCGTTTTAGGAGCTGCTACTAATGAACCTGCAGGTAGAGGTGCAGCAACAAGAGAATCAATATATAAATCATATGTTTTATTAGAAAATGACAATATTCACATTCGTGGATTAATGACATGAGCTATTAACTATGATGCTTTTTCAAATTGAATGTTTGAAACTTGATTTAAAGAAACTTGAGGAAATAAATAGTTTGTAGGTTAATGTAATCAATTAAAATCTTATTCAAAATATTGAATAAGATTTTTTTATTTTTTTGAGATATGGTGCTTTAGATACTTAACAATAGACTTTTTACTTTTTGAAAAATGAAGTTAAAATTTCGATATATATAATGAGATTAGAAATAATAAAGTTATATTGATTTAGAAATTTTATCAACTCTTAAAGTGAAGTTACTTTAAATACAAACTCTTTAAGAGAGTTTAAAAATATAATTAATATCTAATGATCTTTTTATGGTAAAACTGATTTTAAAATTAAAACAGACTTGTTATCAATTGTGATTTTTTAAAAAATGAAGCAAATCTTAGAAATAGTTCATTTTTTCTTAATATTTCATCAAATTTTTTATTTTTTCTCTTTAATCTAATTAATATATATATAAAAATTATACGAGAAAGGAAAAAGCATGAATAAACTATTAACTATTTTGTCTAGTATTAGTTTATCAATAGAAACTATTCAATTTTTAAGAAGTAATAGAGTTCAATTTTTTTATAAAAGCAATGATAGTGTTCTATTTTATTTAGTCTATTTAAAATTAAATGGCAATAAACTAAATTTCCAAGTAGTTAAAATAATTATGTAATATATTTGAAATAAGTTACAAAATAAAAATCAATCTATAATTGAAAAAACTATTAAAGTATCAAGTCTTACAAGTGTTAATATTGATTCTATTAAAAATAATTTTTTAAATAATGATAATAAAGTAACTTTTTTCAATTATATAAATAAAAAATATTATTATATGATTAATAAAGATACAAATTTTTGAGACTGAAGAAATTATAAAAAAAAGATTAAAAAATTAAGTGAGATGTCTTTTAAAGGACTAAACTAAATTAGTTATGAAAAAGACTTTAATTTTTTCTTCTTTAGTCTCATCAATTATTCTTACTAATTTAGTAATAAGGTTGTGGACCAGCAATTATGGCAAAACCTTCATTAGACTTTGACAGAATTCCATTAGAAATCATTAATAAAATTACTGAAAAAACAATTCTTGAGTTTGAGAAATATTTATATGATATTTATGGTAATAATGAAAATCCTAAAAAAGATTTTTATGATTTTCAAATAGAGTTAGGGAAAGGGAATATCACTACAACTCTAGCTAATAAATTTACCTCATTATATGAATTAAATAAAAGGAAATATTTAATTAAAAGCAAGTATCCAACAGATAATATAAAGTTAAATATAAAAGAACTTGAACAAGATATTAATTGTAAAACAATTGATAAAATGATTTGTAAAATAGGAACAACTTTTATTGAAGATAATAATATTGTAAAAATTGGAGAGTATAATTTAGGAAGTTTTAATATTTTAATAGAGTCATTAAAAGGAATTGGCTCTTCTTACAAAAAACAATTAAATTTTTCCAGTTAGAAATTACTGAATTAATAAAAAGAATTTTTCAAATCTTTGAGAAAATCATAACTTAATGAATGATCAAAAAATTCAAGAGGTTTTAAAAAATGAAGATTACTTTACAATTCCTAATTTTGAAATAATGAAACCAAATGGAGTTACTTTGGAAGAACAAATAAGTTTTATTACCAGCGTTGAAGACATTTTTGGTAATTGATTTTGAGAGATGAAAAAGACAAAAAACTTTATGTATAGTTATTTAAGTAATAAATTTGCACAAATTGTTGAACCAATTAAAAGAAATGACTTTAGAAAGTTTCACAAAGTAAATCCAAAAATAAATTTTTGTGAAATAAACTCTAATGAAAATTTACAAGAAAAAGATTTACATTATTGCTCTCAACTTGAAAGAATTAAAAATAAATTAAGGATTATGAATTTAGAGAATAGTGAACTAGAAATAATTTTAGATATACCTTTAAATGAAAATTATTTAGATATATTAGATCCAGAAAATATAAAGAACAGCTTTAAAATGTACTTTGGAAAAATTAAATATATAAACGACAATAAATTTTTATATTACTTTATTAATAAGTAGTTTTTTAAAAAAGCAGAAGATTATTATAAGTTTTTGAAATTATTAATTAAATATTTTTTAAAAATGAAAAAAATATTGAGAATTGTTCCACTTTTTATAAAATTAATGTTGATTTTTTAAATTTATTTAAAAAAAAGAATTAATATATAAGCGTATGAGAAATCATACACGAAAGGATGAAAAAATGAATAAACTATTAGCGACTTTGTCAAGTATTAGTTTATCAATCACTGCTGTTCCAACATTAGTTTTGGAAACAAATAAACATATTTTAGAAAAGAATGAGAATAATTTACTCAATTCAGAATATGCGACTCTTAATTTAAGTGAACTAAAATTAAAAAGTGGGGAAGTAAATTTATACCCTATTATAAATAATTTAGATGATGAAAAATTTGTTGTGATAACTATTTTATCACAACTTTCAAAAATAAATGATAAGGAAAGTGAAATTTTAGAAATTATAACTTCTGTTCAAAAAAATTATGATGACTGATTTGTGGTTATGCCACAATTGCCTACTACTGAGGGAAGTAAATCTAAGGGAGATTTAACTATGTTATATCTAGGCGATAGTAAACAGTTTGAAGGAATACTGAACATTAAAGATATTTTTTTAATAAATGAAAATACTGTTGTAAAGCCTATCCTAAGCGAAGCAATTAAAATTACTCACATGGGTGAAGTTAAAAAATTAAATAAACAAGTTTTAGAAGCAATTGTTTTAACAAAGAATGAAGGTTATGGTTTAAAGAAAGATGATTTTTTTATTGAAACAATAACTTATAAAAACGCAGTAGCTAGAGCAACTAAATATGGAAAATACATTGGATCTGTAATTATAACTTTTGAAGATGTTTTCTCAGGAATTGCGAATGTTGCAACACAATCAGCTAGATCTGATGCATATAATTCAGAGCAATCTGATTTTAAAACTAGTGCAGTAGTAATAGATATTGATTTAGGTAAAAGTAAATTTTTAAGTTCTTATAAATATATGGATTATAGTTTAAATACAAATTACTATACTCAGGGAATGGGAAGATTCAATTATACTGTTAACCAAAAAGAACCAAATCCAAAAAATCAGCAATACAAAGATACTAATCATATTAAGCCAAAATATAAAAGAATTAATGTTAACGAAAATACAACAATTAATGCTTTTGATTTAACTTATAAAAATGTAAATCAGGAAAAAGCTTTTGGTACATTGACCACTAAATGATTAAATGATTTTAAATTTAAAATAAGATTATCTGTAAACACTTGGGTTTGAGCTTCAGCTTGAAATGCTTATTGAGCAAGAGCAGAAGCAAGTATGTCAATATCAGACATTAAATTCAGTTAATTATGAAGAAACTAACTATTTATTCTTCATTGTTAGCAACAATTATTCCAAGCACTTTAGCTATAAGCTGTACTCCAGATTTTATTAGAGAACCTAATTTTATTGCTATTCCTTCAAAAGTGGTAAAACAAGTCTACATTGATACAATTAAGGATTTTGAAAATTATTTGATTGAATCAAGTGGAGATGATACTAATCCCAAAACAGATTTTTATTCTATTAAAAATCACTTACGAAATTTTGATGGAGTAGAATTTTTAATAGAAAAATTTAATTATTTTTTTCAAAAAAATAAGTTTGCTTCTTTAAGAAATATTAAATATAGAGAAGATGATATTGTTTTGAAAGTAGCTAAAAGAGAAAAAAATTATAATTGTTTAACAATTGAAGGAAATGTATGCTCTTCTGATAATATTTACAGTTTGGATGAGAATAAATTAAAAATAGGAGATTATCAAATAGGAAATTTTTCTGTAACAATGTCTTCTAAGAAAAGCGATGTATTTAGCTATAGCAAAGAGATTGTTTATCCTATTAAAAATTATTGAATTGATAAAAAGACTATTTTTAAGCTTTGAATAGATCATAATTTAATTAATCAACCAAAAGTAGATTATGTTCTTAGAGGTGATGATAAATATGCAATACCTAATTTTGAGGGACTACAACCTGAAAATTATTTTCTACAAGATCAATTAAATTTTATTACAAAAATGGAAGACATTTTTGGTAATTGATACTGAGATATGAAAAAAACGGATAGCTTTATTTATAAAAAGATGAGTAATAATTTTATAGATATTACACCTTATGATAGTAAATATAATTTTAAAAATTTTCATGAGAAAAATCCAAAAGTAGGTTTTTGTGAGATAACTGCACCTGTAAATATTGAAGTAGATCGACTTCATTATTGTGGTCAATTTGAAGACTACAAAAATAAATTAATTAATCTTGTTGGGAAACCTGAAAGTCCGGAGCTTGAAATTTATATTAATGTAAAACTGAATCCTGATTTTTTAGGAATATTAGATCCTACAATTACAGAATTTAATTATAAATTTTATTTTGGAAGCTTTACGAAAGTAGCTGAGCATTTTTATCTCTATAGTTTTTAATAAATATATTTGAACTGTGATTAATGAAACACATTGGAATAGTAAATATTTATAAGTGATTATTCTTAAAACACCATATTAGAAATGGCGTTTTTTCATTTTAAATTATTTCTATTTTAAAACTTCTTATTTTTTTAGTAATTTAAGATATTTATGTTTGCTTTCAATTTTAAAAAAACTTTTTCATTTTAAAAAAAAAAAAAAAATAGACAGTTTATAACCAGAATAAATAAATTTATAAGTGTGATATAATTTTATAAAATGGAGAAAATTATGAGTAAAATTAAATTAAATTAAACAACAGTTAAATAAAATTACTTTTAGTTGCAAGTAATAATGTAAATTTTAAATATATTAAGTATTTAAAAATACAAAATAATTTTTATAAAACCATTTTAACAAGCATACTTAATTAATATAAAAATTTTCAAAAGAAAAGGAGAAATATATCTATGAAACATAATGGACTTTCTGGTAAAAAAATTATTAGAAATAGTAACTTAATTTCTAAAGAAAATAATAGTAATAAAAACTTTAAATCGGTTATTAAAATCCTTAAAAAAAATAATTTTTCTTTTTTTCCTAATTATCAAAATCTAGATGCACAAAACTATTCATATGATTTTATAGAAGGCACAATTTTAGAAAAGGTTAAGAAAATGCCTATAAAATCTACTCTTAGAATTATAGATATAATTCTAATGTATCAAAATTTTTATGAAAAAAAGAATGGAAATGTAATAGTTCATGGAGATATTAGTCCAGTAAACATTATTTTTAATGAGCAATTAATGCCAATTAAAGTAATTGATTGAGATGGTTGTTATTTTGGAAGTAAATATGATGATATTGGTTATGTTTGTCTATTATGAGTTAACTTTGGTGATGACAAGCAAGAACACAAAAAGTATATTGAAGAAATTAAAATTATTTTCAGACACTTAAAATATAAAAAAAATGATGTTACAGCTGTAAAATTATCTATTTTAAAAAGAATAGAGAAAGACAATAATGCTATTTTAAAAAGTGAAAAAAATAGGGACTTAGATTATTGACTTAATTATACTAAAAACTGGGTATTAAAAAATTGAGAGGAGATTGAAGATGAATTTAATTAACTTCACAAAAGAGGATACTATTTTAGTAATTAAAGAACAAAAAGGTCATTGAAAGTTATTTCCATGAATGTTCTTATATTCATTAATACCTGCTATTTGAATACTTGTTAGAACATTAGTAATAACTCAATATATGTCAGCAAGTGTTGAAACTTATGCACAATGAGATTATTTGAACATTATGTTGGAAGTTATTCAAGAAACAATAGTATTTCCATTATTTTGATGATTTGGCAAGATCATAATAAATAAAAAAGAACACTTAAATAAGTTGAGAGAAGTTTATTTAGTAACATTTTTTATTTATTTAATTCTTATTTTCATTTTAAGTTTAAATGTCGGTAATCTTGTAAAAGTTATTGGCTCTAACGAGGGTTATGAGCAAAGAGTATTTTTTACATTGCAACTTTATAGTAAAATTCCAGAAATCTTAACTTCTGTTTCAACAGTTGTAATATTAAATTTGAAAATGTATAAGGGATTTCTTGCTTTACTTATTAGTAAATTATCTTTTTCAATTATCTTTGATTTTACTTTGGCAAATAATAGGGTATTTGAAAATGCTTATATAGGACTTGGTATAAGTACATTAATTACACAAATATTGCTATTTTTAACTTCTTTGATTATGGTAGCTAGAGCTTTTGGATTTAAGAGATTTTTTAATTTAAAAACCTTTAATTTAAAATTAAGTAAATTAACATTTACAAAAATATTTTGACTTAATGTTTTATCAGCTTTTGTATTTTCAACAATTAATAACTCATTTTACTTATTTATGATTGCTAAAAATATGAATAAAGCAGTTGAAAGTGATGCATATTGATTATCAAATACAATTATATGATCATGAGTTTTAATTATTCCAAATGTAATTTTTGCTATAAATAAATCAATTGTCTCTACAAGCAATGATTTAAATTATAAAAAAAGAATAATTCTTATCTTACAATTTCAAATAATAGCAATTATTTCTTTTCTTATAGCTTTATCTATATTTATTCCAACTTATCACTTATTTACGTTATTTTTATCAAATAATGATAGTAGTTTATCTCAAAGAAGTTGAGAAATATTTTCAAAGCTAATTGGCTTTTTTATTTTTTATGTTTTGGCAACTAGTATTAATGCTCAATTTAATGGAGAAGGGAAAAACTTTATTTTAGCTATTCAAGCCATAATTTGTAATTTACTAACTTTCACTCCTTTTATCATTTTATACTCAATAAAAAAATTAGAATATGATGTTGAAGTTATTACATATATGTTTGGTTTCAGTTTATTTGTTTCATGAATAGTATCAACTGTTTTTATGACATCTTACTTAATGATTGAAAGAAAAAAATTTATTTTAAGTAATTATAAGGTAGTTAATTTTGAAGCAACTAAGTAGTTTATAAATTTATATTATAAAGATCTAATTTTTTAACAATAGGTATTTTTCAAAAAATATTTATAAGAATATAATAAAAAAAATAGCAAAAATTAAATAATTATGATATATTTGCAAGAGTTTTTTTTATTGCGAATAATAATTGGTGATTAATGATTTATATATTTTTTTAGATTATATTTTATTTAACAAAAAAATAATTTAACTTTGTAAATTAAAACTAAAGAAAATTATTAATAAAAAAGATATTAAAGGAATAAGATATTTTATAATAAGAAATTAGAAGGAAATTAATTTGTAATATGGATACATATTTGCAGAAAATTAACTTTAGTAGTATTTCAGAAGTAGTTAAAATTATTTGCTTTATATATAATATATCTTTGAGCAAAGGAAGAAATTAGTTTAAAATTGATTAATGAGAAAAGAATAACAATAAAAAAAAGAAAACTATAATTTAAAATAAAAACTTATTTATTTTTTTAAAAGAAGATTAACTTCCATTGCTTCTTAATTTCAATTTCCCTTTACGGTAAGTTTTCCTTCAAGTGTAAATAATTTTACATTATTATAATTAACACTTGCTAAATGAGAAAGTTATTATTTTAAAGAGATCAATATTGTGTTAATACTTGTTTCGAAAAACATAAGTAGTATTAGTGGAACAATGAGTACTATTGAAAGTTTAAAAAAGTAGGAATAGTTTTTATTTTGAAAATAAAAAATCACTGAAATTTTAACTTTTTATTATTAATATTTAAATACCTTAGACCTCTATTTCTTTGATCTTAATTAATTTATGAACTTATAACCAATATTAATCTAGCAATTTTTTTAAACTCAAGGACATACAAACTTGCTAGAAACACCATAATTTTATTTAATGAATCTATTAATGTTTGAAATAACTTGTTTATTGTATTTTTTATTATACTTAGTCCTTTTACCAATTAATAAATTGCAATATTTTTATTTTTTATCTATGATATAACATTTATTAATGTATAAAACTTAAAGTATTTTTTTGGTTGATAAACTAGTTTCTTAGAATCAAAATAAATAAAATTAAATATTCTATTCCTTTGTTTCTTCTTGCTGTGTAATTATTACAATTTACTTCTGTATCATATACATGTAATAGACCGTACACTTTTTCAAAAACTGATATTTTATTTTTCTCTATTATTTTTGACTTAAAAAAATTATAACCACTCTGTTAAAACCTTCGGTCTATTTGGAATTGTCTATTCTATTAAAAAATAAAAGCATATAATATGCACAGTTTTTACTAAAATTATTTTAGCAATATTAAACCTATCAGTTACATTTTTGATAGTAATGTAGCTATTTTATCAAAAACTAAAAATCCTTTATTTTAATTTCATAATAAAATAAAGATGGTTAAGGTTGGTAGGGTGGGTTTTGAAGGAAAGGTAAAAAAAATGATTAAATTATTAAATTTAATAGCAGTTTTTACAATGTCTGCTACAAGTACTGGGCAAATGATGATCAATTCCAATCAAGTTGATAAGGATAATTTAAACTATGACTCAGGTATTATTGCTCAAAAAAATGTGGGTAAATTATCTAATGGGAGTCTACATGGTTTTGATACACCATTAAAAATTGAAAACAATTGATATGGAACAGTTGTAAAAGAAAATATACTGGAGTTTTATAAAGTTGAAGATAAGATAAATTCAGAATTTGTTTTAATAAATTCTATTAAGCTTGAAAAAAATCTTGAAGAGAAAAGTGGTAAATCTATTTTAATTGGTAATGAAATTTATTATCAATTTATTATTAATGATTATAATAATTATAATAGTGCAAATTTTTATAAATTAAATTTAGATAATGGTAATGTTGAAAATTTAGGATCGGTTGTTTTAGATGAAGATGCTGTTAGGTCGACATTTGATTTTTCTGGAATTGACTTTCATATATACAATAATAAGCTTTTTATTGTATATAGTGATATTTGATATAATGGAGCATCAATTGTTTCAGTTGATTTAATTACTAGTGAAATTATAGTCTTAAAATCTCATAATATGTTCTCAATGATTTTTGTAGAAAATAAAATTTATTATTTAATTTCAAGTAATGTAACTGGAAAATCAAATAATTTGGGTGTTTATGATTTAGAAACTAGTGAAGATTTAATATTCGAATGAACAGAATCAAGATTATCAAATTTATTGTATTATAATAACGATGTCTATGTGTCTAAATGAAGTTCAAATAATAATTATGATGCTTCATTAAATAAAATTAATTTTTCTAACAATGAATTAGAGTTACAATGAGTTGTTAATATTCCTAATAGTTCTATTTCCAATATTTTTAATTATAAAAATAAAGTTTATATGATAGAAAAATTTAGGAATAAAATTACTTTATCAGAATTTTTTAATGATAACTTAATAGAAATAACTACAATTTATAACTGAGATTCACCTAGTATTAACTTTGTAGAAATTACTAATTTATATATTGAGAATACTAATATTATTTTTTCTCTTGAGAAAACTAATAGTAACGAAAAAAGAGTAACTGAAAATATTGTAGTTAATGTAGATTTGAATAGTTTTGAACTAATAAAATATTCAAAAAAATGAAATAAAAAAGAATTATCTACCTTTGTTATTTATGAAGATAGCAATATTTATATTTCTAATACAAAAACTTCAGGAATATTAGATAATACAACCTCTATATTCCAAAAAACTAAATTCATTTAAAGATATAACATACACATTAATTATGCATTTTTTAAAAGTGAAATTTAATATTTATGTCATTATTAAAATAAGGTTGGTAAAAATTACTAAAACTAAGTAGTTTCTATTAACTTTATTTTTTATTCTTATAAATTAATAAATATTCAAGAGATTGGAATGTCAAGAATATAAAATTTTATTTTGTGTATAATAAAAATTATGTCCCAAATTAAGAAACTAAACTAGTAGATAAGTCTGCTAGTTTTTATCAAAAAATATTAGTTAGCAACTTTACAAATAGAATTAATTTCAAGTATTTTAATATTACCATGTAAATAGTTAATTTTTATCTTTAACTAGATTCCAAATGTTATTTCTAATTAAAGCATAATTTTTTTATTTCTTGTTTTTATAATAATTACTTTTAATTTTGGCTTAAAGTAAATTGGAGTAAACCTTTTAGATATAAACCACTTATCTTTTTAAAATTAATACTAGGTCTATTATCAATAAATTTTTCACTTTGATAAGAGAAAACAATATATTCATCTTGATCAAATTTTCTAGTTACTGATTTTAATTGGCCAATTGTATTGAAAAATCTTTATTGTATTGCTGAATTGGATGGTGCAAATAATTATTTAATTGTTCAAGATTTTTTAAATCTAAGAGTCTAATTATTTGAGGTCATATTCTTTGTAATGTTCCAAAAGTTCTTTCAACTAATCCCTTTTCTTGATGGATTGAAGTTGTTTTTTTTATTTACTCCAAAGGAATGGAAAATAACCTGCAATTGTGTATTTGAAACACTATCACCAAAATGGTCACGATTATTTTTACTACTAAAAACATTTTGATTATCACTAACATTTAATTTTGGTAAACCATAATGTTTAAATACTTTTTTATAGATATTATAGCAACTTTCAGTAGTTTCTTGTTCGCTGAAATAACCTGCCAAAATCCTTTTACTAGATTTATCAATTACAATAAGCAAATGACATTTTAAGTTCTTAATTCATTGATGATTTGAAGCATCAGTTTCATAGATTTCTCCAAATTTTACAATTTTATTTTGCGTAGGATTGGGTTTGGTTGTTATAATTGAATTTGAAAGATACTTGCTTGTTAAATTTTCTTGGTTTGCCTCCTTTAAATTTTTACGAATATCTTTTTTTGTTTTTCTGTTAAGAGTTTCAATTAAAATGTTTTCTTCTATTAATATATGTCTAATTGCAGAGTAACTTATTTTTCTTTTTCAATTTAGTTCTCAATAATGTTTAATACTAAAGTCATAATATTTAGTTTGAAATAATTCAATTATTTCATCTTTAAATAATTGTTGAATTTTATTTATAGGTATTTTATTGGTATTTCTATGAATAAAAGCTTTTGCTCCAATCTCTTGATATTCTTTAAGTTTTCTTCTTGTGTGTCTAACACTATAACCTAATTTATAGGCTGTATTTTTAATAGACTCTTTTCTTAAAGAAAATTGCTTAATTAATCTTAGTTGTTTTTGTTTCATGGTATTTAATAGTAGTCCTTTCATAAAACCTCCATTTATTTATTATAAAGAAGGACAAAGTCGCTTGTTAATATGTAGCAACATAATCGCTTATTACTCATATAAAAGAGAGAAGCAAGAATAATATATTATTTATTTTTTAAATATTATTGTGATATTATAAAAATGAATAGAAAAAAGAAAATGATGTAGATAATAAGCGATTATGTCCCAAAATACAAGATTTATCTAATAAATAGATCTTGTATTTTTTCTTTTTCTATCAAAAAAATATCAGTTAGTTGCTTTTCAAGGAGATTCAATTTTGGGTACTTTAGTAGTTTCAAATTCTTCATTAGATAGTGTTTTAGCATTTCCATGTAAACGTTCGTCTTCAACTTGAGTAAGATTGTAAATGTCATTTCCAATTAGCGCATAATACTTTTTATTTATAGTTTCCATAACCATTACTTTTAACTTTGGTTTAAAGTAAATTGGAGTAAAGCCTTTACAAATAAATCACTTAGTTTTTTTAAAACTAATACTATGACCATTATCAATAATTCTTTCACTTCGATAAGAGAAAACAATATCTTCATCTTGATCAAATTTTCTAGTTACTGATTCTAATTGGTCTAAAGGGATTGAAAAATCTTGATTGTATTCCTGAATAAGATGGGGTAAATAATTATTTAACTGCTCAATATTTTTTAAATCTAAGAGTCTAATTATTTGAGGTCATCTTCTTTGTAATGTTCCAAAAGTTCTTTCAACTAATGCTTTTTCTTGGGGGATTGATGTTGTTTTTGTATTTACTCCTAAAGAGTGAAAAATAAATTGTAATTGTGTATTTGAAACACTATCGCCAAAATGGTCACGATTATTTTTACTACTAAAAACATTGCGATTATCACTAACATTTAGTTTTGGTAAACCATAATGTTTAAAGGCTTTTTTATAGATATTATAATAACTTTCAGTAGTTTCTTGTTCGCTGAAATAACCTGCCAAAATCCTTTTACTAGCTTTATCAATTACAATATGCAAATGGCATTTTAAGTTCTTAATTCATTGATGATTTGAAGCATCAGTTTCATAGATTTCTCCAAACTTTACAATTTTCTTTTGCGTAGGATGGGGTTTGCTTGTTATAATTGATTTTGAAAGATACTCGCTTGTTAAATTTTCTTGGTTTGCTGCCTTTAAATTTTTACGAATATCTTTTTTTGTTTTTCTGTTAAGAGTATCAATTAAAATATTTTCTTCTATTAATATGTGTCTAATTGCAGAATAGCTTATTTTGCTTTTTCAATTTCTTTCTCAATAATGTTTAATACTAAAGTCATAATATTTAGTTTGAAATAATTCAATTATTTCATCTTTAAATAACTGTGAAATTTTATTTATAGGTATTTTATTGGTATTTTTATGAATAAAAGCTTTTGCTCCAATCTCTTGATATTCTTTAAGTTTTCTTCTTGTGTGTCTAACACTATAACCTAATTTAAAGGCTGTATTTTTAATAGATTCTTTTCTTAAAGATAATTCCTTAATTAATCTTAGTTGTTCTTGTTTCATGGTATTTAATAGTAGTCCTTTCATAAAACCTCCATTTATTGATTATAAAGGAGGACAAAGTCGCTTGTTAATATGTAGGGACATAATCGCTTATTACTCATAATTTAAAAGAAAAAATTGAAAATTTTAACATTGATTTATAAAAATTTATGATAAGATATTATTAAGGTAGATAGAGCACTAGTTTTGTAACTAGATTCTATCTTTTTATTTATCCATTTGAAAAAATTTTGAGACTAGTTGCAGAACTAGTTTTTTTATTTATCTGTATATTATATTCTCTTATCAGAGAAGAAAGGAAAGAACATGAATCAAGAAAAAGCAACAAAAAAATATGTACTGTTCCTTTTTTTCGGACACCTATATTTTATAACTAACTCTATTATTATTATAAAAATATTGATACATTTTCAAATTATAAATATATTCATTTACAACATTGTATTTATAACCTTCCTTGATTGCTTCTCTTTTAAGAGTACTTCAAAAACCTTCAATATATCCATTGTCCGTTGATCTACCAATTCTAGACATACTTAAGCCAAAATCAAATCACATTGTAGCTAAGCGATATTGATAAGATTTAAATTCTGAGCCATTATCAGAGTGAATAATTGAGTTTGGTTTAAATGTTCCAAATTCATTAACCATATTAAAAAATGACTCTAATACTAATTTCATACCTTTAATATTTTTAGTTACCAAACCATAAACTTTTTTAGTGTTTACATGATAAAAGGCGCAAGTGTATAGTTTGCATCCTGCTATTATTTTCTCGGTAATATCAACAGAGAAAATATCTCCATAATTTTTCAAATCTGTTTGATATTTAAATAATCTAGGATACTTACCAATTTTTCTGGAGTAACTGATTTATTCTTTTGTATTTTATAGTTATTAGGTTTTAACTTTAAAAACTTCATTATTCGCAAAACTTTTTTATGACTACAATTTAGATCTAAATACTTCATTAATCTTCTAGAACCATAGATTTTAACTTCATTTTTATAAACATCATTAATTCTCAAAACCAAACCTCAATTAATTGCCTTAATTTTTGGTTTACCTTTTGATAATCAATCATAGTAAGTACTTTTTGCTAAATCAATTATTCTACAAAGTCTTCTAATTGCAATATTTGGGTATTTAATTGTAAAGTTATAAACTACTTTTGATTTAAATGTATTTAACTCTCACTTATTTACTTCTTTCTATCAATCATTTCTCTTAATTCTTTAAACATTTCATCTCTTAATTTTAAGTCTTCACTCTCTCTTTTTGATTTTTTAAGCTCTCTTTTTAAATTTATAATCTCCTCATTATTGGCTTTAAAGGATTTTTTAAATCCACTTCTTCCATTTTCGTCATAAATTTTTATTCAGTTTTTCAATCTTGATTTATCAATTCCTACTGCTTTTGAATACTGTGCTAATAACAAATTAGATTTGTAAAAATTTAATACTAATTCAATTTTTTGATTGATTGAATACTTAGTCAAAATAAAACCTCTCTTCGTTCACAAATATTTTATATCAATATATAAAGTATTTTTAAAATGTGTCCGAAAAAAGGTTACACTACAGCAACAAAAAAATATGTTAGTTTTCATATGTTTAGAAATAATATCAAAAAGGTTTATACAAATAAAAATGGTAATGAATTTGCAGTAATTTTAATTTCAAAAACTGAAGATAAAGAAGCTAAATTTTTGAATATTTCAACAAAACTTGTTCAAAATTATGAATATTCAACAGAAGAAGGCAAAGTTCTAAAGCGTTCAGAAAAATCTGATTCACCTTTTATTCAAATTAATTTACCAAGTGATGGTGAATTAAGTATTTCAATAAAAAATAAAGAAATTGAAGCAGCAGAATTTGAAAATCATAAAGTTAAAGTTAGTGAAGTATTTAATGATTTATTAGAAATTAGTAATTCAACTTACTCTTGAGCAAAATCTGCTAAAGCTAATTGAAATATGGATCAAGTAAATAAATTAGAACCATCAAAAAATCAGGAATTTGATATTATTGATGAGCCATCAGCAAATTTAGAAGACAATCAAATACTTTTAGAAGATTAATATTAACCAATCAAAATAATATTTAAAAATATCCTTAGAGGGTATTTTTTTTATTTCAATTTTTATATTACAATAATTTTGAATTGAAGGAAAAGAAAAAATGAATGAAATAAGAGAAGATATGGTAAATCAAACTAATTTATTCAAAGAAATCGAACAAAGTGTATTAAATCAAGCAAAGTTAGAATTAAAGAGGTATTTTGAACAAAAAGATTTAGAAATAAAAAATTCTAATTGACGTTTAAAAGAAGGATGAATTATTCATGACAATAATATAAAAAGAACCCAAATCACAGAATTTGGTGATGTTACATTTAAACATACAAAATATAAGAATAAAAATACAGGTAAATATGCATTTTTAGTTGATCCATTTTTACAAATTCAAAAATATTCTAGAGTTGTCTATGACCTAAAAATGAAAATTATTAATTCATTTGAAGGTGGTGAACGTCAAAAGGATATTATTAGATTCTTTAAAAATGCCAATTTCAATAGACAAACTGTCTCCAATATTTTGCAATCAATTAATTCTCAAGATTTAGCAAAACATATTGAGAATAACAATAAAGTTATAGAATCTGATAATGACATAGTTTATATTGATATAGATGATTGTTGATCAACTATTAGAAATAAATATAAAAAAGAAGAAATCAGAATTAGAGTAGCTGTTGCATATGAAACTAGAGAGAGGAATAATAAAAAATATGAATTAAAAAATAAAAGGGCATTTGTAAAAACTTTCTCAAAGGGTAAAAAATGTGATACACATGATTATTCAAAATATTTATTACAAATGCTAGAAACAAACTATGGGGATTTATCAAAAAAGCAAATTATTTTATGTGGAGATGGGGCAAATTGGATAAAAGAAATTGCTGATTATATAGGTGCTGAATATATACTTGACAAATTTCATTTATTTCAAAAAATATATCGTTGTTTTGCATATAAAAAAAGTTCAAAAAGTAAGAATAGTGATCGATTAAAAGATTTGTATCAAAAAACAATTGAATATTATTCTGAAAATAAAATTAATGAATTAGTTCAATTTTTAACTACATGTTTAGATATGGAAAAGCTAAATATTCAAAGGATTAAAGAAGCTATTAGATATATAACAAACAATAGAAAAGGCATTGAAAATCATTTCAAATCTTGAAATAATGGTTGTCACGCTGAAGCAGCAGTTAGCCATTTGATTAAAAGCACAAAAGGTTACGGTGCAAAAATTTATAGCAAAAATAATTTTGAGATACTAATAAATATAAAAATTGCCAAAATAAATGGCATTAATTTAGTTAATTTTTTAACAAATAAATTAAAAGATAAATTGCAGGAAACTATTAGTGATCAATATTTTGATAATAGTAATAATGATAATAAAAATACTAATAAAAATAGAAAGTTAAAAGAAATTAATTTACCAATTTTAGATAAGCCTAGTACAATTTATTCAACTCGAATTAGAAATTTAAATAATTCGTAAAATTAGTTAATAAAAGCAAAATTTAATTTTTCTTTCGCAAGCTTGGTTCCAAGCCCTTTTAATACTAGCATTTTTGCTAGCATTAAAATTGCTAGTGCTAGCACTTTTTACCCAAAAAGAACCCTTGTTTAAAGGGTTCTGGGTAAAAATGATAGTACTACTTATCCTGCTACCCAATGGGTAGGAAAAAGATAAAGAATGAATCTTTTTCAAGAAAAATAAGCTGATTTATAAATTGAAAATATTAAAAAATTTATTTTTTAATATTTTTTTTTAGAAAATGTGCTAATATCTAGTTAGAAATAAAAACATTGCAGTTTTTACACATATTCTTGTACATTTGATTTAAATTGGGATCTATTTCCAATATTTAAATAAATCAAATCCCCCCAATTAATTTACACGGTCAATCAGTTTAATAGCTGGTCTTTTTTGTTTTCAAATAAGAAGCTGTTTTTAAAGTTGAATATTACAAGCACAATGTTACTAATTATAGTTAATAAATTATTACATTTATGTATAGCATTATAAAATAGGCATTTAAGATTAATACAAAATTTTCCAAAATTTATTAAATTTATGGTAAAAATATTGCTTTTGTAATAAATTAGGTGTATAAAATAACTATGTGACGTTTTTACTAATGCACATAAGAGTAAATTTCAGCAAATAAGGGGAGGAAAATTTAGTAAATAAAGCAATTAGATGAAAAAAACTCTATTACGCTTATTTAATTTATTTTCAAAAGAGAAAGAAAAATGAGAAAAAAGACTAATAATTTCACTGAATTAGTAAATAAAATATTTAAATCAAAAAATACCAAGTGATTAACAAAAAAGAGACTCTCTATTGTTTCACTTATATCTATTGGAACTATTGGAACAATAGTTCCAATTAGTCTTGTATTAACAAATAATAATATTGTAGAACCTCAGCCAATAGGTTATAGTTTTGCAGGTAAAGAGTTTTTAACAAAAGAAGAAGTTTATAATTATGCTTATAATGAAGCGCAAAGAACTTTTAACTACGAAACAAATATTTTTAAATTTGACAATCAGTTATTTAACACAAAAGAAGAGCTAGATTTATATATAAATCAGAAATTCAAAATCACAGAAGAAAAGACAATGAGAAATCCAGGCAATTATACAATTAATGCTTCTGGAGAACTTTCTTCTGATATTGTAACTTCTAATGTAGAAGAAGAGGTCAAAGTTTATAGGGGTCATGATAATCAAGCGTATCTTTCAAGAGATAATGCTTTAGAAACATACTTTAATTATGAATCATCAATTTTCGTTGAAGGTAAAGAAACAAATAATGAAAGTGATGCAAGATCCTACTATGAAGAAATTAAACTAAAAGAGTTGGAAAAAAGTGATGATAAAACTACTTGCTATTTGCAAAGTGGAATATGTCAAACAGAAACAGAAATTAAATCTTGATTAAGAAAAAATATGACAACTGGTTTTGAATATAATGGAAAATCTTTTTCCGATTATAACTACTTGGAATATGAAAATTTAATAAAACCTTTAGATCCAAAATTATCTAGAGAGCATATTAAAGAAGTTTTAGATGCAGATAAAAAATCTTATTGAGCACAAGTGGGAAATCTTAATTTACAAAATGGTTATTTAGTTGGTCCAAAATACTTTGAATCAACTGAAGAAATTAAAGATAATAATATTAAATTTGAGCAAACTGGTTCTGTTGATATTAATCCTTTAATTGCTTATAGTTATGCTGTCAGTTTATCATCAATGACAAGTACTGTCATAGATATTGTTTTGCCTTGAATTCATAAACCCAATTCTGGTGAAGAAAGCAATTTTGCTTCTTTTGAATATTTAAAATATTTAAGAGAGAATATTGATTGGAGTCAAGAAGGCAAGGAAGAATTAGAATTTATAATGAATAAAATTGATGATAATTATTTTTTTGATGCGTCATTAGATTTAAATCTTATTAAAGATAAAGAGTTTACAAATTTTAATAAATTACTTGTTGTATTTAATAAATTATTAATTAAAAGTAGAGTACATAGAATTGGAGTTTCTTTTGAAGAGTTAGAAAAAGCATTTGTATATATATTAGCAGATATAATTAATTCACAAGAAGAAATGGTTGAAAACGTTTTTTCAAATGATTCTGAAAATGGATTGGAATCTTTAAGAGAAAGTAGTTTTGAAGATATATATTCTCTTTTTATAAATGTGGATAAATTTTATTCAGAAGGTGGTGCAAATAAAAGATTACTGGATGGAGTTGTAAAATTTCAAAAAATAGCAGAAACTGTAATGGAACCACTTGAAAAGTTAAGCAAAAATAAGAAAAAAACTGAAAATACCTTTAAAGATAAAAATACTTCTCAGTTGCAAATAGATAGTAGCATGGAAGAGATTCATAAAGAAAATCAAAAGGAAATTGAAAGTAAAAGTGAAGATATTTATAAGGGAATTGGTTTTAAAGGATTTACAAATAAGAATTATAATTCAAAAGCCAGTGCTACTAGTTTAGTATCTGGATTAAGTTGAGTAGGAAAGGCATGGAGTATAAGCCAAGCTTTAAGTTTTATGTCAGTAGTTAGTTTTGAAGCAAAATTAGATCAAAATACATCATTATTTTATACAGTGCCTACAATTAAAATTCCTTTAATTAATATATCAATTAAAAAACCAAATCCAAAAGTAAACGTTATAAAAATTTCAGATTCAGCAATAAATTATTTAGTTCCAAAAAATCCAGAGTCGTCATCAACAACTATTTATGAGTTTAAAAATAAGTATTATTTGCATAAAGATACAGCAGAAGAAGAGTTAATATTAGATGCTTACAAAAATCCTCAAAATTACTTCTCTTCAAGAAAAATATTTGCAAGTATTATGAACAAAAGTAAGGTTTATACATTAACAAATGATAAATTTAATAAGCCCGTAAACTCACCAGGTGGATATACTTGATCTGAATATCAAGAAGCTTTAGATAAAGAAAAAGAAATATTTATTGAACAGCTATTTAAAGAAGAATATGTAATGCATAAAAAAGAATATTATTTAGATGGTTTTGGCAATGCTTTTGAAAATAAGTATGATGCAATATCAAGTTTAAAAGAAAACATTGCTAATTCTAAATTTAATAAAAAATATTTTTATATAATGAAAAATGGTGAAAAAATTTATAAGGATAGTGAAGAAGAAATTATTTCTTTCATTAAAACAAATCAACCGATTGAATCTAAGTTAATTATTAACAGTGATCTAATAAAAACTTCAATCTATAATAGTTTAGAAGAATATCAAGGAAGTCAGTATGATTTTTATAAGTTGGATTTTTATGGACAAAATAAGTATTTTAAAACATTAAATCAATTATTAACTTATCTAGATAATAATATTAATTATCAAGTAATTAATCAAAATGGTGAGTTAAAAACCTTTGATTTCAAAGACAATATATTTTTAAATGAATGAGAATTTAGAAAATGAATTGAGCAACAAACTCATGAAATTTATTAAAAGAGGGGTGAAAAAAACATGTTTAAAAAATTATTATATAAAGTAAGTTTAGCTCTGGTATTAAGTAGCTCAACTATACTACCTATAGTTACTAGTGAAAACAATATTAGTAATATAAGATTTCGCAATTTATCAAATCAACAAATTGAAGAACTTTATAAGGATATAGAAGAAAATAGACTATATATTGGAGATACTGAATATAGTTATTTTGATGGAAAGAAATTTAACTCTCCTCAAGAACTAGATGAGTATATTCTAAAAAATAACTTTGTGCAAATGCAATTGACTTCTTCAAATCCATCAAAAATTATTAAAAATTATGAGCATATGACATTAGATGATAAAAAAATTTATGATATTAATATAAATAATTTTAGTCAAGTATATAGAGATGCTTTTGGAAATATAGCTCTATCAAAAGAAAATGCATTGAATACTTATGCTAATTTAGGAAATGTAAAAGCAAAGTACAGTTATGATCAAATTGAATGATTTGATACACCAGATGAAGCCAAAAATAATGAGAAATATAATCTAAAAATTAATAAATCTTTATACTATATTTATGCAAATGAGTACTATAATGCTTTCAATCAAAATGATGTTGAAGCTTTAATATCAAAATTTACTTCTGGATATTATGTCAATAAAAAAACAGGATTAAATCAACAAGCAATTAAACCAATTAATTTCTTTGGAACTCAAGAAGAGAGTTTTGCTAAATTAAAAAGAGAGTTGGAATCAGAATTTTATGAAGGTTATTATAAAAATTTATTGGATGCTAACTCGAAATATAGAATAAAATTTATGCCAAAAAAAGATTATAGAATAACAGTTCAATGTCAAGGAGCAAGTGATGATTATGGTTTTGGTGACTATGTTAATTTGGAAATGTTAGATAATAAAACATTTAATTCTTGATCTTCTTTTCTTGGATATTTTAGAGCTAATTGACAAAGTAAAAATGAAGGTAAGAGACCTTATTTAACAAAGACTTTTAATTTTAAATATAATGAAAAATCATGTAGTAATGGAAACATTAATTTAATGCATTCTAGTTATAAAAATAAAAAAGTTACATTAGATGATTTTAGTTATTATGATGAAACTCGTACTTCTTTTACAGGATATACTACAAAAGATAAAAAAAGTGGAGATGAAATTTGATTTTCACCAGAGATGGGAAATGCATATACAACAAGTGATATGACACAAGATAATTTAGCAAATTTTTATAGTAAATGATTCTCAAATTATTTTAATGGATTGCAAAATTTTGAAAATCCAAATAAGGAATTAACTTTTAAAGATCTTAAAAATAATAATTTAAATTTAAATACAGAAGGATCTATTGCAAAAGATAAATTATATGATGTTAATGGTAATCAAGGTTTCAAATACTCATTAATTCAAAGTTATAATGACTTTTTACCAATAAAGGAAAGAATATTAAAAGAGCCTTATATAATTGATAATAAAACAATGTATAAAATGAGAGAAGATTTTTATGTTACAAAAGAACAATTAGATAATTTTTTACCACTGCAAGGTACTTTTAGTTCTGTATTAAAATATTCATATGGAACAGATCAAGATTTATCAAGTAGAGATGGTAAACTGTTGGCAAATACTCTTGAAGAGGCCAAAGAAAAGGAAATTATAAACAGTAAAAGAACATTACAAAAAAAATATATAGTTTATGATGCTTTTGGAAAAGTAGAATCATCTGGAGAGAGTGAAGAAGCAGCATTAAGAAAATTACATAATAATATTTCATTAACAGCAAAATATGTACATAGAGATGAAATAAAAACATGAGATCCAAATTTTAAATTATCTTATGATAATATTATTTCAGATGGTAGATATGCTGTGTATAGAATTAGAGATGTAAATGATAGTTCTAACTTTATTTATTATCAAAGTCAGGATTTAGCACTTGATGCCGTTAAAAAGGCTGCTAAACAAAATAGTAATATAAATGTACAAGTTTATAAAACTTATTTATATAATTACCAAACGAGTTTAGGTTTGACTATACCCTTATTAATTTATGATAATGATATTATGTCAACTATAAACAAAATTATAGAAATTGAATCGTCAAATATTTATTAATTTAAAAGGAGAAATTATGAAAAAATTATTAACTTTATTTACAGCAATAACTTTATTTGCTTCAACTTCAACATCTGTTATATCATGTCAAAGTGAAAAAAAATTTGAATTACCAGATCAACCAAAATCAGGTGATGATATTGTAGAGGCATTAGATAAATATCGTTATGAGCAAGAGCGTGTCAATGAAATTTGAGCAAAGGAAATTGATGAATGTAATGAATGTAGTGAAGATCAAGAAAAGGAAATTCAACTTAATAGTGATGCTTGACAAAAAAGTAGAATATATGAAGCATTTATAAGAGCTTTTAAATCTTATAAAATGTTGCAGTTGAAATATGAAGCGTTAGAATCAAAAACTTCAGAAATAACATATTCTATAGTAAATACAGATTACTTTGATGAATTTATTGAATGATGACAAAAGGATGAAACTTTAAATAATAATACAAAAGAGTATATGTTGGAAATTCAAAAATGAGCTAAACAAGAAGCAATCCATGAATAAAAAAAGAAAATAGTAATTTAATTTATACATAATTCTATATTTATTAATTCATTTAAAAGGAGAAATTATGAAAAAATTATTAACTTTATTTACAGCAATAACTTTATTTGCTTCAACTTCAACATCTGTTATATCATGTCAAAGTGAGAAAAAATTTGAATTACCAAATCAACCAAAATCTGGAGATGATATTGTAGAAGCATTAGATAACTATTTTTTAGAACAAGAAAAAATGAATGCAATTTGAGCAAAGGAACTTGATGAATGTAATGAATGTAGTAAAGAACAAGAAAAATTAATAAAATTAAATAGTGAAGCTTGACAAAAAAGTAGAATATATGAAGCATTTATAAGAGCGTATGAATCTTATAAAATGATGCAATTAGACTATGAATCTTTAAAATCAAAAATCTCAAAAGTAACTTATTTTAGAGATCAAACAGATAGTTTTGATATATTTATTGAAGAATGACAAAAGGATGAAACTTTAAATAATAATACAAAAGAGTATATGTTGGAAATTCAAAAATGAGCTAAACAAGAAGCAATCCATGAATAAAAAATCAAATATTAATTTAATTTATACATAATTCTATATGTATAAATTTTTTTTAATATCTATATACCAAAAATAATTCATTGTGTAAATTAAAATTGTAAGGTATCAAAAAATGTTTAAAATATTAATCAATTGATATGAAACTAATAAGAAACTTATTAGTAGTTCAGTTTAAATAATAGTTTTTCACTAAGATAGTCAAAAGTTAACTATAAAATACAAAAGAATAGATCAGTTAATCCAGAAAAAATTGGTAAGTATCCTAGATTATTTAAATATCAAACAGATTTGAAAAATTATGGAGGTATTATCTCTCTAGATATTACAGACAAAATAATAGCAGGATGCAAACTATATACTTGCGCTTTTTATCATGTAAACACTAAAAAAGTTTATGGTTTGGTAAACAAAAATATTAAAGGTATGAAATTAGTATTAGAGTCATTTTTTAATATGGTTAATGAGTTTGGAACATTTAAACCAAACTCAATTATTCACTTTGATAACGGTTCAGAATTTAAATCTTATCAATATCATTTAGCTACAATGTGATTTGATTTTGGTTTAAGTATGTCTAGAATATGCAAATCAACAGACAATGGATATATTGAAGGTTTTTGAAGTACTTTTAAAAGAGAAGCAATCAAGGAAGATTATAAATACAATGTTGTAAATGAATATATTTATAATTTGAAAATGTATGAATATTTTTATAATAATATAGTTAGTTATAAAATATAGGTGTCCGAAAAAAGGAACAGTACAGTGTCCGAAAAAAAGAAATAGTACATAAATATATAGTTATTTTTTTTATATAGTTTATAATTATTATTATAGCTCATAATTATAAAGGTTGGAAGGGTGGGTAGTTGAAAGAAAGGTAATTAATATAATGATAAAATTATTAGGTTTAATAGGGTCGCTATCATTATCAACATCAGCAGTTACACCAGTTTTAAATATAAATTTAAATAATAAAAATATAACTCAAAAAACCTATGGAAATATCCATATTGAGAAAGCAATTGATTTGACAATGAGTACTTTTAAAAGAAGTGCTGTTCCGATATTTTCTCAATCATCAATTGAGCACAAATTAGTATATATTCGAGCTACTTATGGTAGTATAAGTTCAATTTATGAAATATTAAATAATGCACCTCATCCGAGTGAAATTGTTTTAGCAAAACAAATGTTACTTTTAGCTTCTGAAGATTATGATAGAGCAGCAAGACAAGGTCAAGCAGAAGTTATGATGCATCATGCTCAAGTTGGATTATTTAGATTAATTACTGCTTTTGATTATATGCATAAAGCAAACTTCAATATTAATAAAGAGCAAGGAAAGTTAGGAAATATCCATATTGAGAAAGCAATTGATTTGACAATGAGTACTTTTGAAAGAAGTGCTGTTCCGATATTTTCTCAATCATCAATTGAGCACAAATTAGTATATATTCGAGCTACTTATGGTAATATAAGTTCATTTTATGAATTATTAAATAATGCACCTCATCCGAGTGAAATTGTTTTAGCAAAACAAATGTTACTTTTAGCTTCTGAAGATTATGATAGAGCAGCAAGACAAGGTCAAGCAGAAGTTATGATGCATCATGCTCAAGTTGGATTATTTAGATTAATTACTGCTTTTGATTATATGCATAAAGCAAATTCAGTTGTATAATTAGGTAATTTATACAATTTAAAAAGTGTATTTAAAATTTAATATAGATAGTTGGCAAGAAATATGTTAGTAAAATAGCAGATTTCTTGTTTTTATTTTTTGAAGAAATAAAACAGTTGCTTATAATAAACAATTTCAAAGAGCTCAAACATCTCAATAAAGGAGCATTCATTTTTTAGAAAAATTAATAAAAGTAAATAAAAATAATAAAACTAGAAAATATTCAAATGTTGTAAGTTCTAATAAAATATCAAATAGTTTGGAATTAAAATATGAAAGACAAACAGTAAACTTCTGAAAAAAAGATAAAATATAATTAATGAAGTACTCATTAATATAAAATATCTTGATGACTTCTTTATTAATGAAGATTTAGAGTTAAAAAATTTTAAGAGAAGAACTTAAAAAAATAAAGGGAATATGAGCAATTAAAATAAGCTTACAAATTTAGATAAAAAATAAAATATGAGATGAAAGGATTTCATTTATATATAAATGCAATTTTCAATTTTGATACAAGTTGAGAATACTATTTTTATCGACACTTTTTTTCTTTTTTTAAGAGTCCTAATGAGTTATATTTAATAATATTGATGAATTGTAAAATTAATTAAAGCACTAAAAAAAATTTGAGTCATACAAAAATAATTTGATAAATTAAATAAGAATAGAAGATATAGAATTTATAAAAAGGTAAATATCTTTATTATAATATTTTTAAATTATATATATCTATAATTTAATTTAATTTTATTCAAAACATTTATGTAGTCATTTTCTTGAGTAAAAATAAAACTTTCACCATCATCCAAAAATATTTTATTAATTTCATCAATGGTATTTTTTTTAAAATTTATAAAATTCAATTTATTGATTTTTTTATTATTATCAGAAGTAATGCTCGATGAAAAAGATTGCCCAAAATCAGATACACCTTCAATATTATATTGAGAAATTAATTTTACTGCTTCATCCAATAATACATATGATCCAGGATTACCATAACCAAATTTTTTCACCATTTTTTTAGAATTATAAAAATATTTAACTTTAGATATTATAAAAGCAATATCAGGAGACTGAGGAAAGAAACCCATAATAAAATTTCCATATTCATCGGTTTCGATTAAGCCACAAATATCAGAAATACAAAATTTATTATCTTTACTTTTAACAATATTCAATACCATTGAAGACACTTGCATATCAATTCAAATATCAGCATCTTTATGTTTTTCTCCCTTTATGAGAGATTCCATTGTTTCTAGTAAACTAATAGTACTATTTTTTCTTTCCGCTTCGGATATATTATTGAATATACCAAATAAATAGTTATTTTGGTTATCCAAATTTTTGATAACACTAGATGTTTTTAATTGCCTATATGCTTGCAATAATAAATATAATTGTATAAAATGAATCTCATTTAAAGTTAGATCTATATTTTTTTTACTCTCATAGATTCTATCAATTAATCCTTTCATTCTATTCTCAATAACTCCCAGTCTTGATTCATAATTTATTTTATTAATATAATAATAACCTTTCTCAAAAAAAATATTTTTTGTATTGTAAGTCCTAATTAATTTTTTATTTTTTTCATATAATCTAGCTCCACTATTTTTTCAATACTTTAAATTAAATTGTGGCAAATAATGACTTTTAATATCTTTTAATGATTTCATTTGCTTCTCCTATATTAATTATAGTAGTTAATATAATAATTGGAGCAATGATTTTTTTTTTTTTTTTAAAAAAAAAAAAAAAATAACTTAAAAAATCAAAAAGAGAGCGTGAATATTTAAAACTATGAGATGAAAATATTTAGAGAATTAAAAGAAATGATTAATAGAAAAAAGTAAGTAAGTCAGAGTTAAATAGATCTAAATCAAAAGTAGTTTACAACTTTATAATTAGATATCCATATATTGAAATTAGAAGACTTTGTAGACTAATTGATTTAACAATAAGCACTTACTCTGATTGAATATAAAGACCTAAACCTAAAATTAAAACTCTTAATTGAGATTTAATTTTGTAAATTAATGATGTTTATAAAAATGAAGTTAAAATCTATAGATCTAGAATATTTTTGAAGTATTTAGATTTAAATTGTAGTCATAAAAAAATTCTACGAATAATGAAGTTGCTAGAGTTAAAACCTAACAATTATAAAGTACAAAAGAATAAATCAGTTAATCCAGAAAAAATTGGTAAGTAACCTAGATTATTTAAATATCAAACAGATTTGAAAAATTATGTAGATATTTTCTCTGTAATATCTACAGAGAAAAATAATAGCTGTTTGCAAGATATATACTTGCGTTTTTTATCATGTAAACACTAAAAAAGTTTATGGTTTGGTAACTAAAAATATTAAAAGTATGAAATTAGCATTATAGTCATTTTTTAATATGATTAATAAATTTGGAACATTCAAAACAAACTCAATTATTTACTCTGAAAATCATTCAGAATTTAAATCATATCAATATCGATTAGTTACAATGTGATTTGGTTTTGGTTTAAGTATGCCTACAATAGGGAGATCAACAGACAATGGGGATATATTGAAGGTTTTTAAAGTACTTTTAAAAGAGAAGCAATCAAGGAGGGTTATAAAAACAATATTGTAAATGAATATATTTATAATTTAAAAATGTATCAATATTTTTATAATAATAGATTTAGTTATAAAAATATAGGTGTCCGAAAAAAAGAACAGTATAATTTATTTTTTTATACTATATATTTATGAAATATTATTGCTAAAAATTATATTTTATTTTAAAATAAAATTAGAAGGGTAAAAAGGGCAAAAATGGTAGAGATTATAAATGAAATAAAGGTTAATTTTAGTCATAAAGATAAGGAAGATTATTTAAAATACGTAGAGATAATAGGCAAAAAAATAATTAATTTTCTAATTTTTTATTTTTGTAAAAAAAGAAATACTGATAGTTTAAATTATAAAAATATATCTGATTTAATAAGATATGATAAGAGAATAAAGTATAATGTTTTTAGATTTTTAAATACAATAGAAGATAAAATTAAACAAAAATTAATAGATAATACAATTTACTATAAAAAATTTGAAATCGCAAATAATTCTGAGGACTTTACTACATTAAATGAATTAAATGAACTAGATTCTAATTATTATACTTTAGGAACAATTTTAAAAGAATTAAAAAAATTAAAATTAATAGATGATTTAGAAGAAAAAAATTTTAAGTCAGTTTTAGAGTTAAGAAATAAAATTGTTCACTTTACTTTAATATACACTAATCTTGAATGGTTTACTAAAAAATTATATGAATTAAAAAATTTATTACCTGAGGATTATCAAAAAGGGTATATAAAAGTAATAAATGAAAGTAAAAAACAGTTCAAAATAGTATCGGATTTATTAATAGAGGATTTAAAATAATGGGATTAGAATATGTAACAAAGAAGGAATTAAAACCAAAAAAATCTGAATTTATTTCTAAAACAAAAAATTTTAGAGTAAAAAATGGCTACAGATTCAATTTTTATTTAGTTGGTAGCTCTAAAAGAAATTTAGTTTTAGCACATAAGGATAAAAAATTTGATATTGATTATCAATTAAGAATTACAAATAGTAATAAGGAGGAACCTAAAAAAATTAAGGATTATTTTTTTAATTTATTTCAAAATGCCTTTAGTTCCAATGAAGGATGAGATTGTGATAATTCCACATCTGTTATCACAGTTAAAAAAACATCTGAAAATGGAAATGTGGAATTTTCATATGATATAGCAATATGTAAAATAAATCAAAATACTAATAAATTAAATATTATTAAGAGAATTAATGGTGATTATTTATGAGAGGAAATAGGAGATTATTCTGAACATACTGGAAGATTAAGAAATATAAAGGGAAATAATTGAAATAAAGTTAGACATAAATATAAAACTAAAAAAAATGATAATTTAAAACAAAAAAATGAAAATCAAAAAAAATCTTTTATTATTTTCATTGAAACAATTAAAGAAGTATATGATGATTTAGCTTCTTCTAGTAATAAGGAGAATGATTAAATTATTTCATTTTTAAAAAATTGATAGATTTTATTTACTAGAATTTATTAATTTTTTTTAATAAATTCTTTTTTTAAAAATTAATCTTTAATTAATCTTGGTTGTTTCCATTTTTATGGCATTTAATAGTAGTCCTTTTATAAAATTTCCTTTTATTTATTATAAAGGAGAACAAAATTGTTTGTTATTTTTTGGAGCATAATTGCTTATTCTTTACATTAATTTAAATCAAATAAAAAAACTAAAGATAAGGAATCCTGAATTAACTTAATAAAAAAGCTATTGAGATTGATCAAACTACTTTGATAAACAATGTAGATATAAAATACTTAATTCATAAGCTGAAGAATAGTATCTAGCTTGATTTATAAAATAATTAGTAATAAAGTGATAGTTTGCATTATTTAGTACAATTTTATATACATTAATTAAAACTATGTTAATCCATAGAATTCATATTAGTTACAAAGTAAATTATTTTAATATTATTAATTAAGATTTTATTTTGAGAATTAATGATGCTTATAAAAATGAAGTTAAAATTAAGGATTTAGAAGATTATTGAATTATTTAGATTTAAATTAAGTCCTAAAAAAATTCTATGAATAATGAATATTCTAAAGTTGAAACCTAATAACTAAAAAAATAAAAAATTAGTTAATCCAGAAAAAAATGGCAAGTATCCTAAATTATTTAAATACAAAACAGATTTAAATAATTTTGAAGATATTTTCTTTGTGGATATTACAGAGAAAATAATAACAGGATGTAAACTATATACTTGCGCTTATTATCATGTAAACAGTAAAAAAAGTCTATGGTTTGGTAACTAAAAATATTAAAGGTATGAAATTAGTATTAGAGTGATTTTTTAATATGGTTAATGAATTTGGAACATTTAAGTCAACCTTTATTATTCACTCTGAAAATCATTCAGAATTTAAATCATATCAATATCGATTAGTTACAATGTGATTTGGTTTTGGTTTAAGTATTTCTAGAATAGGCAGTTCAACAGATAATGGATATATTAAAGGTTTTTGAAGTATTCTTAAAAGAGAAGCAATCAAGGAATGTTATAAATACAATGTTGTAAATGAATATATTTATAATTTGAAAATGTATCAATATTTTTATAATAATAGAGTTAGTTATAAAATATAGGTGTCCGAAAAAAAGGAATAGTACAGCTCTAAAACTTTATATATTCCTTATTAATAACCCCTTTAAAAACCTATTAAAATTTGATATAATAGAATAAATTAACTTAATGGGAGAAAGAAACATGAAATTACAAAAGATTATAGCTAAGAATTTTATTCATCCAGGAAAACAAACTTTTACATTAAGTGAAGATCATATTTTAAAACAAGGTATATATAGTGATGCAAACGATATCTTAGAGTTAAACAAGATATTTAATGGTTCTTGATTAGAATCAAATATGAGTTTTGAAAAGTATTATCCAAAATTTGCAAAAAAGCTAGCAAATAAAGAAATGAATCTGCAAATTGATGCCTTATTTTTTATTGAAGAAGAGGAATTAGTACAATTAAATAAAATTTTAAAATCTCTTGGAGTTATCAAGGCATGAAAATCTAGAATATTTTATTATTCAATTAAGTGTATTTATCCTTTTATTTTTCCAATTGTAACTTTAGTGCCAGCAGAATTTAAAACAGATAAAGTAATTGGTATTGGAAGTCACTATGAAAAGTTCTTTAAAGCTAATTTAAGTAAAAGAGATATTTTAACTACTATGGGAATTAATGCTGTGGCTCAGTTAAGAGAAAAGTATTTTGAATATAAAGATGTTAAAGTTAAAGAAGAAGAAAAAGAAGATTATAAAAGATATCTAGAAGTTTTAAAAACAACTTTCAGATATGATGAAGAGTTTATTAAAAAATTGGGTCAAGCAATTTATAGCATTGATGATGGTGATATTATCAATTATGCTGATGAAATTGAATTTTTCTTAAGAAATAGTCACTTTGACAATTTTTTAAATACAATTCCATTATTAAGAGAAAATAAAAAATATCGTGAGGATTTTGCTAATTTATTATTTGATGTTTATTTAGTAGATTTAAAATGAATTTATTCTGTAAAAACAGCAAATGATATTGTTGAAATAAGAAAAATTGCCTATGAAAATCATTGTGAAAATGCAGTTTATTCAAGAGAATTAATAGAATTTTTTAATACAAAATTAGTTTTAAATAAGAAGAACTTTAATTATTATTCAGGAGTTAGCAAATTTAATGCTAAAGCTGATCCAACTTTGGTTTTTACAAATGAGCTTAAATATAATAAAATCTTTGAAAAGGATGCTGTAGAACCAAAATATGTGGAACCAAAGTTTGCATGAAATAAAAAAAGAAAATAGAATTAATAAAATGTATAAAGTTAATGTAAAAAACTATTTTTATTGGAGGGTTTACTATGGGTGAAAAAATACTACAAAATGAATTATTAAAAAATCTTGTCAGTAAGCAAGATTTATATAAGGCAGCTAAAAATATAAAGTTATCAAATGAGGACACACAAAGATTTATTGAATCAATTTTTAGTAATTATTTTCTAGATAATGACAATATTAATTTTTTAGTTAAAAATGGCTATAATTTTTTTACTTTTAAGGACCAAGAACTATGTTTTTGTCTTAGTGGAGAGCAATTTTTAGAGTGTTGCAAAAAACACTTAATAAAAACAAAAAATTCAAGTTATACGCCCTTTATTAAGGCAATTATTGCCAATGATAAGTATGAAGATTACTTAAAATTTTCTTCGCAATTATTTGAAAATAAATACAAAAATATGAGTGAGACTGAAAATTGTAATTTTGTTAATTGTGAAAAAAAAGCTGTTGAAAATAGTTTGTATGATTTTAATGAATTAGATCATACAAACTATTTAACATCAAATAAAAGAAATGTGTTTGATAATAACTATAAAATGGGCGAATCTTTTTTCAAGGAAGTTGATCCAAATCAATTTAAGTATTTTGGTTTTTGTCAAGAACATATGAATCAAATTGCAGACATTAAAATTACAAAAAATAGCAGTGATGAAGAAATCCTATTATTTAACTTTCCTGCAATTGTAAATAAATTATTCATCTCTAGAGTTCAACTTGAAGCTTTAAAAGAAGAATTTAGAAACTACTTTAATTCAATTGAAGAAGATGGTGTTAAAACTATGTTTATTTATAATTTAAAGAAAGTTTCAAATCATGTAAGTTCTTTACTAGATACTTATAGTTTCTTTGTAAAAACTTTAAAAGGGCAATATAAGAACTTTGGGATTGTGAAATTTAGTTTACCCAAAACAAATAATTTTACAATTAAAGATGTCTTTCAACCACAGATAACACCAGATGATTTTAAAGTTGTAAACTCAATTAATAACTTTTTTATCTCTGAAAATTTTGCAACGATTGTCATGTTTTCAGATAAAGCAAATTTTTTTGTGACAATGGTTTATGACAAAAGCAAAGAAAATTTAAATACTTTCTTTGAACAGTATTTAAAAATTATTCATTTAAAATCAAAAAATGAAGCGGCTTTTATTTCAAATTGTTCGCTGATATTGGCAGATAATATTTTATTTCAAAAACAATGATTTGATAAATTAGATGAACAAGAAAAATTATTGTATTCCGCTTTAAATAAATTTAGATTCCAACATCCAAATATGGGTCAAGAATATTTAAAAATGAAATTCTTTGCGGGGTTTAATAAAGGCAATAATTTCTTTTAAGAAGTTTAAATTTTTAAATTAATTATAAAAAAATACTAACTTGGTTAGTATTTTTTTATTATGAAGAATGTTCTCAATCAATATTATTTTCTTCAGCTTTATTTTTTTTATAACATTCATCACAAACATAAATTGCAGTTTCATCTTCTAAATTTTCATCATATTGATAAATTCTTTTTTTATCCATAAAGTTCAAATCCTGATCGCAATTTGCAATTTGACATTTTTCTTTCATTTAAATCACTCCTCAAGATAATTTTACTAGATATTTATAAAATAGAAAGTTAATTGAGAAGTTTTAGAATTTAAATATTAAATATCTTATAAAAGAGTGAATAGGGGAGTTGAAATGAGCCGATAGGGGAGTTTGAAATGTAATAAAAGTCAATAAAAATGCACTGTTTTGTGCATTTATTTGAAATATTCAAATTAGAAGTTACTTGTTTTCAAAATTACATAATCCACTTTTTTAATATCATTAAGCTTAGTTCCCCCAGAATATGATATTGATGATTGCAGATCTTCTTGCATTTCTTTGTAAGTTTCCATTAATTTTCCTCTTACTTTAATTAGCTCTTTTTTTCCTTCAACATATCTTTTTTCACCCTTATTATATTCACTGGCACTACCATAATATTCTTTAAATAATTCACCTTCAACAGTAACATTAGCTCCAGGTGATTCTTCATGAGCTGCAAATAAACTTCCAATCATACACATTGCAGCTCCAAAACGAATTGATTTAGCAATATCACCATTGACACGCAAACCACCATCAGCAATAATTGGTTTGTGAGCAGCTTTGCTACATCACTTAATAGCACCCAACTGTCATCCACCAGTTCCAAATCCTGTTTTTAATTTAGTAATACAAACTTTTCCAGGACCAACTCCAACTTTAGTTGCATCAGCTCCTCAAAATTCTAAATCTCTAACAGCATAGGGTGTTCCAACATTTCCAGCAATAATGAAAGTTGATTTTTTCATATGTTTTCTGATATGTTCAATCATATTTTTAACACTAATTGAGTGGCCGTGAGCAATATCAATTGTAATATAATCAGGGATAATATTGTCTTTAGCAAGTTTTTCAATTAAGTCATAATCTTCTTGTTTAACTCCCACACTAATTGATGCAATTAAATTAGCTTTAAGCATTTTTTTAACAAAAGCATATGAGTCAACATTGAAACGATGCATAACATAAAAGTAACCATTTTTGGCTAACATCTCACATAATTGTTCATTAATTACTGATGCCATATTTGCAGGCATCACAGGCATTTTAAAAGTATGTTTGCCAAGTTTAACTTCAGTATTACATTCACTTCTTGATTTAACAACACACATACTTGGTATTAGTTGAATATCTTCATAGTCAAAAGCGTACATCTACATTTCTCCTTATTCCTTTGAAATTATAGCAATAAAAGCTTAAAAAAGAAAATTAGTTAAAACAAAAAAATAACCTTTAAGGTTATTTTAAAACTTTTTAGCAGCTTCAATAATTTTATCAGCAATGGCATTCATTGCATCATTTGGATTTGTTGTTGAAACAGGTGCTATTTTAGTTCCTGCAAACAGAATTGGTTGATTAACTTTTGCACCAACAAACTCTCAAGTTCCTTTTAAAAATTCAGTGTGATTTCCTCATGGATATCATCCAAATGGTGCACCTTGAGTTGTTAAAATTTGTACTGTTAAATGTTCTAATAGACCTTTAGCATCTCCTTGTTTAACATATTTATATGAAAATGTTTGATCTGCTAATAATATGTGATCTAAGTAATTTTTAATTAAAGCTGAAACATTAAAGTTATTCATTGGACTTGAAATAACAACTTTATCAACTTCTTTTAACTGATTAATATATTTTAAAGCATCTTGTTCATTAAAATATGTACCAAAGTTTTCTCTTGAAAGAGTCTTATGAGCCATTTGCTCATTGTTTAAATCTAAATGAATAATTTCATCTTGTGGGTTTAATGTTTGATATTCTTTAACAAAACGATTTGTTAAAGCTAATGAAAATGATTTTTCAACAGGACTAACTGTACCTGTGATTACTAAAATTTTTTTTGCCATAATTTTCTCCTTTATCAAGTTAATTTTATAGTTAAATTGTCAAAAATACTTCATTTTTTTAATAATTAAATATAAAATATTAAATGTGTACTGTTCCTTTTTTTCGGACACCTATATTTTATAACTAACTCTATTATTATTATAAAAATATTGATACATTTTCAAATTATAAATATATTCATTTACAACATTGTATTTATAACCTTCCTTGATTGCTTCTCTTTTAAGAGTACTTCAAAAACCTTCAATATATCCATTGTCCGTTGATCTACCAATTCTAGACATACTTAAGCCAAAATCAAATCACATTGTAGCTAAGCGATATTGATAAGATTTAAATTCTGAGCCATTATCAGAGTGAATAATTGAGTTTGGTTTAAATGTTCCAAATTCATTAACCATATTAAAAAATGACTCTAATACTAATTTCATACCTTTAATATTTTTAGTTACCAAACCATAAACTTTTTTAGTGTTTACATGATAAAAGGCGCAAGTGTATAGTTTGCATCCTGCTATTATTTTCTCGGTAATATCAACAGAGAAAATATCTCCATAATTTTTCAAATCTGTTTGATATTTAAATAATCTAGGATACTTACCAATTTTTTCTGGAGTAACTGATTTATTCTTTTGTATTTTATAGTTATTAGGTTTTAACTTTAAAAACTTCATTATTCGCAAAACTTTTTTATGACTACAATTTAGATCTAAATACTTCATTAATCTTCTAGAACCATAGATTTTAACTTCATTTTTATAAACATCATTAATTCTCAAAACCAAACCTCAATTAATTGCCTTAATTTTTGGTTTACCTTTTGATAATCAATCATAGTAAGTACTTTTTGCTAAATCAATTATTCTACAAAGTCTTCTAATTGCAATATTTGGGTATTTAATTGTAAAGTTATAAACTACTTTTGATTTAAATGTATTTAACTCTCACTTATTTACTTCTTTCTATCAATCATTTCTCTTAATTCTTTAAACATTTCATCTCTTAATTTTAAGTCTTCACTCTCTCTTTTTGATTTTTTAAGCTCTCTTTTTAAATTTATAATCTCCTCATTATTGGCTTTAAAGGATTTTTTAAATCCACTTCTTCCATTTTCGTCATAAATTTTTATTCAGTTTTTCAATCTTGATTTATCAATTCCTACTGCTTTTGAATACTGTGCTAATAACAAATTAGATTTGTAAAAATTTAATACTAATTCAATTTTTTGATTGATTGAATACTTAGTCAAAATAAAACCTCTCTTCGTTCACAAATATTTTATATCAATATATAAAGTATTTTTAAAATGTGTCCGAAAAAAGGTTACACTACAATAAAATATTAAATGGTTATATAGAGGTACATATGAAAAAAGTCACAATAATTATTGTAGCAGGGGGTAGTGCTAGTGGAAAAACTACTGTAGCACAAACTATTGCCAATGAAATCTTTATGAACAAGCCTGTAACGCATTTAACAATGGACAGTTACTATAAAGATTTTAGTGATTTAACCTTTGAAGAAAAGCAATTAGTAAATTTTGATCATCCAAGTTCATTAGACATCGACTTGCTTTGTAAACATTTAGATGATTTAAAACAGTTTAAAGCAATTGAAACACCAGTTTATGATTTTAAAACTCACTCACAAAGTGGTGAGTTTATTAAAGTAGAACCTTCAAATGTAGTTATTTTAGATGGCATATTAGCATTACATATTGAAGAAATTCGCAAAAGAGGCGATATCAAAATTTTTATTAGAACAGATGATGATATTCGCTTTATTAGAAGACTTATGCGTGATGTCAATGAACGTGGAAGAAAACTAGATGACATTACAAATCAATATTTAAATACTGTAAGACCTATGTATAAATTTTTTGTAGAGCCTTCAATTGAACATGCTGATTTAATAATTCCTTATTATGAGGGTAATAATATTGCAATTGATTTAGTAGCTGCAAAAATTAGCAGTTTATTGAAAAAGTAAAATCATTAATAATTGAATGAAAAGAGTTACAAAACTCTTTTTTTTATTAAAACTATTCTCACATTAAGTGTTTTTTATCGTAAAAACTAACTATTTCGAAGACAAGTGCCTATTTTAAAGGGTTTTTGATTAAATTGACATTTTTTAATGAAATGTGATATATTAATTCTAATATGAAACAATGAGGTAAAATATGGCTGAAAACAATAATAATTTATCGTATACAGAAGATAGTATTCAAATATTAGAAGGTCTAGAAGCAGTTAGAAAAAGACCTGGTATGTATATTGGTTCAACTGATTCAAGGGGTTTACATCATTTAGTTTGGGAAATAGTTGATAACTCAATTGATGAGGCTCTTGCTGGAGTGTGTAGTGAAATTAATGTTTCAATTGAAAAAGACGGTTCAGTGACAGTAAAAGATAATGGTAGAGGAGTTCCAATAGGAAGTTATAAAGGAACAAGTCAATCAACACCAGAAATTATTTTCTCAGTATTACATGCTGGGGGAAAATTTGGTGGTGATGGTTATAAAACTTCTGGAGGATTGCACGGAGTTGGTTCATCAGTTGTTAATGCACTATCATCTAAATTTAAAGTAATTATTCACAGAGATGGACTTATATCACAAATTAAGTTTGCTCATGGGGGAAAATTAGTTGATCAGTTAAAACAAACTGGAACTTCAAAGCAAACTGGAACAATTGTTAACTTTTTACCAGATGAAACAATGTTTTCAACAACAAAGTTTTCATTTTCAACAATTAGTGAAAGATTAAAAGAATCAGCGCTTTTAAATTCTGGGCTTAAATTAACTTTAAAAGATAATAGAAGTGATAAGTATGTTGAATATCTATATGAAAATGGATTAACAGAATTTGTTAATGAACTAAGAGGTGATCAAAAAGCTTTATGCTCACCAATTATGTTAAAAGGTAGTGAGCAAAATATTGATGTAGAAATTGCTTTAACTTATACAACTGATTTTTCAGAAACAGTATTAGGATTTGCCAACAATGTTAAAACAAGTGATGGAGGAACTCACTTAACTGGTTTTAGAACAGGAATGGTTAAAGCCTTAAATGAATATGGTAAAACTCAAAGTATTTTGAAAGAAAAAGATAAAAAATTAGATTCATCAGATATTAAAGAAGGTTTAATAGCAATTGTAACTGTAAAAATTCCAGAAAGTTTAATTCAATATGAAGGTCAAACAAAGGGAAAATTAGGAACAAGTGAAGCTAAGTATGCTTGTGAAAAAGTAACTGAAGAGCACTTTAGTTTTTGATTGCAAGAGAATAAAACAATTGCTATTTCAATTATTGAAAAAGCATTATTGGCTCGAAGAGCAAAAGAAGAAGCAAGAAAAGCAAGACAAGCAGTTAGAGATCAAAAATCAAAATCAAAGTCAAGAACAATGCTTGGGAAATTAACTCCAGCACAAGGAAAAAATAAACAAGAAAATGAATTATATCTAGTTGAAGGGGATTCAGCTGGAGGAAGTGCAAAATCTGGAAGAGATAGAAAATTTCAAGCTATCTTACCATTAAGAGGTAAGGTCATAAATGCTGAAAAAACAAAATTAATTGATTTGCTTAAAAATGAAGAAATAACAACAATAATTAATGCAATTGGTGCTGGTATTGGAAGTGATTTTGATATTAGTGATATCAATTATGGAAAAATAATTTTAATGACAGATGCTGACACCGATGGTGCTCATATTCAAACTTTATTGCTAACTTTCTTTTATCGCTATATGAAAGAATTGATTATCAATAAAAACATTTACATCGCAATGCCTCCATTGTTTAAGGTCACAACAGGTTCAAATAAAAAGGACTTTATGTATTTATGAACAGAAGAAGAATTAGCAAGTCATATGAAAAAAACTAAAGCTAAAATTGAGATTCAAAGGTACAAAGGGTTAGGAGAAATGAATGCTGATCAACTTTGAGAAACAACAATGGATCCAGAACATAGAAAATTAATACAAGTAACAATTAATGATGCACTAGCTGCTGAAAATTCTTTTAGAACTCTAATGGGTGATAATTCTGAAAAAAGAAAAGAATGAATTGAAGAAAATGTTAAATTTACACTTGAAGAAAATACGGAATTTATTTAGTTAAACAGTTGCTAGGATGGATGTGTTAAATGTGGAAAATAAACTTTCTTTTGCACAAAAGGCAAAGATTATTGTTCAAAAAATTGAAGAATATAATAAAATAAATAAGGAAATTAAAAGATATGGAGATATTTTTAATACATTTTCTTTTTATTATGAACTGAAAGAACCTATCCTTTTTTTTGAATTAAAAAGTACAGACTATGCTGAAAATGATTTTTCAGCCACATCTTTAGCAACTGAACAATGAATTGAAATAAATGTAGAAAAAGACAAAGAAGTAAACTGATTAATAAAAACAATAAACAAATTTCTTGAAAAATCTAAAAGTGTTATGCAAAAAGCCAGAGAAATATCTAAGCCACATGTGGGTATTCTTGTCTATGATGAATTCACTGATTCATATTATTTAAACCCAACAACAGGACCAATTCTTTTAAAATCAAAAGAAGTTTTAAAAGAAATAAGTTCCACGAGAATAGACATTTTCAATATCTTTATTAACTTGCGTTCAGTTGCAGTTGAAGAGGATCGAGCAATTGAGATTTTTGGACTAAATCTTGAAGATGTAATTGTAAAAATTGATGATTCATTAAAATCAATTAATCTGCTTGCAAAAAAAATTATGAAAATAGAAGGTATTCCAAGATATATTTCATCAATTGAAGTAGATGATAAAATAATGTATTATAATGGTTATGCCACAATAGATTTTGGTTTAGCAGCTGAAGATAAAAATAAAGTTAATGAAGTTAGTTTAGAAGCTAATATTAATGAAATTGAAGAATTAGAAAAAATATATATTCAAATTAGAAAAGATGAAGAAGTAAGTAAAATAATGGCAAATCTTGGAAGAAGTTTAGTATCAAAAAATAATCCAAAATTGTATGTTCAAAATTCTATCACAGGACTTTGAGAATTATCATATGAGGGTAGAAAAACAATTAAAAATTTAAATATTATCGACTTCATTAACACTGATATTAGTGAGATGGACTTTGATATAAACTAGGAGGATATAAAAATGTCAAATAATAAAGAAGAAAAAGGAATAATTAATTTCGCGCTTGAAGACTTAATGGGTGATCGATTTGGAAGATATGCTAAGTATATTATTCAAGAAAGAGCCTTACCTGATGTAAGAGATGGTTTAAAGCCAGTACAAAGACGTATTTTATTTACAATGAACGAAATAAATTTAACTCATGACAGAGCTTATAAAAAATCTGCTCGTGTGGTTGGAGATGTTATTGGTAAATATCACCCTCATGGAGATACATCTGTTTATGATGCTTTAGTTCGTATGAGTCAACCATGAAAATTAAATATTCCTTTAGTTGATATGCACGGTAATAATGGTTCTATCGATGGCGATAGTGCTGCTGCTATGCGTTATACTGAAACAAGACTTGCTAAAATATCAAGTATTATTTTAGCTGATTTGCAAAAAAATACAGTTCTTTTTGCACCAAACTATGATGATTCTGAAAGAGAACCAACAGTTTTACCAGGATATTTTCCAAATATCCTGGTAAATGGTGCAACAGGAATTGCTGCTGGTTATGCAACAAATATGCCTCCTCATAATAGTATTGAAATAATAGATGCAGTTATTGCAACTATTAAAAACCCCAAAATAAAATTAAGTGATATTTCAAAAATTGTTAAAGGACCAGACTTCCCAACAGGGGGAATTGTTATGGGCCAAGAAGGAATTGACTCTGCATTTGCAACTGGTAAAGGAAGAGTAATTGTTCAATCAAAAATTCATAGAGAAGGTGACAATCTTGTTATTGATGAAATTCCTTATGAAATTATTAAACAAGATCTTGTTAAAAAAATGGGAGATGTTGTTGATGCAAATCCTCATTTAGAAGTAAAAGAAGTTCGCGATGAAACTGATAGAACTGGTTTAAGAATAGTAATTGAACTTTCTCCTAAAGCTGATTACGAAATTACAAGAAAATTTTTATTAAAAAATACTCCTTTACAAATTTCATATAACTATAATAATGTTGTTATTGTTGAAAAACAACCAAAACAGTTAGGAATAATTGATATTATTACTGCTTATATCAAGCATTACAAAGAAATTTTTTCAAGAAAAACTAAATTTGATTTAGAGAAAGCAGAAAAAAGATTAGAAATTATTGAAGGTTTAATTAAAGCAATTTCAATTCTTGATGAAGTTATTAAGATAATTAGACATTCATCAAATAGAAGTGATGCTATTCTAAACTTAATTGAAAAATATCAATTTAGTGAGACTCAAGCAATAGCAATTGTTGATTTAAGACTATATAGATTAACTTCAACTGATATTGTTAAATTGGAAGAAGAGAAAAAAGAATTATCATCTTTAATTGAAGGTTATAAAGCAATTTTAGGTGATGCTAAAGTTCTTGATCAAAAAGTAATTGAACAGTTGACAGCAACTAAAAAAGAATTTGGTGTTCCAAGAAGAAGTCAAGTTGTTAGTGAAATTGAAAATATTGAAGTTGAAATTAAAAAAACAATTGTTCAAAAGGACTATACAATTTGAATTTCACAAGACGGTTATTTAAAAGCAATTGAAGATTCTCAATTGGGAAAAAACTCAATGGAAGATTTCAAACGTAAACCAAATGATATTTGAATTTCACAAGTTCCAGCATCAAGTTTAGATTTTATTTTACTTGTATCAAGTGCAGGAACATATTATTCAATTCCTGTTTATAAAATTATTCCAAGTAAATGAAAAGAAATTGGAATGCATATAAATAAAGTTGCAACAATTTCTGGAAATGAAAGAATTCTTGCTGCATTTGTTGTTAAACAATTTAAAAATGCAAAACAAGAAATACTTTTAGCAACTAAAAAGGGAATGATAAAACGTACACCAGTTGAAGATTTAGAAACTAAAATGTTTTCAAAACCTTTTAGAATTATTAAATTACAAAATGGAGATGAACTTGTATCAGCTTCACTTGTAACTTCAAAAACAAAATCTGCAACAATGTTAACAAGAACTGGTTTTGCTGTTAGATATGATATCGCTGAGATACCTTCAGCAGGTCCTAATGCAAAAGGAGTTAAGTCAACTGTAGTAAAAGATGAAGATATTGTTGCTGGTAAAGCATTTGGTAATGGTGATGTTTTAATCATTACAAATAAAGGAAATGTTAAAAAAATTAAGCAAGATCATGTTCCAATTATGGCGAGACCAAAAAGAGGAGTTAGATTATATCCTTGAAATAAAAAACGTGATGAATTTGCGACATTCTTATATAACATTCAAACAAATGATATTTTAAATATTTTAGATGAAGAAGATAATTTAATACAATTAAATGTTAAAAACTTTAAATTTGCTGACTTAGAAGATGTACCAGAAGATTTAGATATGGCTGAAATAATTACAACAACTTTAGAAAAATCATTCATTATTAATAATAATGATGTACCACCAACTCCAAAAGGTGGAGATGATGAAGAACCAAAGAAAGTTGTGAATGTAAAAAAGCAGTTAGCCGCTAAAAAAACAGCGGTTAATAAAATTGAAAAATCAAAAAATCTAAATAGTGAAGTTGAAGATGAAGTAATTTTTGATAAAGTTGAAGATGAAGTAATCCTTAATGAACTTGAAAATGAAATAGTTCTTGATGAAGTTGAAGATGAAATAATTCTTGATGAAGTTGAAAATGAAATAATTCTTGATGAAGTTGAAAATGAAATAATTCTTGAGGAAGTTGAGAATGAAATAGTTCTTGATGAAGTTGAAGAAGAAATAATATCTGAAGAGTTTCAAGAAGAAATGATCAAGGAATCAAGAGAATCTAATGAAAGTAAAAAAGTAAGTATTAGTGATGAAGAAACTAGTGAACTTAAATTAGATTTAGAAGACTTAATTTAGAAACACTTTATGTGTTTTTTTATTTTAATTATGATTAAATTAATATAATTTTTATTTTAGAAAGTAAGAAACATGAAACAATACAAAGGTAAAGTGTCAAAATTTATTTTTAAATCAGATAATGGCTATGCGATAGCAATTTTTGTTTTGTTTAGCGATGAAAAAAAATCAATTGTAATAACAGGACCAATTGGCATGATGAAAATTGGTATTATTTATGAAGTTAGTGGAGAAGAAGTTGATGATACAAAAAGAAATCAAAAAAGTTTATCAATAAAAAGTTTTAGTCAAGTCAAAACTTTTGATCAAGATGGTTTAATTAAGTATCTAAGTTCACCAATTTTTCCAACAGTTGGAAAAAATTTAGCAAAAAATATTGTTGAATATTTTAAAGATGATGTTTTTGCAAAAATAATGAATAATAAAGCTGAGTTATTTAATATAAAAGATATGACACAAGCAAAAGCAGAAATAATTTATGATGTAGTCATTTCAAAATTTGGTGATACAAAAATTTTGGATATATTTGTGGAAAATAATTTAAAAATAGAATTTTTAAATTTATTGCAAAAGGAAGAAGAAGATATTAATTTTATTGAACAAATTTTAAGAGAAGATTTTTATAGTTATGCAAATGAAAAAGGAATGCAACCATTTTATGAAGTTGACAGAGTCTGTACAACTTTTGGTATGGAAGAAAATGATGAAAAAAGAGTTTCTTGATTTGCAAATGAGTTTGTAAAAGAAATTCTTTTTAAAGAGGGTAATACTTTTACTGATATAAATCAGCTGCTTAAAAAAATGAAAACACATTTTAATTTAAGTGATGAAGAAATTAAAAACAAACTTCTTTATGCAAAAAATCAAAAAATTATTTATTTTAAAAATCAAAAAATATATACTAAAGAGAGTTATGAAAATGAACAATTTATTGCAAAAGAATTATTTGATTTGTTAAATAGAACTAACTATTTAAAAAAAGAATTTAACTTTGAAGAAAAATTAGAGGAAGTTGAAAATTTTATTTCTACTAGAAGTGGAATTAAAAATTTTAAATATAATAACGAACAAGTAGAAGCAATTAAAAATTTTATGGAAAATGATATTTCAATAATAACAGGAGGACCTGGCACTGGTAAGACAACAGTTATTACTGGAATTGTAAAAATGTATGAACTAGTCTATAACGATAATAATTTTGCGCTAACTGCGCCAACTGGTAGAGCAGCTGGAAAAATAAAAGATGACTCAGGATACAAAACTTCAACAATTCATAGATTATTGCAATATTCTGGTAATGATATTTTTGAAGCAAATGAATCTAAACCAATATTTAAAAACTTAGTTGTTATTGATGAATGTTCAATGATAGATAATCATTTATTTGCTTCGCTTTTAAGAGGAGTAAAGGGTATTAAAAAAATGCTATTAGTAGGAGATGTTGAGCAACTACCAAGTGTTAATTATGGTAATCTTTATGAAGATTTAATTGTTAGCAATTATTTTAAAACAACAAGACTTATTAAAAATAATCGACAATTAAATAGTGAAGGAGAGATTAATTCTATTATTGAACTTTCAGATGCAATTAAAAATGAAACTATTAATAATTTTAATTTTGAAAATACTTCAAATGTTAAGTTCACTTTTTCAAAGGACTATGATCATGTTGTCAATATTTTAAAAGAAACGTATAGTAATTTAAATCCAACAAATATTGAAGATCAATTAAATGATTTGCAAATTATTGCTCCAATGTATAAAGAAAATTTAGGTATTGATTATTTAAATAGCATTATTCAAAGTTTAGTTAATCCTTCAAAATCAAAAGCTTATAAAAGATATGATTTAGAGTTTAGAGTAAATGATAAAGTTATGTATATTGAAAATGACCCAATCTATGAACTTTCAAATGGAGATGTAGGCTATATTAAAGAATTAAATTTCATTGGTGATAAATTAAAAACTGCAAAGATAGTTTTTAACGAAAGAGAAATAGAAATGGGATTAAGTTCATTTCAAAAAGTTAAATTGAGCTATGCTTGTTCAATTCATAAAACTCAAGGAAGTGAATATAAAAATACAATTATTATTTTAGATGGAAATAATAGAAACTCTAATTTTATACTTAATAAGAAAATGTTGTATACTGCTATTACCAGAGCAAAACAAAATCTGTTTATAATTTCAGATCAGTTACTCTTTATAAAAGCTTGTAATAGGAACCCAAAACCAAGATTAACTACTTTAAAAGAAGCAATTATGTTATTAAAAGAGCAATAAAATCTTGAATTATTTAATTTCTTTAATAAAGTTTTCACTTTTTGACTTAAAATATAGTTGTTAGGAGCTAAAATATGATTATAAAGAATGCTAAAATTGTAATTGAGAATGAAGTAATTGAAAATGGTTGATTAGAAATAGAAAATAAAATTATTAAATCGATTAATAAGGGTAAAACTAATTTGGAAGGTATTGATATTAAAGGTAATTGACTCTTACCTGGATTTATTGACTGTCATGTTCATGGTGGTTATGGTTACGACTTTGAGAATGGTACGATAAGCGCTTTTGAAAATTTCTCAAAAAATGTATCAAAAGAGGGTATTACAAGTTATGTTCAAGCAAGTGTTACCAATTCTAAGGAAAATAATATTAAGTATTTAAAAGAATTTAGTAAATTCATGGATAATCAAAAGTTAGGGTCAAAATGTTTGGGTTTACATATGGAAGGTCCTTTCATATCAAAAGAAAAAAAAGGAGCACATGAAGTTTCTTTATTAACAAATCCAAATATTGACTATTTAAAAGAGTTAGTTAAAGCATCAAATGATAGTATAAGAATTATGACTTATGCAGCTGACTTACAAGATGGTAGTTTTACCAAGTATTTATTAGAAAATAATATTTTACCAAGTGTTGGTCATACAAACATGAGTTTTGCTCAATGTGAAAAAGATTATGAAATTGGTTTTAGACATGTAACTCATTTATTTAATGGAATGAGTGGAGTTAGTCAATATGAACCAGGACTTGCAACTTTTAGTTTATATAAAGATGATATTTTATGTGAAGTAATTACCGATGGAATTCATATTGAAAAAGATACTTTAAAATTAATTTATAAGATTAAAGGAGCAGAAAATATTTGCATTATAACAGATGCTATGAATGCTAAAGGATTAGATGACGGTGAATATAAATTAGGAAATTTAGAAGTAATTAAAAAGGGAATGAGAGTTTCATTAAAAGATACTGGTGTTTTAGCAGGAGCAGGAGCGACTTATGATTTTAATATTAGAGTAATGCTTGAAGCTAATCCTGAAATTCAAATGACAGAATTAATTAAAATGACTTCAATCAATATTGCAAAGCAATTAAAAATTTTTAATGAGCGAGGAAGTATTGAAAAAAATAAATTTGCTGATTTAGTTGTTCTAAATAAAAATTTAGAAGTTTTAAAAACATTTGTAGAAGGTGAAAAGGTTTATGAAAAATAAAGTTAATCCAAGAAGTTTTACTATGATAAAATTCTTATTAACTTTAGGATTAATTTTTAATTATTCAATTTCATTAATATCATTTATTAATGTTTTTAAAAGTGATGGACAAAATTTATTAATAGATAACAAAACCTATATTGCAATTCAGATTTTATTATTATTATCAGCTATTGCAAGTTTATTAATTTTCTTTTTTGTTAGAAGAAATGTTAACAAAAAATTAAACTATAATTATATTAGAAGAGAAAAAATTCAAATACTTTTATGTTCAATATTTATTTTAACTATTTTTATTCTTTCAATTATTGATATTGTAACTATATTCTTTGTTTCAAAAAATATTTATGTAATGGTTATAATATTTATTATAGTTCAATTAATTTTAGGAGTAGTTATTTCAATACTAGAAAGCTTTTCAAGGTTATCAGAACAAGTAATTGCAAATAAATTATGGTTTGAACAAGAGGATAAAATTAAACTCAAAGTTAGTAAAGAAAAATCAAAAGTAATAGAAAAAGATGATGAGGATTTTAATCCATTTATGCAGGAGGAAGAACATGATTAAGTTTGGAACAATTGGTACTTCAAAAATTACACAACAGTTTATAAGTGCTGCTGTAAAAAATCCAAATTGTAAAGTTGTATGTTGTTATTCAAGAGACAAGACTAGAGCAAAAGATTTTATTCGTGATCATAAGCTATATGCTAGAGCTGTTGATAATTTTGATCAAATGTTAGATGAAGTTGATGCAGTTTATATTGCCTCACCAAATGGCTTGCATTATGAGCAATCTAAATATTTTTTAACACAACAAAAACATGTTTTACTTGAAAAACCATTGACACTATCTTTTGAACAAGCACTTGAGATAGCAGAGATTGCAAAAAGAAATAATGTTTTCTTAATGGAAGCTTATAAAACATTTCACTGTCCGCAAATTTCTCATTTATTTAAGTTTGTTAAAAGCTATCAACCATTTATTGCTAATTTAAATTTAAATCGCTATTCTTCAAGAATGGCTCAAGTTAAAATGGGACAATATGATTCAGTTTTTGATTCAAAACTTGGAAAGGGTTCAACTTATGATATGTTAATTTATCCAGTTGAATTAAGCATTGCTCTTTTTGGACCAGTTATTGAAGTTAAATCAATGGGTCAAAGACTTGGTAATGGAAGTGGGATGAATGATTGTGTTATTTTAAAACATGATAGTGATGTTTTAACAAATATAGTTTGTAGTAAAGCAAGTAGGGGAATAATTGAAAATGAGTTACTATCAGATATTGCAACTATGACGTTTAAAAATGTTATAGAATTAGAAGAAATAAATGTTTATAAAACAAATTCAAATGAAGCCGAAGTAATTCATAAAACGGAAAATGATAAAGATTTATTTGAATATGAAATATCAGTTTTCTTAAAAATGATAGCTGAAAATGATTTTAATTTAAGAGATTATTTATTAGATATTAGTTGTGAAACAATAAGAGTTTTAAATCTTGTTGAAAAAAATCAAGAAAAACCAGGAGAAATTTAAGATGAAATTAAATAAGTATATTGATCATACTTTATTAAAAGCGGATGCTAAAAAAGTTGAAATAGAAAGATTATGTATTGAAGCAAAAGAATATGACTTTGCAACAGTTTGTATTAATCCAAGTCATATAATTTATGCAAAATCTTTATTAAAAGGAAGTAATGTTGGTATAACAACTGTTGTGGGATTTCCATTAGGAGCAACAACAAGTGAAGTAAAAGCATTTGAAACAAAACAAGCAATTGAAAATGGTGCAAGTGAAATCGATATGGTAATAAATGTAGGAGCAGTAAAAGATGCTAATTGAGATTTGGTTTTAAATGACATGGTTGCTGTAAAAAAAGCAGCACCAAATAATTGTGTAAAAGTAATTTTAGAAAATTGTTTATTGACACAAGAAGAAATTATTAAATGTTGTGAATTAGCATTGAAAGCAAATTTAGAATTTGTAAAAACCTCAACAGGTTTTTCATCAGGAGGTGCTACTTTTAAAGATGTTTCATTAATGAAGTCAATTGTAAAAGATAATGCAAAAGTTAAAGCAGCTGGTGGAGTTAGAACATATGATGATGCTATACAAATGATTGAAAATGGTGCGTCACGTTTAGGAACAAGTGGTGGAGTTGCAATCGTTAAAGGTGAAGAACATAAGACTGGGTATTAAAATTAATAATTAAAATAAAACTTTTAACATAAAGTTTTATTTTTTTATTTTAATAAAGTTTTAATTATTTAATTTCTTTATGTTTTAAAATTATGTATCATTGGCATTATTTTTAATTGCTAAAAACATTTTCAATAACAATCTAATCATTAGAGAAGGAGAGAGAAAATGATTAAGTTAACTAAGCTTAAGTATTATTATAAAAAAAATAAAGTTCTTGATATTGAAAGTTTTATTATTAATGATGGTGAAAGAATAGCATTTATGGGATTAAATGGTGCAGGTAAAACAACTCTTGTAGAATTAATTTTAAATCTAAAAAATTCATATAAAGGAAATTTTTATTGTGATAAAAAATATATTTATAATGCTGTTTTTCAAGATTCAAATTTTAATACAGACATTAGTTTAAAGGATATTTTTTATTTATATTGCAAATTATATAAAATTAGTTTGGATCATAATAAATATTTTAATAATTTTGAATTAAAAGAAATTATGAATAATAAGTTTAAAAAAATTTCAGCAGGTCAACAACAAAAATTTAAATTCTTAATTGCTTTATTAAATAAACCTAATTTCTTAGTCTTGGATGAAATTTCAACTTCACTTGATTACAAATGAAGAATTAAAATAATTAATATTATTTATAATTATGTTTATCAAAATAATGAAATTAATTTATTATTAGTCTCACATAATCCTGAGGAAGTTGCAAAAATTTGTAATAGAGTTATTTTTTTAGAAAAGGGAAAAATTATCAGAGACTTTAAATTAGAAGGAAACTACCAGGAAAGAGTAAAAATATTAGAAGAGATGGTTAAAGAAGATGTTTAAAGTTGAACTTTTAAGAGTTATAAAAACTCCAATTAATTGAATTTTTTCTGTGGTTTTTCCTATTGCATTAATAATAATTTTTGGACTATTACTTGGAAGGGAATATTTGCATTATGGAGTAATAGGAATAATATTGTTAATATCTTTAACTGGAACAATTATTCCTATAAGTATTTATTTTTGTTCAGATAAAGTTGAAAAAAGAATTAAGCATTATTTAATCATTCAAGGGGCGATAAAAAGATATACTATTGCCTTATACTTAGTTAATTTAATTATATTTATCTTTGTTTCTTTGATAATTTTTTTAATTACAATATTGCTTTTTAAAGTAAATATTAATTATAAAGCTATTTTAATGCTATTAACATTTCCAATTATTTCTTATTCATTAGCTTTTATGATAGTTATAATTTTGGGATCTTTGGTTACTTCTATTAACTCTATAATTCCTTTTTCAATGCTATTATTCTATGTATTTTTGTTTTTATCAGGTTTAGTTATTCCATTGCAAAGTTTAATGGAAGAAAATCAAAATTTCTATTATATAGAAGTATTAACTCCTTTTGGATGTTTATATATGTTCTACAGTCATGTTGTTGGATCAATAGAATTATCTACAACAAAATTACTAATTGCTGGATTTGTAATTTTGGGTTGAATAGTGACTTTAAGTTATTTTTTGTATCTTTCATTAAAAACATTCAAAAAATAAGCAAATTTACTTATTTAAAAGGAAAGTATATTAATAAATTAAATAAATGGTGAAAAATTTATACTCTATCTCATATTAACTTAAATAGAGAATTATTAAGATAATATTAAATACTGCTAAAAACTTAAAATAAATAGCTAAAAAAGGGTAAATTTTGGCTAATTTAGCTTAATTTAGTCAAAAATAACAATTTTATTTATCAATTAACTTAAATTAAAACTTTTTTTTTTTTTTTTGATATTTATAAATAATTAATTAAAAGTCATAATTTATATAAAGTCATAAGGAAAGGTTTTAATAAAAAGGCATTTTTTTTGATATAATATAGGTAATATTTGTATTTCAGGGGGGTTATCAATGAAAAAGTACGGATTTGAAATGGATGATTATAATTTACCAAGTTCAATCAGAAAGAGAATTGATGATTTAGTTGAATTAAATATAAATCCTTCAACTATAAACCTTATTACAACTGAATTTTCTTCTTCAAGTGAAGAAACAAAAGAAAATATTGGCAGATACATAACAAAACTTTTAGAAATAGAAGATTTTATTATTTATCAAAATAGTAAAAAAAGTGGTGGTTCAAACTTAAAACAAGATTTAAATTCGCAAAAGCGTCATTCTAATCTATTAATAATTCAACAAATTTTTCAAAAAAAGCAAACTAATGGAGAGGCATTAAGAAAGAAATATCAAACAATTAATAATATTTCTGAAAATTTGCATAGTTTTACTGGTTCTATGGAAGAAATAAATAAAATGCAAGATATTGCTAGCAAAAAATTAAAAATTCAGATGGCTATTCAAAAAGAACAAGAAAAAATAAAGTTAGCTCAAAAACAATATGAAATAGCTAAGTTTGAAGATGATGAAATTACCCAAGAGTTAAAATTAAATATTGCTAAATTTGCAAATAATAGATTAAAAAAAATATCAAATGCTATAACTACTTATAAAACTATTGATAAAATTCCTGATGAAATTATAGAGGAAAATTTTTATAATGATGAGAGTGAATTTGATTATAAAGAAATGGCTCATGAGCTTTGTAATTTAGATGAAAGTGAATTCAACTCTGAAATTCTAAAAACAATAGAAATTAATCTTGAAACATTTTTTGATGTTCCTGGATTTGATGACTATCAAGAAGAAATGATTAATATGAACAGATCTAGATATACACAAGAATATAGAAATAAATCAGAGAAAAGAGAACTAAAAAAAGCACAAGATTTAGAAAATAGTTTAAAAGATAATAAAATTACTCATCAAGTTGAGAAAAAAGTTGAAAGCAATATTGATAATCAAGTAATCTATAACAGTATTGAACAAAATCACTCAACAGTTAAAAAAGAAATTAAAAATAATAAGGATTCACAAGAATTTATACTTAATGAAAACAAAAATACTGAAAGTAAATTGAATAAAAACTCTAAAGAAAGTAATAATCTTACAGAACCAAATGTAATTATTAAAGAAATTAATAACTATTTATTTGAAAATAAAAATAATAGAGAACTTATTACAGGTAATAAATTTCAAAAAGATCTTGAACTTTCTGAAGCTGGAGAAAAAAATAATATCTTATTATTTGAAGCTAATTCTGAAAAAATTATTAAAAAAATTAAAAAGAAAGCAAGAGCTAAAGATAGACAAATTGAGAAGTTAATTAGAGAAAATGAGTTCCTTCATAAAGAACTTACTAAATTAAGAGAAGAAAGAAAAATTTCTGAATTAAGAGAACTGGAAAATAGAAAAAGAAAACTTAATGAAAATTTTGAAGATACTATTAAAAAAGAAAAAAGAAAAATTGAAACTACTTTTCAAATTCTTGAGAGAAAATGAAGGGCAGAAACAATTAATAGGTCCTTAAATTCAAAACAAAAAGCTTTTAGAGTAGTAAATTCTATTAAAGAAAAATCAAAACTTTTACAAGAACCGGACAATAGCTTACAAGTAATCATAGAAAATAAAAATGTTGAGCAACTAAAAGATAAAAAAGAGAATAATACAGTAAATAAGAAAAACTCAACTAATAAAAATAAAGTTATTAATTATAATTCAGAAAACATTGTTGAAAACAAGAGTGGAGTAAATAATTTAACAGAAAATAAAATGTTAAGTCAAAAACAAACTGTTAATAATAACTCAGAAATTAGTGTTGAAAATAACACAAATAACTTGGTAAATAATACAAAAGAGATTACAGTTACAACAACCAATACAAATAAAAATCAAAGTAAGATAGTTAATTCAAAAAGAAATAATTCAAAAGAAATAATTGTTAATCAAAAAATATCTTTTGCAAATAAAAATAATTTTTCAACTGAATTAAAAAATCAAAATCAATATGAGGGTGATGAAAAAAGGATTTTATATTTAGAAAGCAGAAAAAATTTAAATATAATAACAAAAGATGAAGCAAAAGAGTTAGAGCTTAAAAAGAAAAAAAATCATCATACTTCATCTAAAATAGTTTTAAGTAAGTATAAATTAGTTAAAAGATAGGTTGATTAACATATCTTTTTTTTATGCTAAAATAACCATATAAAAGGCGGAAAAGTCATGGAAAATTACCAAACTCAATTTAGAGGATTTGATATATCATGATATACAAAAAATAAAACAAAAAGTTTCTTGAAAAAATTAGGAACTAGTTTTGGTTTTGTAATTATTTTAATGCCTATTTTTGGAATTATTTTATCGATTGGAAATGCTACAAAAGTAGATCTACTAATTAATATCGGCAATATTTTATTTTCAAATATTGGTATTTGATTTGCACTAGCAATTATTATAGGTTTTACTTCAAATAAGGGAGTTGCTGTTTATTGTGGGATTTTATCTTATTTAGTCTTTAATGTTTTTATTTGAGCTTCAATTAAAGATAATTCAGTCAATAAAAACTTATTTGATATTTGATTTTGAAAGGACTTGCAAAAAAATCTCTATCTTTCAAAATTATTTTTTGGTGGTTTAGAAACATTTAATTCTGGAGTTATTGGTGGTATTCTTGTTGGAACCTATGTTACATTTATTTATAAGAAGTTTAAAGATATAAATTTACCAAAGGGTTTAGAATTTTTTGCTAAAGAAAGATTTGTAATAATTTTAACTATTATTTTTTCAATGGTTTTTGCTTCTTTTTTTATAATAGTATGACCAATATTTGGTTATGTTTTGTCCATGATGGGAAGTGTTGTTGCCAAATCACCAATTGGATTAGATGCTTTTATATTTAGAACAATACAAAGAATGTTAATACCATTTGGCTCAAATTTACTTTGACAATCGCCAATGTGATATACCCAAGTAGGTGGAGATTTAAATTCATATCAACAAGACTTATTAATTCAATATCTTTTAAGAGAATCAAATGGTGAAAATCTAGCTATTGTAACTGAACTTTTAAATATTAAAGAAAAGGGATTCGGACAAGAAGAAATTACTACTATTTTTAAAAATTATTTAGGAGAGAATGATTTTAAATTAATTGAAAATCGAATCAATATTTGATTTAAAGAAACTGAAAGTATTTTTCAATCAAATCCAAGTGGAGATCAAATTATTTGAAATATTGTTTCAACTAATAAATATATTACCGTTGATGATTGTTGAAATGTTGGTTTAAGAGTAAGTAGATTTATTTCAGGAGGTTATATAAATTCAATTTTTATTCTGCCAACTTTATCACTAACTTTGTTATTAATGACACCAAAAGGGGAAAAAAGATCAAAAATGGGCATTTACATTACAGCTGCTTTAACAGCTATGCTTGTAGGAGTAACAGAACCTGTAGAATATCTATTTTGTTATTCAATGCCTTTATTTTATTTTGCTATTTATTGTCCTTTAAATGGTATTTTAGCAATGTTAACCTCGTTGTTTAAAGTTAAACTAGGAACATCATTTTCAACTGGTATTTTTGATTTTATATTAAGTGGTATTATTCCAACTGCAAATGGAGTAAATACAAAAATATGAATAATTCCAATAGTAGGAGTTATTGCAAGTATCTTTATATTTATTGTTGCCTTCTTTTGATTTAAGAAATTTAATAGAGAAGAAAATAATGATATTATAAATGCTAAGTTATTGAGAGATTCAATTTATAAATTAATTGAAGATTTTGGAGGAATAAAAAATATTCTTAGTTATCACTTAACTCAAAAAGACTTAACTATTAAATTTAAAAACAGTAATAATGCTATAAACTTATTCGATTATTTTGAAAAAATTGAAAAAAAAGAAGATACTATGATTTTTTCAATCTTTGATAACAATAAAGAAAAGATTGAAATATTAAATTTTATTATTTCAAATAAAAATAAGAAAAAAATATTTAAAAAAGAACTTCAATAGTTCTTTTTTAAATATTATCATTAATTGTTTTTATAATATTAAAGGCAATTTCACTTTTTTTTGCCTTATTAAACTCAATAATTTTTTTGTTTTTTGTTAATAATATTTTAATCTCATTACTATTTGATTCCATAGCGCTTGCTAAATTTACTACTAACATATCAAGATTTTTTTCTTGTGCTTTTTTTCAAGCTTTCTCTAAATCAAAATCATTTGCTAAGGAAAAACCAACCAGGAATTGATTTTTTTTAACTTTTCCTAGTTCCTTTAAAACATCAATTGCGGGATTTAGGGTTAAATTTAAATCCTTGTTTGAAAGAGATCTTTTTTCTATTTTTTTATCAATATAATTTTCAACTTCAAAGTCATATAAAGCAGCTGCACAAATGACAATATCTGCTTTATCAAAGTTTTTTAACATTTGTTCTAACATTTCAGAGTTTGTTTTTACGTAAATATTATCATTATCTGAAATATTTGCCACTAATGTGTCACCAAAGACAGTTTTTAACTCTTTACAATTTGTTTTTAGGATTTTTTTTAATTCAGATCCCATTTTGCCACTACTTGCATTTGTAATATATCTAACTTTATCAATATAACTTCTAGTTTTACCAAAATTTAGTAGAACTGTTTTATTTGATAAGTTTTTAAAACTGTTTAGTTCGAAATCAATAACTTTTATTACTTCATCAGGTTCTAATGATCTACCAATTCCTTCATGACCACTTGCTAATTTACCATATTTTGGTTCAATTCACTTAACATTTCCACTAGACTCTAAAATATTCTTATTTTTCTCTAAAATAGGGTTTAAATACATATTTGAGTTCATACTTGGAAATAAAATTGTTTTGTAATTTGAAACAGAAAATATTAAACTAGCTAAATCATCAGCTATTCCATTGGCAATTTTACCAATATAGTTGTAAGAAGCAGGATAAACCACATTTAGAGTGCTTTGAAAGGCGATTTTTATATGCTCACCATAATGATGTGAGTCATAGAAATCTCTATCAAATATGTCCTCTAAATAGTCAATATCACCAAAATTTACAAACCTTTTAGAATTTTTAGTTATTATTAACTTAACTTCATATGTTTTTGTTAATAATTGATATAGTTTTAGAGATTTACTAGCAGCAATTCCTCCTGTAACTATTAAATTTATTTGTTTTTTCATGAATTTTTACCCATTTCTTTAAATATTATCTACTTTTTTATCATTTTTTTCACTTTTTTTGCAAAAAATATAGACACAAAGCAATTTACAATCTATAATTATTGTTGACTAGGAGTTGAAAAAATGGCAAGTGTTGTTGTACGCGAAGGTGAACCAATTGAAAAAGCACTAAAACGTTTTCAAAAAGTAGCTGCTTCAAATAAATCAGAAGCAAGAAAACGTGAATATCATTTAAGTAAAAAAGAAAAACGTATTTACAAACAAAAACAAAACAAAAAATTTGGTTAAATCAAATTTTTTTTTATTTTTTTGAAATTGGTTTTAAACTAATATTTGTAATTTCATCATATTCTTAAAATATTTTATAAATCTATATAAATTATTTTGTTAATTAAAATAATAATTATTTTATTTTTTATAACCTTAATAGAAGCAAATAAGATATAATTAAATGTAATAATAAAACTTTAAAGGAGAAATTGTGAAATGAAAAAGAAGGACAAAAAGGCATATTCAATTAACAATTTATATTCACTTGGATCATTAGAAAAACTTGAAAGTGGTAGAACTGTTGGTAAACCAGAAGCAGTAGTAAATAATCAAATTACAAAAATTGAATTATTAAGAAAGTCAAATAGTACGGGATCTTCTAAATTAGGTGATTTACCTGAAGAAATTAAAAAGGCAATTAAAAATAAAGCCAGAATTCATGAGATTTTAAATAATGGAAGAAACTATACTGTTGAAGATTTAAAAATAAAATTAGCAATGGAAAAGAGACCAATTGATAAAAAAAGAGCAAGTCAAATTAAAGAAGAAAGAATTGCATTCTTTAAAGAAAATATTGAAAAATTAGAACAAAATAAAAAAAGAAAAATAAAAATAGTATACGAAGAATAATATACTTATCTTGATAAAATTTAAATTATTATAAAAAATTATATTCAAAACAAAATTTGTTTTGTTTTTTTTATTTTATAGCGATTATGTAATAGGGGTGATACTTTAATGTATTATTTGGAAGGCACTATAACAGAACAAGATGAAAATTTTATTTTATTAAAAGTTAATAATATTGGCTATAAAGGTTACAAAATTTTTAATGAGAATTTACAACTAAACAAAATGCTTATTTTGTATGTTATAAATTATAAAAATGATTATTCTAATGATTTACTATTTTTTCAAAGTAAATCAATAAGAGATTTAGCAGATTTAATTCTAAATATTAAAAATATTGGAATAACAACTATTAAAAAAATATTTAAAAATTTAAATCATTTAGATTTCATTAAAATTTGCAAAGAGCAGGATATAAATTCTTTAAGTAGAGTTTGTAATTTATCTGAAAGTATTTCTAAAAAAGTCATCAGTGAAATAAGATTAAAATTATTTAATGAGAAATATAGTTTAAAACAAATGAATGTAATAAATTCTTTAAACAAACTTGGATATAAATTATCTGACATTTATAAAGCTATTCAAAATATTGATTTAAATTTAAGTGAAGAAATTCTTTTATCTAAAACAATTTTAAGTTTAAACAATTATGGAAAATAATGTTTTTAGACCAAATAGTTTAAAGGAATTTATTGGACAAACAAATATAATAAATAATTTAAATATATTTGTAAGGTCTGCTCAAAAAAGAAATAAAAATTTAGATCATATTCTTATTCATGGGTCATCTGGTTTAGGTAAAACAAGTTTAGCTTATTTAGTATCTAAAATAATAAATAAAAAAATTTATATTTTAAATGGTCAAAGTTTACAAAAACCAAGTGATATTATTTCACCATTGACATCTTTAAAAGAAAATGAAATTTTATTCATTGATGAGATTCATTCTGTTTCAAAAGAAGTTTTTGAAATTTTATATCCAGTGCTAGAAGATAATAAGTTAAACATAATTGTAGGTAAAGAATATAATCAAAAGTTGTTAATATAAAATTGCAAACTTTACTTTAGTTGGTGCAACAACAGAAATAAATAAATTAGCCGAACCATTTAAAAATAGATTTCCCATATTATTTCATTTTCAACATTATAGTGAAAATGAAATTGCAGATATAATTGAATTAAATTGTAAGAAGTTAGAAATAGATTTAAATAAAGAAGTAATAAATTATATTTCAAGGTTTTGTCAAAATACTCCAAGAGTTGCAATTAATCTTTTAAAAAGAATTTATGATTATATTATTACTTTAGATCTTAAAAATATTGATATAAAAATTATTAAAAGTATTTTTTTAAAATTGGAAATTTATAAATTTGGATTAACCAATCAAGAAATTTCTTATTTAAAACTTTTATATAAACATTCAGTATTAGGTATTGAAACCATTCAACAAGTAATGGGATTACAGCAACAAATAATTATAAAATTAATTGAACCAATTTTAATTAGAAACTTTTTAGTTGAGAAAACTTTTAAAGGAAGAAAAATAACTGAAAAAGCAATTCAATGATTAGAAAAAGAAATTTTAGTTTAAGTATTTATTTTTAATATTTAAAAAAAATATAAACAAGATATTTAAAATGCTAAAATTAAATTCATATTAAAAGGAGTTATCATGTTAAGACTTTCACGAACTTTATCAAACATTTCTATATATCTTATCCTTACTTTATTAATAAATGTAATGGTTATTTCTATTTTATTAATATCAATAAAACCTCTTATGGAAGGTAGCTATAAATATTTTTTAGATTTAGGAAAATGATTACAAACAAATTTAGATGCAAGCTTAAGTTTAATAAAAGGTATTGGTATTACAATTTTATTAGTAACTTTTATATCATTTATTATTTTAATTTTTATTTTAATTTTTATTAATTCGAGAAAATCAATATCTCAAAGATTTGGTTACATCTTTGGTTTATGTGCGAGTGGTGTAGGACTTATAATTTCAATTTTACCTGCAATAATTTTTGGAGTTTTTAAAAATGGTGATGAGCTTTCAATACTTTTGTCTTTAATATTTTTTTTATTAATGGGATTAAGTAATTCACTTTTATTAATAGGTTCATTATTTGGAATTTTATTTGCAAAAACTTATCTTGATAATTATGAAGATAAAAAAATAATTAAAGAATAAAATAATTTTATCAACTCGTTGATTTAGCAATTTTTTATATTTAATTTTAATAAAAAGTTAGTGTATAATATTGTTAATCGTATTTCAAAGGGGCTAGTATGGAAAAGAAAGTTTATAATTTAAAAAAATCAAGCTTAGGTAAAGTAACATTTCAAGAGGGTACATCATTTTGTATGATTCAAGGTAAAAGTGATAGTGGTGAAACTTTTAGAGAAATTTTAATTATTAAATCTTTAGAAGAATTAATAAGAACTTTTCCTAAATGATCATTAGAAATTATTTCTTCAAATATAAATGATATAGCTGAACTAAATAATAAAATTAAAGATTGATTAATTCAAAATTGAATGGAAACTGGAATTCTTTCTTTTAAAAGAGAATTATACGAAAACTCTGGTTTTGAAGAAATAAAAAATATGGATCCAATTGATTTTATTAATTCTGAACCTGAAATTCCTCAATTAATTTTAGTTAATATTGCAACTGGAAATACAAATGGTCATTTAAAAATACCAATAAATGATTTGGAAATATCAATAAGATATATAAAAAATATTTTAGCAATTAATTTCTGAGAAGATGGTGTTGTAAAATAATAATAGTAAATATATTAGATTAGTTCTCTAAGTATACAAAATGAATAGATATCATTAAAGTTTACAAGGAGTTTTTTTTTTTTTTTTATTAAAAAGTAAAGAGCTAAAATTTTAAAGACAAATAATAAATATAATTTAAAATAGTTAGAACTAATAAGTTTTTTACTTGAATAAAACAAAATCTTTATTCAAGTAAATTTTTTAAATTATTATATTGATAAAAATATTTTAATTAAAATGAATTATTTTATTAGTATGGTCTAATATATAAATTTTATTTGTGGTTTAATAAAAATTAAGAACTAATAAGTGATTTATTGACAGTCATTATATTCTTTTAAATTAAAATAGTGTATTAAAAAATAACTCACATACAAGGCGAGTCTAGACTTGGAGGAATGAAGATGTTCGCCATTATAAAAACTTATAAAATATCTTAAGTAGTAAAACTAGATTATTAAAGATTTACTAATATATTTTTAATCTAATAGAAGGTATAAGAGTTAAAATAAAAAATGAAACTAATTTTTTAAAAATACAATACATTTTATATAAAATCGTAAAAATATATAAATGGAAATTTATTTGCTTATACTTTGATAATTAAAATTAACTGAATATAAATTTCTTTTTTTATTTGTTATAATTTTAAAAGGTGATAAATTTGAAAAAAATAATTAATTTTTTTAGTGTTGTAACTTTGCTAAGTTCAACAACAGCTGCCGTTGTGGCTTGTGGAAACACTGAAAATAGTAATAGATTTTATGAAACTAACTATAATAAAGCATTTCAAACAGTTTTTAATAATCAGAATAACACTAAAATAAAGGAATTTTCTATGTTTCCTGATTTAGAAAAAAAACTTGAGATTCCAGAACCAGAAACTAAAATTGAAAAACAAGCGCAACTACTTAATTTAAATGGAAATGAATTAAAATTAAATTGTGATGAATTTATTTGTGATAGAGATAATACTTTTTTTGGTAATGAACTTAGTTCAGACGAATATGGTAATGTTGGAAATGATAATAATATAAAAGATAGAATAATGACACAATATGCCTTGGATGATTTGGCTCAATGATTTAATATAGAACCTAATGAAAAGGAAAATATTTTCTATGATTATTCAAATCTAGAGTTAAGTTTAGATTATTCAAAAAATATATATTTTTTTGGAAAGTATAGAAAAGAAGATAATTTAATTCTTTTATCTAAACAAAATAGTTTAGAAATAATTGATAAAAAGAAAGATAAAAAGATTAATACAGAATTTAATTTTTTTGATAAAGAATTTATTTTAAATGAAGAAATTATTAAAAATTTACTTTTAGCTGAATCAGTTAACATTGAAACTGAAGAAATCGTTGAAAAAGATACAGAAGAAAAAGAGATAAATAATATTTTAAAAATATCTTTTGAAGATGTTGATAAGACAAAAAAAATGGAAAAAATAAATATTGTAAAAAACTTATTTTATTATTATCAACAAGATTTAGAGTTTAAATTAAATAATAATGAAATAGAAGAAAAGGAATTAGAAAATAATCAAGAAGAATATGAATCAATTAACTTGAAAAGTTTTAATATAGATAATATAAAAATTGATAAAATTTCTATAGAAATTAATATAAAAGGGGAAGAAAATGAAGAAAATAATTTATATACTATCTAGTTTATTTATCATACCAACTTCCGCAATTATGAGTGTTTCATGTGATCCATTAATTTCTATTGCATCGAAAAGTTTTACGGGTTTTACAAATGACATAAATATATTTTTTAAAGATAATGAAACTATTAAATTATATAATCTTGAATATTTAGAATTCATAAATGATTCATGAGAGCACAATGGTTTTGAATCAAATTTATCTTCAAATAAAATAGCAAATAATAAAGTTGAATTAGATTTAGATAATCCAACTGAAGCTGAATTTATAAAGATATTAGCAGAAATTTATAATCCAAATATAATAGAAAATTCTTATGATTTTACAGGAATGACAATTATTGTAGAAAATATTTTTTTAAACTCAATAGTTGTTAAAAATGTTGATGGTGCTTATAGTACAAAAGTTGAATCAGATTTAGCTTTAACTATAAAAAAAGGATGAAAAGACCAGGGAAAAGTATTAGCATCCTTAACTAACTCAAATCCTTTAAATAAAAGTGAAACGTTTAATTTTATAAATAAAATAATTGATGGAATTAATTTCAGATTAAAAGTATTAGAGAAAAAGAATGAAAAAGGCGATTGAGACTATGAAATTGATGGTACATTAAATGAAGATCAAAAAAAAGCATTTATTTCTAAACTAACTTGATCAGCAAAAACAAAATTATCGTTAGATTTAACAGGTAAAATAACTTTTGAAAAAGATAGTAGTACTCAAGAAGAATTTATGATTATTGATGGATTTAGGTATAAATTCATTTAAAAAACAATGTCCTTAGACATTGTTTTTTTTAAACTCTTTACTATTATTAAAAATACAGCTAATTAATTCAATTTTTCCACGCAGTTCTTCACTAATCATGATTCCTTTATTAAATATAATAATCTTAGAGTTTTCATTAATATTTTCAACGGAAAGTCCTTCAATTTCGTTCTCTTCAATTTCTTGACCAATTATATTACCAAAGTAATGTTCAATAATTTCACTTGCTTCCTTTCTTTTTTGAAAGTCAGGATCATTTTCAACTATAACCATTTCTTCTTTATAAAAGTCACTTTGTTTTGGATTTTCAAGATTTCATTGTTTTAATTTTTTCAATGTTTTTTCTAAATTATTTTGAAGAATATACTCTAAATCTTCATATTCAATTTCATTAATTGAAGTATCTTCACCTAATTTATTAAGTAAAGTTTCAATAATTTTTAAAGATTTGTCTAGATTTTTAGTTATATTGTTTATTTGCATTTTCATTATCAATTCAGTTATTTTTTCTTGAATATTATTAGGATTTTTTTCTATTGTTTCTAATAATTCTGATTGGGCAGCATTACCAATACTTTTAAGATCTTCACTATTTTTGATATTTAAACTATATTTTTCAATAAACTCCTTGATATCACTATATTTGCTAATAGTTTCAATATCAGTTTTTACATTATTTAAAATATAAGATGTGACATTTAAATCAGGAGTAAAGTCTCCAAAACCTGGGTCATTTTCTTCTATAAAACCATTTCTAAAACTTTCAATTTTTTCAATTATAAAATTTTTGAATCATTTTACTGAAATTTCATCTAAATATTTTTTAAAATTATTTGAATTTTGCATTTATTTTCACCTTTATAAATATAATAACTTATATTTATCAAAATTATATACCTAAAAATATGATATTATCTTTTTAAAGTAGGTATTAAAATGAAAAGGAATTCAATAAAAATAATTGATGAGGGCTTCTTTTTACTTAATGAAAACCAAAACTTTAGATTTGACAGGGAAGGTTCTAAAAAGATTCTGGAAAACATTCAGTTTCCAATAATTGTTTTAGATACTGAGTTTTTTAATCATTCACATGATAATGGTGAAAATGAGAAAAAACTATACGATGACAATAATAAAGATTTAGTTTATGTCATACAGTATTCTTTTGCCAAATCTTTAAAAGAGATCTCAAATAGAGATAATAAAAAAGCAATTAAATCAATTACAATTAAAAGAAATTTTAATGATAAATCATATGATTTTTTTGATCAATATTCAAAAATGATTATTTCATTTTTGAATATGTGTCGAAATAAGGAAATAAGAACAATTGTTTGTGCTGGGGCAAGCAATGATGTAAAAATCATTAATAAATGAATTAATGATAATAAAAGATTATTTGCAAGAAAAACACTAAAAATGGCTTTTTATAATAAAGATAGTAAAGAATTAAATGCTAATTATTTTGATATTTATGATATTTTAGAGAATACTTTTTCATTTTCAAATACTAATAAATTAGGTGAAGAATTTTGAAAGCGTGAAAATCTACCTGCAGGAAAGCAAAGTGATGAAATGATTGCTTTAACAGGAACTAAAAAATTCTTTGATTGATTTGAAGATATTAATCAAAATATCTTCAAAGATGAAAAAGATGATATTTATACTATGTGTTGTAGTGCATACTCATTTTTTTCAAGATCAGTTAATAGAAAAATGGAATATGAAGAGTTTAAAGCAATGAATAAGAACATAAAAAGAGTAATTGACCATTGCTATAATGATGTCTTAAAAGTTTTGGAATTTTTATCTTTTGTATATGAATTTACACAAGTTCCTTATGCTAAAAATACTTATATTAAAAAAGATTAAGATTGATAAAACAATAAAATTGGTATAATTAAGTTAATAATGTGAGGTGTTTTTAATGTCAAATAAAAAATCTAGAAATTTATTATTGTTAAATTATTTTAAACCCTCTATCTATCTTGAAAGTTATGAAAAGATAAATTTGGACTCACTAAAAAATAGTGGAATAAAACTAATAATGTGTGATATGGATAATACATTAATTGGGTGAAATGAAAGAATTCCTTCACCAAATGTATTAAATTTTATTAAAAATGTTTATTCGCATAATATGGAATTTGTCTTATTTTCTAATAATATTAGAAGTAGGGTTGAAAATTTTGCAAAAAAAGCAGGGATTAAAAATTACTTTTGAGATTGTAAAAAACCACTTTTAGGTAAGATGAAATTAGTTAAAAAACTATTTAAATATAAAGAAGAAGAAATGATTATAATAGGTGATCAACTTGTTACAGATGTACTTGTTGCAAATAGAGCACATATTAAAAGTATCTTAGTATCACCTTTAAGCAGAAATAAAGAAGAAAGTAAAACAGTACAGTTTTTAGAAAAACATATTTTGAAGAAATTATCACAAAGGAATATCTTACATGAGGGATTCTATAATGAAGGAGAAATAGGAGGTAACTATGAAATTCTCTAATAATGAAAAATTAAATGAAATTGAAAAACAATTAGAAGATTTGGAAGATAAAGCCTTACAAATTAATGCTAATAGTGAAGAACCAGAATTAATTAAAATTAAACAAAGAAGTAAAGTTAGTTTAACAGAAGCTAAACCTGGTATTGGTAATACTACAAACTATCAATCACAAGGACCTAAAAAATGTATTGGTTGTGGAAAAGAGTTGCAAACTCTTGATAAAAGATTACCAGGATTTAGTTTAAATATTGAAAAACAAGATTTATGTTTAAGATGTTTTAAAATAAAGTACTACAATAAATTAGTAGAACAAGAAATAAATGATAAGGATTTTATTGATATTATTGATGAAATAAATCAAACTAAAAATAAAATTAGATATTATTATGTAGTTGATATGTTTGATTTACCTGGGAGTAGATTAACTTGATTAGAAAAATTAATATCAAAAAAGGAAGTTGTTATTTTAGTTAATAAAATTGACTTATTTCCAAAAGCAGTAAAAAAATTAAAAATTTTAAACTATGTTAAAAAATTCTTTGAAGATTCACCAATTTCTGGATCAAAAATTATCTTTACTTCATCTCTTAAAGCTGACTATATTTTTCCATTAGTAAATGAATTAAAATCAGTAGAATATGATCAATATATTGTTGGAATTTCAAATGCTGGTAAATCAAGTTTAATAAATGCTTGTTTAACATATAATAATCAAATTCCATCAATTGTTACTTCAAAATATGTTAATACAACTTTAGATAAAATTAAAATTAACTTTACAGAAAATAATTTTGTTTATGATACACCTGGTCTTGTAAAACACAATCATATAGCTATTGCAACTGCACCAAATTATTGAGATTTCTTCTTTTTTAAAAAAGAAATTAAACAAGTTACTTATCAGTTAAATGCTGGTCAGTCAATTTTTTATGGAGGACTTGCATGGTTTAGTTTTGTTGAAGGTCAAGCAATTAATGAAAAGAATCATAAACCAACTAAAACTAATTTTCACTTTTATATCAATAAACAAATGCCTTTACATAGAACAAAAAAAGTAAATGCTCAACAATACTTTAAAAAGAATCGTTATAATTTATCTCCAAGATTACTTTCAAGTGACAGTGATTTTGAAGTTCATACTTTTGTATACAATGACGAGAAAAAAATAGACTTACATATTTCAGGTTTGGGTTGAATAAACTTTAAGACTTATAAGGGTATGAAATTAGAAATAACTGTACCTAAAACAGAATATGGAATAAAAGTAAGTCAGTTAGAAGCATTGATTTAAAAAAAGTATATTATTGGAGTGAATTGAATAATAATTAAAAAAAGTTATTTACTTTTTTTTTTTTTTTTGCTAAATTTATTTTAAGGGGAATAAAATAAATGAAAAAAATAGTATTTATATTGTTATCAGTAACAGTAGTAATACCTTTTTTAGTATATACAGTTTCTTGTGGAAACAATAAGGTTAATTATGGTACAGATCTTTCAAAAATATCAGATTATAACTGGAAAAAAGAGGAACCATACTATGATAAAACTAAAAGGATATTACATGATATTCCTTCATCAGTGTCAGATGAAGAAATAGAACTAAAAATTAAAGAAAAAAATAGCTATTTAAATTATAAATATTTAAATACAGGTGTAGTGTAACCTTTTTTCGGACACATTTTAAAAATATTTTATATATTGATATAAAATATTTGTGAACGAAGAGAGGTTTTATTTTGACTAAGTATTCAATCAATCAAAAAATTGAATTAGTATTAAATTTTTACAAATCTAATTTGTTATTAGCACAGTATTCAAAAGCAGTAAGAATTGATAAATCAAGATTGAAAAACTGAATAAAAATTTATGACGAAAATGGAAGAAGTGGATTTAAAAAATCCTTTAAAGCCAATAATGAGGAGATTATAAATTTAAAAAGAGAGCTTAAAAAATCAAAAAGAGAGAGTGAAGACTTAAAATTAAGAGATGAAATGTTTAAAGAATTAAGAGAAATGATTGATAGAAAGAAGTAAATAAGTGAGAGTTAAATACATTTAAATCAAAAGTAGTTTATAACTTTACAATTAAATACCCAAATATTGCAATTAGAAGACTTTGTAGAATAATTGATTTAGCAAAAAGTACTTACTATGATTGATTATCAAAAGGTAAACCAAAAATTAAGGCAATTAATTGAGGTTTGGTTTTGAGAATTAATGATGTTTATAAAAATGAAGTTAAAATCTATGGTTCTAGAAGATTAATGAAGTTTTTAAAGTTAAAACCTAATAACTATAAAATACAAAAGAATAAATCAGTTACTCCAGAAAAAAATGGTAAGTATCCTAGATTATTTAAATATCAAACAGATTTGAAAAATTATGGAGATATTTTCTCTGTTGATATTACCGAGAAAATAATAGCAGGATGCAAACTATACACTTGCGCCTTTTATCATGTAAACACTAAAAAAGTTTATGGTTTGGTAACTAAAAATATTAAAGGTATGAAATTAGTATTAGAGTCATTTTTTAATATGGTTAATGAATTTGGAACATTTAAACCAAACTCAATTATTCACTCTGATAATGGCTCAGAATTTAAATCTTATCAATATCGCTTAGCTACAATGTGATTTGATTTTGGCTTAAGTATGTCTAGAATTGGTAGATCAACGGACAATGGATATATTGAAGGTTTTTGAAGTACTCTTAAAAGAGAAGCGATCAAGGAAGGTTATAAATACAATGTTGTAAATGAATATATTTATAATTTGAAAATGTATCAATATTTTTATAATAATAATAGAGTTAGTTATAAAATATAGGTGTCCGAAAAAAAGGAACAGTACAATATTTAAATACAGGTTTTAAAACAGCTTTAGAAGTTTTAAAACAAGCGCCAACTGGTGTACCATTAAATTCAAAATTTTTACCAAATGGTAATAGAAAAAAAGATATAATGGAAATTAAAAGAAATGAAATTTTTGATAAGGTAAATAGTATACTAGAATGAAACTACAAAGATGATTTAGATGCTAAGTATAATAAATCAAGAATTGAACTTCAAAAGAGAACCAATGTTGCTTCAAAATGAGTTGAATCTCAAGACGAAAAAATTCAGCAAATGAATATGACAACAATTATTAATAGTACTTCTAATGAAAATACTATTATTGGAAATAAAAGAACTTATTCAAGAAGTTTTAATAATTATCAATACAATGATATTATGGTTAGTTGAGCAGGAGCGGCTGATGAAGGAATCATTGTTCCTCCAGGAAAAAATGAAGTTGAAAAAGCTCATATAAATGGAACCAAAATATTAGGAAATATTTTTTTGGATGGATATCATGGTCTAAAAAAGGATATATTAGAAAAATTTTTAAAAAAGGATACTAAAGGAAATTATCTAATAGTAGATATTTTAATTAATATGGCAGTTGATTTAGGATTTGATGGATGATTTTGAAACAATGAACCAAATGGTTATTTTGAAGATGGTTATATTTTAAGTTATAAAATTGTTATTGAAATTATGAAACAATGAAATCAAAAAATTAAAGACTCAAAAGATGAAAATATTAAGAAATTAGTATTATTTTCATATAAAAATAATGGTAATTTGGAATTAGATTCAACTGGTAAAACAGCAAACCAAGAGTCCGAAGCTCTTCAAAAAAATACTGATTATTTTTTAAGTGATTTTGGAATTACTACAAATAAATCTCTTGATTATATCAAGAAAAATAAAATTGAAAAAGATTCGCACAAAATTTTCAATATGTATAATTTGGGTGGATGAATCAATGGGCAAATATTTTATGATAAAAACAAAATAGGTCAAAGAGATCTTAGAGATCTTGTTTATAAACATTTTGATGAGAATGGAAATGAATATAAATTAAGTGACGTTGTAAAAGAAAGAGAAGATAAAGATAATAATAAATGAACCTATATTAAAAAAGGGGCACAGCAAGCTAATTCTCATAATTCTTTAGCTATTTTTGCTGCACATACGGCAAGTGATTTAGCACAACAAGAGATGGATAAAATTAATAATACAGTTCCTAATCAGGAAACTGATCTTTATGGAATGACATTACAAAATTATTATGATGACATGATTTATACTGGAAGAAATAGACAGTTATCAAATGATGATAAGGGATCTGTTTCTTATAATGATTCAACTTTCTTGCCTCCTAATGATTTAAGTTATGGAGTAGGAAATTTAGTAAATGAAAGAACAGTTATGAATGATTTTAATAAATCATTCTTTACAAATTTTTCAACTGGTAATGGGTCAAAATTTGTTTCATTTAATGATAAAAAAGAAAGAATTATTGAAGAAAATTATCCGTGAAGTAATACTAATATAGCTGACGTGCAACCTACATATAAATGAATGATTTTGCAAAACGATGGTACTGGCCAAAAACAACAAATTGAAAAACTTGCAGATATTACTGGTTATTATGATTATCTTAATCCTTATTTGAAAGGCAATTCAATTGCACTAGGTTCGAAAAAACAAAATGCAATTAAAAATGATGGAGAAATTGAAGAGGCCACATTTGATACAAGCAAAAATTATAGTTGAATGATTATGGGAAGTAATTATACAGATAATAAACCTTTAACAGTTTCAATTGTATATAGATCAAATAATGGAGTTTCGAATGAAAGTGTAGTATATGAAGAAATAAAATCAAATAATTCAAATATAAAGTCTATTTCAAATATAGATGTTAAGAATTTAGATGATGGTTGAAAAGAAATAAAAACTACTATAACACCATCTGGAGGGATAATAGGTAAAATTGGTTTACAATTTAAATCTTCAAAGGAAAAAAATAAAATTAATATAGGACAATTAGCAGTAAATTATGAAAAAATTACTCAAAATTTAGAAGATAATTTACAGTTAAAAGCTCAATCAGAATTGTTAATTGATAGAGGAAATAATTTTCAAAATATTAGACTTAATTTTGAAAATTTATTAAAAGATAAAGATATCTATTCTTATTATGAAGTCTATTTTAAACAAGAAAATAAACTAGTTAGAGTTGGTGAAACTAACTCTAACAATTATTTTGTAAAAGATATTCCAAATAATACCAATGAACTTTATATAAAAGTTCAAAATAATGCTACAAAAGAAGTTAAATGAATTAAATTAAAAATGGAGAGGTAATAATGTTAGAAATAAAAAATTTATCTAAGAACTTTGGAAAATATAAGGTTCTTAAAAATATAAATCTGGAAATAAAAAATGGAGAATGTCTTGGAATTTTAGGTTCAAATGGAGCGGGAAAAACTACATTAATGGAACTGATAGTTGGTCAAATAAAGCCAAGTAGTGGTGAAATACTTATTGACGGAGAGAAAAATATTTATAAAAAAGTTGGGATTCAATTTCAAGAGGGAATGTGACCAATGGGAGTCAATTCTAAAATATTAGTTAAGTTTTTTAAACAAAATTGATTTAAAGAAATAGATGAAAACACAAAAGAGTTAATTAAAATTTTTGAAATAGAAAAAATTTTAAAAAAAGATTTAAATAATTTAAGCGGAGGACAAAAACAAAGAGTTAATGCCTTTTTAGCGGTTATAAACAATCCACAATTCATTTTTTTAGATGAAATGATTTCTGGTTTGGATTTAAAAATGCAATTGAAATTAATTTCTTTTTTTAAAAAATTAAAAAGTGAGGGCAAAACAATTGTGCTAATATCTCATAATCCTGAAGAAGTTGAAGAAATGTGCGATCGAGTAATAATTTTAAAAAATGGTGAAGTTTATTTAGATGATATAACTGAAAATATTATCAAAAAACATGGAAGTATAAGAAAAATGTTAATTGAATATTATGAAAGTGAGTTTGAAAAAAATGAATAATAAATTTATTAAATTTAACAAAAACTTTTTTAACAATTTTCTTTTAGTTTCAAGTTCAATTTTAAAAAATTTTAGAACTTATGTTTATTTATTCTTTATACCAATATTCTTTTTATGCGTTTTTACATGATTTACTGGTGGTATGAATGCTAATTATAAACCAACAAAATTATTCTTATTTATGATGATTCCAACATATTCAATTGTATTTTTAGTAAACATTTCTATTTCGGAGTGAAAAAATTCAGTTTTTTTAAAAAGAGTACATAGTGCTGGAGTATCTAAAATGGAGTTTTTATTAAGTATTTGAGCCTTTAATTTCTTAGCAGGAATTATAGCATTTTTAGTTGGTTTTTTTACCATTGAGATATTAGGACTTTTATACGTAAAACCAATAGATGAAAGTATAGCCACTTCTTTTGCATTAATTAGTTTTAGCGAGTGATTAGGAATTTTATATGCAATTAGTTTAAATATTTTAATATCAATTGCCATTGGAACAATAATAAGTGGTCTGATTAAAAGTATTGCATTATCACAAAGTTTAACAATAATTATTATTATTTTATGCATTGTTTTTTCAGATAATTTATTACCAATTGATTTAATGTCTATAAATAAAGGCGTTGTTATTTTTAGTTATTTATTTCCTCAAAAACATTCAGTATGGGTAGGTTTAATAAGTTCATCTGCTAAAAATCTAAGTTGAATAATTGAAAATAGTGATAGAAAAATAGTTAGTTTTAATTATAATTTGACTTTAGTAAGTTTAACTGGATTATTGTATACTTCAGCTTTATTAACTGGAGCATATTTCTCATTTAACTGAAATAATAAAAATGTAGTGTAACCTTTTTTCGGACACATTTTAAAAATACTTTATATATTGATATAAAATATTTGTGAACGAAGAGAGGTTTTATTTTGACTAAGTATTCAATCAATCAAAAAATTGAATTAGTATTAAATTTTTACAAATCTAATTTGTTATTAGCACAGTATTCAAAAGCAGTAGGAATTGATAAATCAAGATTGAAAAACTGAATAAAAATTTATGACGAAAATGGAAGAAGTGGATTTAAAAAATCCTTTAAAGCCAATAATGAGGAGATTATAAATTTAAAAAGAGAGCTTAAAAAATCAAAAAGAGAGAGTGAAGACTTAAAATTAAGAGATGAAATGTTTAAAGAATTAAGAGAAATGATTGATAGAAAGAAGTAAATAAGTGAGAGTTAAATACATTTAAATCAAAAGTAGTTTATAACTTTACAATTAAATACCCAAATATTGCAATTAGAAGACTTTGTAGAATAATTGATTTAGCAAAAAGTACTTACTATGATTGATTATCAAAAGGTAAACCAAAAATTAAGGCAATTAATTGAGGTTTGGTTTTGAGAATTAATGATGTTTATAAAAATGAAGTTAAAATCTATGGTTCTAGAAGATTAATGAAGTATTTAGATCTAAATTGTAGTCATAAAAAAGTTTTGCGAATAATGAAGTTTTTAAAGTTAAAACCTAATAACTATAAAATACAAAAGAATAAATCAGTTACTCCAGAAAAAATTGGTAAGTATCCTAGATTATTTAAAAATCAAACAGATTTGAAAAATTATGGAGATATTTTCTCTGTTGATATTACCGAGAAAATAATAGCAGGATGCAAACTATACACTTGCGCCTTTTATCATGTAAACACTAAAAAAGTTTATGGTTTGGTAACTAAAAATATTAAAGGTATGAAATTAGTATTAGAGTCATTTTTTAATATGGTTAATGAATTTGGAACATTTAAACCAAACTCAATTATTCACTCTGATAATGGCTCAGAATTTAAATCTTATCAATATCGCTTAGCTACAATGTGATTTGATTTTGGCTTAAGTATGTCTAGAATTGGTAGATCAACGGACAATGGATATATTGAAGGTTTTTGAAGTACTCTTAAAAGAGAAGCAATCAAGGAAGGTTATAAATACAATGTTGTAAATGAATATATTTATAATTTGAAAATGTATCAATATTTTTATAATAATAATAGAGTTAGTTATAAAATATAGGTGTCCGAAAAAAAGGAACAGTACATGAAATAATAAAAAATAACATTTTTGTAAAATACGTTATTAATCAAGTAAAAAAATGATATATTTATATTAAATAAGTTTGGGGAGGCCACAAAAATAATGAAATTAATTTTAGTTATTGAAGTTGGAATTTCAGCATCAAAAGTAGGTTTGGTTAATCAATATGGTGATTTACAAGCACAATTTTCAGTTGATCATGAAAAAGATAGAATTATTCCCAATTTATATGAAAAGATTATTGATGGTTTAGAAACTATTGGTATTAGTTATGATGATGATATTGATAAAGTAGGGATTGCAATTCCAGGTTATGTTGATCATATGCTTGGAATAATTAGATATTCAGCAAATCTTGAGTTGACAAATTATAATATAAAAGAAGAAGCAGAAGATTTATTTAAAAAACAAATTTTTGTAATAAATGACGCTAATGCAAGTGCCTTAGGAGAATTTTGAACAGGTGTTGCAAAACAATATGATTCAATCATTTTTTACTATATTGATAGTGGAATTGGTGGAGCTGTTATAACAGAAGGAAAGTTGTCACCTGGTTCTAGAGGTTTTGCAGGAGAATTTGGTCATGGTGGAGGAATCTTTCAAACTAAGTATGACTGTGTTTGTGGTTTAAAAGGATGTATTGAACCAATGTCTTCAACATCAGGAATTGTTAATCATTTTAAAACAAGTTTAAAATCAAAGAGAAATCATCCAGCATCAAGTTATTTCAATAATATTGAAACAATCACTTTTAAAGAAATTGTTGAGGTTTTTGAAAATAATGAAGATCCAATTGAAGTGATCTTACTTTTACAAGAAGCTGTTGAACCGCTTGTTATGCATATGGCAGCAATGATAAATGCATTAGATCCAGAAGCTATTATCTTGGCAGGTGGTCTAACACAATTAGATGATCATATAATAAAAATTATTAAGAAAAATATTAAAAAGTATATTATTGAAATGTTTGCCGAAGAATTAACAATTGAGAATGCACAATTAGGAAATGATTCTGCAATGATTGGAAGCGCTTATTATGCATTAAATGATTGAAAAATATTCTAATTTTCAATCATTTTTTTATGGAGGTTTTTTTATGGAAATGGAAAGTCTGTTAAAACGAATTAATGAACTTGCTAAAATTGCAAAAGAAAGAGAATTAACAACAGAAGAGTTAAAAGAACGTGATCAATTAAGAAAAAAATATATTACTATTTTTCGAAAAGGACTTGAACAACAATTGGAAAATGTAACAATTATTGATGAAAATGGCACTATAGTAAAGAAAAAAAGTAATCCTAGTAGTTAATTACCAAAAGTAACTTTTTTTGCCTTTTAAAGCTCTTTTATAAGCAAATAAGGGGTATTTTACACTTAATAAATCCTTATTAAGTGTAAAAATTTGTAAAAATATTTTTATATTTCAAAATATTTTTATATAATATAGTTAAGCCTTAATTGGCTACGAAAGGGAATAAAAAATGAAAAAATTATTAGGATTATTAGGAGCAGCTGGTTTAGTTGCTACAACAAGTGCAACTGTTGTTGCATGTGGAGATAAAGAAGGAACTAAAACTGATTTATCAAAAATGGAATTAACTGTTGCTTCAGGATTAACAGAAAAAGAAGCAAAAGAATCAATTGCAAAACAAATTACTGCTAAAGTAAAAGATGCTAAAGAAACTACAGATTACACAATTACTGTAAAAGCAGAAACAAGAGCTGAAGAGGGTGAAACTGAAGAAACTGAAAAACCTTTAACTGATGGAACTAAAATAACAGTTGCTGCAACAAAAGAATCAACATTATTAAGTGGTTCAAAAACTATTGAAGTTGGTGCAAAAGCTGCTGAAAAAGTTAGTTTAGATGCTTTAGACATTAAAATTACAGCAGATATGACTTTAGAAGATGCTAAAGAAGCAATTAGTGCTGCAATAGTAAAAATGTCTAAAGAAGCTGTTGAAACTACAGATTATACAATTAGTCATGAACCAAAAGATGGATCAGATGATACTGCATTAACTGCTGAAGATAAAATTCAAGTTAAAGCAGTTGATACATCAAACTTATTAACTGGTTCAAAAGAAATTATTATTGCTGCTGCTGAATAATTTATAGTTAGACAAAAAATACAATAAAATTTAAACATATTGTAAAAAATAATTTATCCACAAAATTATTTAAAAATCCATTTATTGGATTTTTTTTTTTTTTTTAATCAAAAATTTAAAACATATCTTGATACAAATTAAATTTTTTTTAATTTTAGAGATATAATTATTTTGAATAAAAGTGAGGTTCAAAAGAAATATGAATAAAGACAATAAAAATCTAAATGCTCTAAGAATTTTAGGGATAGAAGCTGTTAATAAAGCAAATTCAGGACACCCTGGAATAGTTTTAGGAGCAAGTCCAATAGTATTTACTTTGTTTACAAAACTTATGAATTTAAATCCTAAAAACCCATCTTGATTTAATAGAGATAGATTTGTTTTAAGTGCAGGTCATGGGAGTGCATTACTTTATAGTGCACTACATTTATCAGGATTTGATTTATCAATAGAGGATATGAAAAACTTCCGTCAATTAAATTCAAAAACACCAGGTCACCCTGAATTTGGTCACACTCAAGGAGTTGAAGCAACAACTGGACCATTAGGTCAAGGTTTTGCTATGGGAGTGGGAATGGCATTAGCAGAGAGTCATTTAGCAGGAAAGTATAATACAAAAGATTTTGATATTGTTAATCATTTTACTTATGTTTTATGTGGTGATGGTGATTTACAAGAAGGTGTATGTCATGAAGCAATAAGTTTTGCAGGAAGATATAAATTAAATAAGCTAATTGTTTTACATGATTCAAATGACATTCAATTAGATGCTCCAGTTGAATTAGCTCAAAGTGAAGATATTACTCTTAAATTTAAAGCAGCTGGATGAAATACGTTACATGTTAAAAATGGTGAGGATCTAAAAGAGGTTGAAAAGGCTATTTTAATGGCACAAAAAAGTGATAAACCAACATATATTGAAGTTAAAACAATTATTGGAATTGGAGCAACCAATCAAGGAACTACTAAGGTTCATGGAGCACCATTGGGAACTGATATCGAAACAGTTAAAAGCTATTTTAATTGAAAAGAAGAAGAATTTAAGGTCCCCCAAGAAGTTTATAACTTTTGAAAAGAAAATGTTTTAAGTAGGGGAGTTAAGAGTGAACAAGAGTGGAGTTCAAAATTTGCAAAATATCAAGCAAAAAACCCAAAATTGGCACAAGAACTTATTAACTCTATTAATAAAGAGTGAAATATTGATTTAAAAGAGTTGCAAGCATTAAATAAAAATGTAGAACAAGCAACAAGAGTAAGTTCTGGAGAAGTATTTAACTATTTAAGCAAAAATATTACTTCAATTATTGGGGGAAGTGCTGATTTATGTGAATCAACTAAAATAAAAGGCGCTGATGGAAACTATGATTTTAATAATCTAAGTGCAAGAAATATTATGTATGGAGTAAGAGAATTTGCCATGTGTGCAATTAATAATGGTATTGTACTTCATGGTGGTCTATTGCCAGTAGCTTCAGGGTTTTTTGTTTTTGCAGATTATTTAAAACCAGCTTTAAGAATGAGTGCAATTATGAAAGTTCAAACTTTAAGTATTTTCACTCATGATTCTGTGGCAGTTGGAGAAGATGGTCCAACACATCAACCAATTGAACAATTGGCAATGTTAAGAAGTATTCCTAATTTAAGTTTATATAGACCATGTGATATGGCAGAAACTATTGCAAGTTATTATAGTGCTTTGAATAATAAAAATATTCCAAGTGTGATTGTTGCCACCAGACAAAATTTAAAAGAATTAGATCATAATAAAAATATTATTGAAGATGTAAAAAAAGGCGCTTATATTTTAAGCGAAACAAAAAATGCAAATGTGACTTTAATTGCATCAGGAAGCGAAGTTGCTTTAGCAATGGATGTAAAATCAATTTTAGAAACTAAGGGTCATAAAGTAAATGTTGTTTCAATGCCAAATATGAATGAGTTTACTAAACAATCAAAAAAATACCAAGATACTATTATTAATAGAAGTACTCAAAGATTTTCAATTGAACTTTCAACAACTTTTGGTTGACATAAATTTTTAGGTGATAATGGTAAAGCTTATGGAATCGATACATTTGGTTATTCTGCACCATTCAATGATGTTATTAAAGAAATTAAATTTACTAGCCAAGATATAGCAAAAGACATATTAACTATCTTAAAATAATTAAAAATTATGTTAATATTAAAAAAGAATTATTAATCAAGGAGGATTTAAATATAATGGGAACTATAGTATGATGAGGGGCATTATTAATAGCAATAGCTACTGCTATTGTTGGGGGAATAATTGGTTTTATAATAACAAGAAAAGTTATTCAAAAACAATTAAGAGAAAATCCGCCAATTAATGAAAATCAAATTAGAGCTATGTACAGAAGTATGGGAAGAAAACCAACTGAAAGTGATATTAAAAAAACTATGAATGCTGTTAAAAGAGGAAAGTAGAATGTTTATTAAAAGTGTTTTTTAATAAAACACTTTTTTTTTTTTTTTTACTAAAAAAATATTATATAATTAATTAGGAATTTAATTCCGTATGAAGTACAGAATATCAATTATAAAATATTAGAACGGTGGACAAAAAATGATACAAGTTTTTACTTGTAAAAAATTTAAAAGGGTAAATGCATTTTTATTACACAACGAAGAAAAAAAGGGTGTATTATTTGATACAGCGTATGAATCTTATAAAGACATAATAAAATTTGTGGAGAGCAATAATATTCAAATAACAGATATTTTTATTACACATGGTCATTTTCCTCATTTTTATGGAATAAATGAGATATCAAAAAGTCAAAATAATCCTAATGTTTTTATTGGTAAAGAGGATCTATTAAATCTTTTTGACCCAATAAAAAATATGAGTAATTATTTTGAAGGTGTTAATAAATGTATATTGGAACCTATAAAAAATTTAAAAGTAATATCGCAAGATGGAAAAGTTAATTTAAATGGATATGATATTGAAATATTTAAAAAGAATTGTCATACAGAAGGTTCTTTAATTATTTCAGTACCACAAGAAAAATTCTTATTTACAGGTGATTTCATTCTTAAAGATGAAACTTATTTAGTTGATGGATTGTTGCAACTAAATAATGAAAATGAAAAGTTAATTTTAGAGACTTTTAACTGATTAATAAGTAATTTTAATAAAGATTTTAAAGTTTTTACTGGTCATTATGATTATGGTTTTAAAATAAATAATATTTTAGAAGATAAAGATGCAAAACTTTTAAGAAAATATATATCAAAATAGTTTTTATTAAGAAAAAAATGTACGGCTATGATAATTTAATTATCATTAAGTACATTTTTTATTTTTCTTTTTTTGAGTTTTTAAGTTCTTTTTTTCCTTTGAATTAGATTCGTTTATAATAATTTTTTTTGTATTTTCATTTATTTTATCTAATTCATTTACTTCAATATCATTTTCATTTGACTTAATTTTCTTTTTTCCCAAAAATGCAGGTTCAGTACCTTTAATTAGTCTAATAATATTTTGATAATGTCTTGCCAATAGAATAAGTGCTGCAAAAGTTACAACTAAGTTTATTACTAAGAAACTATCCATTGGTGAACCATTAACTAAGTGAAATTTATTATATCAAACAAATGGGAAGGCACTTTCAAAATCATTACCATTAATTGAAAAATTACTTAATCCAGAAAGTTGAGGGATTCACATTAGTGCTGCAGCTAAAATTGTTGCAAAAATAGAACCAATACTTACTTTTTTTGAAACTAATACTAAAATTAATCATATTGTAAAGAATATTAAACCTACAAGAAAATTAGCAACTAACATTAAACCTAAAAAGCAACTTACAGCTTTACCACCTTTAAATTTGTAGTAAACTGGTCAACAATGACCAACTAAAGCAAAGAAACCTGGAATAATTAAAATTGTATTTTTAAAAATCTCACTTGAACCAGTTGGTATTAAACTAATTAAAAATGCAAGAAGAACTGCTAAAAATATTTTAAAGGAGTCTAATAACATAATTACAACTCCTCATTTTTTACCAATCATCCGACTTGCATTAGTTGCACCAGCGTTTTTACTTCCTTGTTCTCTAACATCCTTATTGGTTTTTCATTTTACAATAGCAATTGAAAAAGAAAAACTTCCTAAGAGATATGCGAGAATAGAAGTTATAAAAGTTCCTAAAATAATTCCTAAAGTCATGTTGTACGCTCCTTGTAAAATATCTAATAATCATAAGTTATCTTACTATAAACTTATAGTAATATGCAATAAAATAGTTTAGAATAATAAAATAGTCCTACAAATTATTTTCTAAAATAGGAGGGTTTATTAAGAATGAAATTAAGTGAAAAAATAAATTTAAAAAACATTATTTTTAGTTTATATAAAAAGGATTTATATGGTCTTTTAAATAAGAAAGAATTTAATTTAAATAAAGAACAAAAAAATGAACTAATTTTTTTAGGTCAAACAGATGAATGTAAAACTTTATTTGAAGGAATTAATAATTTTTTTGAAAAAAACATTAATAATGAACCAATTGAATTGAGTTTGATGTTAACTTTAATTTTGCAAAGATATCATTACTTTTATAAAACTGAATTAGAGTGAAGAAGCTATTGTAATAATTTTGAAAAAATAGAAGAAAAAGATCCTGGTGAATTTTTTTTAACTTATATTAGTAAATTTTTTAATGATCAAATAGATCTTTATAATAAAAGTTATCAAGAAATTATTGAAGAGTTTAATATTGATAATTGAAATAAAAAATTTTCACAAGATATTTGTTTGCTAATTAAAAATATTAATAATTCAAATAATTTTCAAGAAAAATTACAAAATTGCGAAAAATTAGTTTTATTTTTACAAGATACAAAAAATATTTATTCTAGTTTAGAAGTAGTTGGTTTAGAAAGTGAAAAACAACAGTTTTTAGCTCATACAAATGAAGTAAAAATAATATTTCAATCATTAAATCATTTAGTAAATGAAATATTAAAGCAAATTATTGCTGTTTAAAGGAAAAAAATATGTTCAATAAATATGACAAAATGAATCAAAAGGAGTTGGAAGAAAAACTTCTTATTGTTGAAAAAGATTATAAAGACTTGCTAAAACAAGAAAGACAAATTGATAAAAAGGTTAGAAAAAATTTATGATTTTGATTTTTCTTTCCTTTATTAGGGTTTCTTTTTTATCAAATTCATCTTAAAAGAAGAAAAGAAAATGATAAAAACTATTATATTATTAAAGATAAAAAAAAGGATTTAATTTATATTGAATTAGAAATTCAATTTATTAAATCCAAAATTGAAAAGTTAAAAGAAACTTCTTCAAAATAATTTTTTTATAGCTTATAAACTATAAAACTCATAAGATACATAATTAACGAACTTCTTGTTGATTCCAAAAATGTAGCTCGTTCGTAGTAGTCAACAATTATTATTTGACTATACTTGTCAAATTTATGTTCTTGTGATGGAGAACAGATAATAAAAATATTGTCAGTCTTGCTCTTAAGTAAATTATAAAAATTAATTACATATTGATTATCCAAACCAAAAACAACTATTATGAAGGTATCTTCAGATGTTACTCTATTAACTCAAGTTTCATTTAATTTTCTTTGATAATTAAAATGAGCATTATAACCTAATAGATTTAATTCACTTATAAACAATTCTGTATTAAATAATTGTTGGTAACAACTTATAGCATAAGTATTTTTTGTTTGTTTAATAGAGTTAACAAGATCCACTATTTTAATTTCTTGTGAATCGATTAAATCAATGGATTTATTGATTAAATTTCTATAGGAATTGTTATTATTTTCATTATTAATTGATAAAGTTGTTCAGTTGTAATATTCAGTTTCAACTTTAATTCTTATTGCCAATTCTTTAAAACCATCATAACCATATTTTTTTGCAAACGCTGTAATGACAGATTCAGAACAAAAACTTTGTTTTGAACATTCATTAATTTTAGGCGTTTTTTTATTTTCAATACAATCAAGTAAATAATTGGCAATTGAAACATGTGTTTGATTTCAAGGTTTGCTTTTATTAATATCAATTTTTCTTTGATGCTTTTGAACATATTAATCTCCTAAATATATATTAACAAAGTTTTTTTGATTTTCCAAAAAAATTCTCCATTAATATAATATATTGTAAAAAAATATTCTATTCAATACAATTAATTTGGAGGTAAATAAAAATGATTAAGTTTTCAAAAAAATTTGAAATAGGAGCATCAATGAGTGCAATGCAAACTGAAGAAAGGGTATTACAAAGATTGGTGATTAGCTTTTGATAAATATTATCAAGAAAGCCCTGAATTATTTCACAATAATGTTGGACCTAATGTAACATGTGATATTACAAGACATTATAAAGACGATATTAAAATGTTTAAAGAGATTGGTTTTGATTCATTAAGAACGGGATTTTCTTGAGCAAGATTATTTCCAGATGGCAAAACACTCGATTTACAAGCAGTTAAGTTTTATCATGATTATATTAATGAATATAAAAAAAATAACATCAAAATAATTATGACTTTATTTCACTTTGATATGCCACTTTGAGCCCATCAAAAAGGAGGGTGAGCTTCAAAAGAAGTAATTGACTCTTTTGTTCAATATTGTGAATTTATTTTTCAAGAGTATCAAGATAGTATTGACTCTTATGTGACATTTAATGAGCCTTTAGTTCCTGTATATGAAGGTTATTTAAATGATAAGCATTATCCCGCTTTGGATGACCCTAAACAAGCTGTACAGCAAGCATATGGAATATTTTTAGCTCATTCTAAAGTACTATTAGCTTTTAGAAAATATAGTTTAAAGCTCAAATTGGACTGGTTTTTAATTGAAATTATACTTATGCTTTTTCTAATTCTGATGAAGATCAAGAAGGGGCTAAAATTTATGACGCATATGTTAATAGGGGACCTTTAAATATTATGTTTAATGGTGTAATTGACCCCATTTTAGTAAAAACTTTGAAGCAATATTCAATTTTACTAATTATAGTCATGAGGAATTAGAAATAATCAAACAAACTAAAATAGATTTTCTAGAATAAATTATTATTTCCCCTGTAGAGTAAAAGCTCAAAGTAATCACAAAGAAAGAT
>NZ_CAXIQF010000004.1:0-43399 GCF_964030855.1 Spiroplasma endosymbiont of Cantharis lateralis
ATTTGTTTATATTGCTTATTGAATTTCAATGAATAAGATTTTAAAAAGTATTAATAGTACTTTCACTAAAATTCTTAAAACTTTAAAACATGAAGAAATTGAAAATTCAAATGAAAATTTAGCTAAAATAATTTTGGAATTAGAACTAAAAGAAAAAGCAATTCAATATGAAAGAATTTTGAATTTATATAATTTATTAGAACATAAAGAATCTAAATTATTAAAAACAATTAAGAAGTCCATTAATGAGCCAAAATTCTTAACTTTAACTATTTAAAATATTTAGTTAAAACAAGTGAAGATATTCAATACGATATGAAGCAAAATTTATGAATGAAATAATTTAAATAATAAATCACAATTAGTGTCGGAGTTTTTTGTGATTGAATAGCATTTTTATGCTATTTTTTTTATTTGCTTTGATATAATAAAAAGGTAAAAGCTTATAAGGAGTAAATAAAGAGTAATTTTCAGAGATCTAGTGTATGGTGTGAACTAGAATTTACTATTATTGAAGGTTGTATAAGTTATAAAATTAGATATAAGAGTGGGTTGTTTTTGAACAATCAATTAGGATGGTACCCGCGTGTTATTTTAAATAACTCGTTCCTATTTTTTAGTAATTAATACTTACTAAAAAATAGGTTTTTTTTAATTAAAAGGAGAAATTATGAAAGAATTAGATAAAAAATATAATCATAAAGAAGTTGAAAAAGATAAATATAGTAAATGACTTGAAGAAAATTTATTTAAACCAAAAATTAAGTCTAAAAAACCAGCTTATTCAATTGTAATACCTCCACCAAATGTAACTGGAAAATTGCACTTAGGTCCATGCTTGAGATGGTTCATTACAAGATTTACTAATAAGATTCAAAAAATTAAATGGTTTTGATACTGTTTGAATACCTGGAATGGATCATGCTGGAATAGCTACTCAAGCAAAAGTTGAAGAGCGATTGAGAGAACAAGGAATTTTAAGAAATGATTTAGGTAGAGATAAATTTATTGAAAAAGTTTGAGAATGAAAAGAAGAGTATGCTTCAACTATTAGAGAGCAATGAGCAAAATTAGGATTAAGTTTAGATTATTCTAAAGAAAAATTTACATACTCAGAAGAATTAAATAAAATTGTAAATTATGTTTTTGTAAAAATGTATGAAGATAAATTAATTTATAAAGGGAAGCGAATTATAAATTGAGATCCTAAACAAAAAACAGCACTTTCTAATATTGAAGTTATCTATAAAGAAACTCAAGGAGCAATGTATTATTTTAAATACTTTTTAAGTAATAATAATAAAGACTTCTTAGAAGTAGCTACAACACGCCCAGAAACAATGTTTGGAGACGTTTGTTTAATTGTAAATCTAAAAGATGAAAGATATAGCAAATATATTGGAAAAACAGTTATAAACCCCTCAAATAAGGCTTTAATACCTATTATAAGCGACAAATATGTAGAAATTGAGTTTGGAACAGGGGTAATGAAATGTACGCCAGCACATGACCCTAATGACTTTGAATTAGGTCTAAAACATAATTTAAAGCAAATAGTTGTTATGAATGAAGATGCAACAATGAATGAATTAGCAAATGAGTTTAAAGGGATGGATCGTTTTGAAGCAAGAAAACAATTAGTTGAAAAATTAACAAAAGAAGGGACTTTCATTAAAAAAGAAGATATTGTTCATCAAGTTGGTTATTCAGAAAGAAGTAATGCAATTGTTGAACCTTTCATTTCTGATCAATGATTTGTAAAAATGAAACCCTTAGCAAAACAAGTTTTAGATTTACAAAATTCGAAAGAAGCAATTAATTTTTATCCAAATCGTTTTAATGAAACATTAAATAAATGAATGGAAAATACTTATGATTGAACTATTTCACGTCAATTATGATGAGGTCATCAAATTCCAGCTTGATATCATAAAAAAACAAAAGAGGTCTTTGTAGGCATAAATGCTCCAGAGGATATAGAAAATTGAGAACGTGATCCAGATGTTTTAGATACATGATTTTCAAGTGCATTTTGACCTTTTGCAACAATGAACTGAAGTCAAAAAAAACAATCAGAAATGATGAAAAGATATTTTCCAGTATCAACAATGGTAACAGGCTATGATATTATTTTCTTTTGAGTAGCAAGAATGGTTTTTCAAAGTTTAGAATTCACAAAGTCAAAACCTTTTAATGATGTTTTAATTCACGGTTTAATTCGTGATGAGCAGGGAAGAAAAATGTCAAAATCTTTGGGCAATGGTGTTGATCCAATGGAGGTTATTGAAAAATATGGAGCTGATTCATTAAGGTATTTCTTATTAACAAATTCAAGTCCTGGTCAAGATTTAAGATATAGTGAAGAAAAATTAACTAGTACTTGAAATTTCATTAATAAAATTTGAAATGCTTCAAGATATGTAATGTTAAACCTTAAAAAAATCCCTACTAATCAACAATTTAAAAATTTATTATTGAAATCTAATAAAAGTAATAATCAAATTGATTTTTGAATTTTGAATCGATTGAGCGAAACAAAAAAAATGGTAAAAGAAGCAATTGATAAATATGAATTTACAATTGCAGGAAAGCTTCTTTATAATTTTATTTGAGATGATTATTGTTCATGATATATTGAACTTTCAAAAGCTCAAGTTAGTGAAAATAATCTATTAAATAAACAAGAAAAACAATTTAGTCAATCAACATTAGGGTATGTTTTAAAAAATATTTTAATTATGTTACATCCATTTATGCCTTTTGTTAGTGAAGAAATTTATCTATCATTTGAGTTAAAATCTTCAATTTTAAAAGAAAGGTGATTAGAAGAAAATTATCAATTTGAGATTTCAAATACTAATCATATTTTTGAAATAATAACTAATTTAAGAGAATTTAGAGCTACTCAAAATATTAAAAATTCTATTGCTCTAAATATTCATTTAAACTTGAAAAAGTCAAACTTTAAATTAGAAATAGAAAAGGATATTGATTATATTAATCTCTTTGTTGAAAAATTAGTTAACTGTAAGTTAAATATTAATAATATTCAAAAAAAAGATTTAACTTCAATTGCTATTAAAGATTATTTTTTAGATATTGCAAATGAAGACTTTTTTGATAAAGATAAAGCAATTCAAGAAACTGAAGATAAAATTTCTGAACTTTTACAAGAAATTGAAAGAAGTGAGAAAATGTTAGCAAATGAGAACTTTTTAAAAAGAGCTGCTGTTGAAAAAGTCGAAGTTGAAAAAGAAAAGTATGCTAATTATAAAAAACAACATATATTATTAGTTGAAAAATTAAAGGAATTGAAAAAATAAAGATTAAAAAAATGAAGAATATTCTTCATTTTTTTAATCGCTTACTGCATTTGATAACTTAAAGATTCATAATATAGTTAAGATAATATCTGGTTCTGATTTTGATAAAAAATTTAAAACTTCCATAGTATGATTAATTTTTTCCTGATTTGTAATTTCTTCTATAAAAACTTGAAATATATTATTATATATTTTGTTATAGTTATTAAAAATCTCATTTATTTTTTTATCTTTAAAGTTAGATAAAAAGTCCATCTCAGTATCAGGAATTTTATTTAAACTAATTTGCTTTTTAAACTTAGTAATCTTTAAAGGGCTAGAATTAGTCTTAAGATTTTTTAAATGAGTTTTTATATGCTTTTGGTATCTATTATAAATAGACTTAATAAGTTTTTTATTTTCAATTAAAAAACTTAGAAAATATAAAATCTTATTTAAATCATTTTCAATTAAGTCGATATCATTAGCATTTTTCTCACTATTATTTAAATAGTTATTCATTTCTTTTAAGAGATTTTTATTAAAAGTAAAAAAATACTTTTCCTTAAACTCTCTATAAAAATCTTTGTAGTCATCTTTCCTATAAATTCATATTGATATAAAAGTTGCCAATATTAAACTAATTATTCCAGTAATTAATGCAATAATGTCAACTAAAGTAAATTCAAACATTTGTTATTTTCCCCCATAATCACTAAAATTTTATCATTTATAAAGTTATTTTTAACAATAATAAAAGTGTGCTTGTTATTGTAACTTTACATTTTTTTTCATTTTATAAACGATATATATATTTGAGGTGTCTATGAAAAAAATAAAGTTTATTTTGTTACTTTTACTTTCACTAATGGTTGGTATTTGTACTTTATTAATAGCTAATCTAAAACAGTCAGAAAAAATTGAGATCATTGAAAAAAATGAAAGTTATATATATTTAAAAGTTAAATATGATATTACTTTAGAAGACGAAAATATATTACCTGTTAAAATAAAAAATGATTTAAATATAAATGAATCTAAAGAATTTTTAGAAGTAAGTAATTTAGATTATTTGAGTAACTTATTTGAAATTGATGTTAATAATAATTTACAGAAAAATAACACAATTATGTTTTATCCAAAAGATCATATTAAAGTTATTAAGACCAGTAGATTTGAAGTGGATAGTGATTTTTTTTATACAAGAGGTGTTAGTGAAAATGTTTCTAAAAAGAGTAGTAAGATTCTTTTAGATATAGATAATTCCTATGATGATTGCATGAAACAGCTGAAAAAAATATATGTAGGAAGTAATTTTAATACACAATTTTATGCTAAAGCAATTCCAAAATTGATCTATTAGAAAGAATTATTTATTTCAGGCTTTTTTAGTTATAGTTTTAATTTCTTTAAGTAGGGATATAGAAAATATTTATATATGTATTAGTATCTACTCAATTTGTTGTCTTTCTTTTGTTTGAAAATTAAATAAATCTTATCCTTATTTAATTATTGTTAGTCTTTTTTTAATGTTTTTTCTATTATTCTATAAGTTGGATATCAATCAAAAACTAAATTTTAATATATATAAAGTAGTAGAGGTAAAAGAAGGATATATTTTATTAAAACAGTTATCAACTCTTTATTATATACCAGTAGGGGAAGAGGAGTTATTAGTAGGGGAGTTTATTAAACTTAGTGGAATGAGTGAAAAAGTCAGTGTTTATGGGAACTTTTGAGAATTTGACTTTAATTCGTATTTAATTAATAAAAATGTTAAATTTCGAATACTAGAACCAATGATAGAGAAAACAAATGGTCATTTTGTGCAATTTTATTTATATAAATTCATTAATTCTTCTAACAAATTAACTAAACTATTCTTATTTCAACAAAAAACCAATGATCCAATTTATACTACTTTAACTTCATATTCTTTAAGTTTTTTAATTAACTTAAGTGGCTTTAATATCTATATTATTAGTTGCTTTTTTAATAAAAAAATATTTAAGAATTCAAAAAAATATAAAAAATATAAAATTATTATTTTAGTTCTTGTTTTATATTATTGTGGACTATTAAGTTTTCCCTTATTTTTTTTAAAAACATGCATATTTTTGATAATAAGATGAATAGAAGAAAACTGAAAATTCAGATTTTCAAAAATAACCAAATTTTCCATCATTTGAATTATTTGTTTATTTATTAATCCATTATTTGTATTTAATATAGGTTTTATTTTTACAATTATTGCTTTTTTATTTATAAAAAAATATCAGGATAAAAAGCCAATTACCAATTTATTTTATAATTTTTTAATTGTGAATGCGGTATTCATTCCAGTTCAAATATATTTTGATTATAAAATATATTGATTAAGTTCATTTTTTGAAATACTTTTAATTCCATTAATTAGCTTTTCATTCATTTTATCTACATTTTTTTGAATTCCATTTTCTAGTTATTTACTAGATTTTAATTATCAAATTCTTTATTCATATTCTAAAAGTTTTCAACATATTAATATGTTTACAATATGTGGTCACTTCAGTATATTTTTTTTAATAACTTATTTTTTTATGTTTAAACTTATAACTACCTATAAGTTTAATAGAAGAAAAATTCAAACAATATTAATTATGTTATTTACTTTAAATGGTTTTTATTTTTTACAATCAAATCAATTCACTGAAATAAGTCCATCAGTTACAATGTTAAATGTTGGAAATGGAAATAGCTTCTTATTGCAATATAAAGGTAAAAATATTTTATTTGATGCTGGAAAGGGAAGCGGTTTTAGTAAAAAAAGTTTACAGCAATATTTAGTATATGATGGAGTTAGAAAAATTGATGCTATTTTTATAAGTCATAATCATAAGGATCACTATGATCAAATTGATGATTTAAAGACCATTTACGATATTCAAAATATTTTTTACAATTATGATAATCAATTTAATTTTAAATTTAAGGATTTAAAAATTAGTAATTTTATCGAGAATCAAAATAAGGATGAAAATGATAATTCTCAAGTTTCAGTAGTAGAAGTAAAAGGCAAGAAAATATTATTTACAGGAGACATTTCCAAAAAAAGAGAAGCAAGATTATTGCAAAATAAGGAGTTTCTAGAAATGATTAAAGGGGGAGTTGACTTACTTCAAGTTGCTCACCATGGTAGTAAAACTAGTAGTTCTCAATTATTTATTGAGACAATAAAACCTCAAAAATGTTTTATCTCTGGACATAAGTCAAAAATGTATGATTTTCCAAGTAAAGAGACGATAGCAACATTAAAAAAATATCAGTGTAAAACTTATATTACAAATTCTAGAAATAGTTATAAATATAAAGTTAAAAGTAATAAAGTAATTAAAGTACAAAAAAAACTTCTTTTATAAGAAGTTTTAATTATTTCATTAATCTTGATTTTTCTCTTGCAGCTTTATTAGCTTTAAAAATTCCTTTTGTTACTGATTTATCTAATAAACTAATTGCTTCATTGATTAAAGTTTCTTTTTCTTTAGAACCTTCTTGTTTTGCAACTAAAGCCTTTTTGATTGCAGTTTTAACTGAACTTCTAAAAGCTTTATTAGCTAAACGTGATTTTTCATTAGTTAAAATACGTTTTTCTTGTGATTTAATATTTGCCATGTTTGTAATTCACCCCTCTAAACAAGATATTTATATACAAATAGAGTATATAGTAAAAAAATATCTAATTCAAAATAAATTATATTTTTTGTTAATTTTTTATGAGTATGTACTGTTCCTTTTTTTCGGACACCTATATTTTATAACTAACTCTATTATTATTATAAAAATATTGATACATTTTCAAATTATAAATATATTCATTTACAACATTGTATTTATAACCTTCCTTGATCGCTTCTCTTTTAAGAGTACTTCAAAAACCTTCAATATATCCATTGTCCGTTGATCTACCAATTCTAGACATACTTAAGCCAAAATCAAATCACATTGTAGCTAAGCGATATTGATAAGATTTAAATTCTGAGCCATTATCAGAGTGAATAATTGAGTTTGGTTTAAATGTTCCAAATTCATTAACCATATTAAAAAATGACTCTAATACTAATTTCATACCTTTAATATTTTTAGTTACCAAACCATAAACTTTTTTAGTGTTTACATGATAAAAGGCGCAAGTGTATAGTTTGCATCCTGCTATTATTTTCTCGGTAATATCAACAGAGAAAATATCTCCATAATTTTTCAAATCTGTTTGATATTTAAATAATCTAGGATACTTACCATTTTTTTCTGGAGTAACTGATTTATTCTTTTGTATTTTATAGTTATTAGGTTTTAACTTTAAAAACTTCATTATTCGCAAAACTTTTTTATGACTACAATTTAGATCTAAATACTTCATTAATCTTCTAGAACCATAGATTTTAACTTCATTTTTATAAACATCATTAATTCTCAAAACCAAACCTCAATTAATTGCCTTAATTTTTGGTTTACCTTTTGATAATCAATCATAGTAAGTACTTTTTGCTAAATCAATTATTCTACAAAGTCTTCTAATTGCAATATTTGGGTATTTAATTGTAAAGTTATAAACTACTTTTGATTTAAATGTATTTAACTCTCACTTATTTACTTCTTTCTATCAATCATTTCTCTTAATTCTTTAAACATTTCATCTCTTAATTTTAAGTCTTCACTCTCTCTTTTTGATTTTTTAAGCTCTCTTTTTAAATTTATAATCTCCTCATTATTGGCTTTAAAGGATTTTTTAAATCCACTTCTTCCATTTTCGTCATAAATTTTTATTCAGTTTTTCAATCTTGATTTATCAATTCTTACTGCTTTTGAATACTGTGCTAATAACAAATTAGATTTGTAAAAATTTAATACTAATTCAATTTTTTGATTGATTGAATACTTAGTCAAAATAAAACCTCTCTTCGTTCACAAATATTTTATATCAATATATAAAATATTTTTAAAATGTGTCCGAAAAAAGGTTACACTACACATTTTTTATGAGTAATAAGCGATTATGTCCCTACATATTAACAAGCGACTTTGTCCTCCTTTATAATCAATAAATGGAGGTTTTATGAAAGGATTACTATTAAATACCATGAAACAAGAACAACTAAGATTAATTAAGGAATTATCTTTAAAAAAAGAATCTATTAAAAATACAGCCTTTAAGTTAGGTTATAGTGTTAGACACACAAGAAGAAAACTTAAAGAATATCAAGAGATTGGAGCAAAAGTTTTTATTCATAAAAATACCAATAAAATACCTGTAAATAAAATTCAACAAATATTTTGCTTGAAATAATTGAATTATTTCAAGCAAAATATTATGACTTTAGTATTAAACATTATTGAGAACTAAATTGAAAAAAGAGAATAAGTTACTCTGCAATTAGGCACATATTAATAGAAGAAAATATTTTAATTGAGACTCTTAACAGAAAAACAAAAAAAGATATTCGTAAAAATTTAAAGGCCGCAAACCAAGAAAATTTAACAATCGAGTATCTTTCAAAGTCAATTATAACAAGCAAACCCCATCCTACGCAAAAGAAAATTGTAAAGTTTGGAGAAATTTATGAAACTGATGCTTCAAATCATCAATGGATTAAAAATTTAAAATGTCATTTGCATATTGTAATTGATAAAGCTAGTAAAAGGATTTTGGCAGGTTATTTCAGTGAACAAGAAACTACTGAAAGTTATTACAATATCTATAAAAAAGTCTTTAAACATTACGGTTTACCAAAATTAAATGTTAGTGATAATAGAAATGTTTTTAGTAGTAAAAATAATCGTGATCACTTTGGTGATAGCGTTTCAAATACACAATTACAATTTATTTTTCACTCTCTTGGAGTAAATACAAAAACAACTTCAATCCCCCAAGAAAAAGCATTAGTTGAAAGAACTTTTGGAACATTGCAAAGAAGATGACCTCAAATAATTAGACTCTTAGATTTAAAAAATATTGAACAATTAAATAATTATTTACCCCATCTTATTCAAGAATACAATCAAGATTTTTCAATACCTTTAGACCAATTAGAATCAGTAACTAGAAAATTTGATCAAGATGAAGACATTGTTTTCTCTTATCGAAGTGAAAGAATTATTGATAATGGTCACAGTATTAGTTTTAAAAAAGATAAGTGATTTATATGTAAGGGCTTTACTCCAATTTACTTTAAACCAAAGTTAAAAGTAATGATTATGGAAACAATAAATAAAAAAAATTATGCATTAATTGGAAATGACATTTACAATCTTATTCAAGTTGAAGATGAACGCTTACATGGAAATGTTAAAACAATATCTAATGAAGAATTTGAAACTACTAAAGTACCCAAAATTGACTCTCCTTGAAAAGCAACTAACTGATATTTTTTTGATAGAAAAAGAAAAAATACAAGATCTATTTATTAGATAAATCTTGTATTTTGGGACATAATCGCTTATTATCTACAAAATAAATTATATTTTTTGTTAATTTTTATATGAGTAATAAGCGATTATGTCCCTACATATTAACAAGCGACTTTGTCCTCCTTTATAATCAATAAATGGAGGTTTTATGAGAGAGCCACTATTAAATACCATGAAAGAAGAACAACTAAGATTAATTAAAGACTTATCTTTAAGAAAAGAATCTATTAAAAATACAGCCTATAAATTAGGTTATAGTGTTAGACACACAAGAAGAAAACTTAAAGAATATCAAGAGATTGGAGCAAAAGCTTTTATTCATAAAAATACCAATAAAATACCTATAAATAAAATTTCACAGTTATTTAAAGATGAAATAATTGAATTATTTCAAACTAAATATTATGACTTTAGTATTAAACATTATTGAGAAAGAAATTGAAAAAGCAAAATAAGCTATTCTGCAATTAGACACATATTAATAGAAGAAAATATTTTAATTGATACTCTTAACAGAAAAACAAAAAAAGATATTCGTAAAAATTTAAAGGCAGCAAACCAAGAAAATTTAACAAGCGAGTATCTTTCAAAATCAATTATAACAAGCAAACCCCATCCTACGCAAAAGAAAATTGTAAAGTTTGGAGAAATCTATGAAACTGATGCTTCAAATCATCAATGGATTAAAAACTTAAAATGTCATTTGCATATTGTAATTGATAAAGCTAGTAAAAGGATTTTGGCAGGCTATTTCAGTGAACAAGAAACTACTGAAAGCTATTACAATATCTATAAAAAAGCCTTTAAACATTACGGTTTACCAAAATTAAATGTTAGTGATAATAGAAATGTTTTTAGTAGTAAAAATAATCGTGATCACTTTGGTGATAGCGTTTCAAATACACAATTACAATTTATTTTTCACTCTCTTGGAGTAAATACAAAAACAACTTCAATCCCCCAAGAAAAAGCATTAGTTGAAAGAACTTTTGGAACATTGCAAAGAAGATGACCTCAAATAATTAGACTCTTAAATTTAAAAAATATTGATCAGTTAAATAATTATTTACCTCATCTTATTCAAGAATACAATCAAGATTTTTCAATCCCTTTAGACCAATTAGAATCAGTAACTAGAGAATTTGATCAAGATGAAGATATTGTTTTCTCTTATCGAAGTGAAAGAATTATTGATAATGGTCATAGTATTAGTTTTAAAAAAAATAAGTGATTTATATGTAAGGGCTTTACTCCAATTTACTTTAAGCCAAAGTTAAAAGTAATGGTTATGGAAACTGTAAATAAAAAGTATTATGCATTAATTGGAAATGACATTTACAATCTTATTCAAGTTGAAGATGAACGTTTACATGGAAGTATGAAAACACTATCTGATAAAGAATTTGAAACTACCAAAATACCCAAAATTGAATCTCCTTGAAAAGCAACTAACTGATATTTTTTTGATAGAAAAAGAAAAAATGCACGATCTATTTATTAGATAAATCTTGTATTTTGAGACATAATCGCTTATTATCTACAAAATAAATTATATTTTTTGTTAATTTTTAGTGGTAAATTATACTTAATAGGTGATAAATATGTTCTTTGTATATTCTAATGACAATTTTTTAATTAAAAAGCAAATTGACAAATTATGTCAAAAAGCAAATATAGATAATGAGTATGATATTTTTGAATATTCATTAATTGATGATTCAATTATAAAAATTATTGAAGAAATTACTACATATTCAATTTTTTCAAGTAAAAAAATTATTGTTATAAATGATTGTTGATTTGTAAATGAATCAAAAATTAAGCTTCATAAGGATTATGATTCTAAATATGTAGAGCAAATTTTAAGTAATAATAGTAGTGAAGTTGAAATAATAATGACTTTAAATTCTGAGAAGTTTTCAAAGAAATTAAAAATAGCAAAATTAACAGAAGAAAAGTGCAAAATGTTAAAATTGGAAGAACCTAATTTAATGCAAAAAAAAAGAAATAGTAACCAAAAGACTAGAAAATGCAAAAATAGAATTTGATATAGATTCAATTGAAATATTTTTAGATAAATTACCAAATGATATGCAAGTATTTACAAATGAAATTAATAAAATAATTAGTTTACGAAAAAAAGTAACAAAGAACTTAATAAATGAAATAACATCAAAATATAATAACTTTGATAGCTTTCAAATTGCTAATTGTTTTATTTCAAATGACATAAAAACTTTTTTAAAGCAATGATCAAGTTATATGGAAATAAATAATGATATTTTCTCATTTCTTGCATTATTAGCAAGTAATTTAATTACATTAAGAAATATTATTTTATTAAAAGAAGAAAGAATGAGTAATTCAGAAATTGCTTCAGTTTTGGGAGCAAATCCATATCGTATTTCAAAACTATTAGAGCAAAATAAACTAAATATTAAACAAATAAATGATAAAATTAAATTGTTATATTTACTTGAAAAAAATATAAAAAGTGGGGTATTTGATAATAAAATTATTCCAGAGATTGAGTTGCTAAAAATGTTTGATGTTTAATAAGAATAGAGGTTAAAAAATGGAAGCTAACAAGATATATCAAAGTTCGATATTTTTATTAGCAAATTTAATAAAAAATGAAAAACTAAGAGTTGAATTACTTAATAGCTTGGATTATAAGAATCAAGTAATTGAATTAGTTAATGACTTATTGATTTTAGAAATAGATGAAAGTTGTAGTTTTAAAGATAAAAAATGAGGACCAATTTTTGGAAAGTCTTTAGTAAACATTACAAAGGAAAAAATCAAATTTGTAAAACCAGATAATAAAAGTATTGATGAAATATTAAGTGATATTACTTATTTACAAACATATTGTTTTAATAATTTACAAATATCAAGAGATTCTTTAACAGATGAAAATTTCGAATTGACAGAAGAATTTATTAAAGAAAACTCAAAAATATCACCAGAATTAAAAGAAAAATATTTAAAAATAGCTGAAAAAAGTAATGTTGAACCAGAAATTGTTGATAAGCAAAAAGAAAAGCCAAATACAGAAACACATGATTATTCAAAAATGGCAGGGGCTCAAAGTGCACAAGGAAATCCATTTATGGGAAGTGTTCCATTACATCCTGCACAAGATCCAAGGTTTTATCCATATAGTAGTAAACCAAAATATATAAAATGATTGAAATTGTCATTGGCAGTTTCAATTGGGGTTTTTACACTATTGTTTGTGGCATTATCTATTTTTGTTCAAGTTGCAAAACCTTATCTAATTGATAATAACTTAAATGGAATTGATAATTTTAGTCCAGAATTTAAAGCTCAATGAAAAGCATTTTTAGAGGAAAAATTAAAAGCAGATAATGCAGCTTGACTTTTTGCAAATTCATTGGGAATGCAATCGGGGTCTATGGGAATTACATATATGATCATAATGACACTAGTAATCACATGAACTATTTATACAATTCTTCAACCTCCAAAAACTTATAGACAAAAATTTATTATTCCTGGAATGAATTTAATTATTCCTTCAATGTTTTTGATTATGATGTCATTTAGTTTTATTAAAGGATTTTCACTAATTTTTGGTTCAAATGTACCATTATCACAATTACCTACTTCATTTTTTGGTGTTGCAAAACAACAAGGAGAAAAAGCTAATTTTGATGAATGATATAAATTAAATCAAGATGGACTTAAAAATTTAATTAATGTTATAAATGATTCATTTAATATGACAGGGGCTAAAGTATTATTTTGACTATTCTTTGTTTCACTTTTAATGACAGCTGCTTCAATTATTGTAATTCTTTGTTTAAATCCTAAATTAGATAGAGAAAAAATTGCAAAAGCTAATAATGAATATCAAACAATGATTGCAGAAGCAATGCAAGGTAGAAAATATGAAATTGATCAAAGTATTTATGAAGATCAAAAAGATATTGACGACTTTTTAAATGAACTTCAAAATAGAAAAAATAAGCATAATAATAAAAATAAAGACGATGAAAAGGATAAAGATATTTAGAAATTTCATTTTAAATAAAAATATAATTAACTTTTAAAATATATTGACAAACTCAACTGATGTTGAGTTTTTTAAATATAATTTAGTTGGGTGATATTGATGGATGAAAAAGTTCTTAAAATCTTTAAAATAAAAATGTTTGAAAAAGAAGTTATTAAAATAGGGATTATTAATAATAAGTTGAGTTATATTGGTTTTGAACGTGACAATATTCATGATTTTTACAAAAATTATAAAATAAGAAATGTTTTAAAAAATGATGAATTTATTAAATATATTGAATATCTAAAAAAGTTTGAGAAGAAAGAAGATTTTGAATTAAATTTTGATGAGTTAATTTTACCAAACTTAACAGATAAACAAATAGATATTTTAAAAGAGCTTTGTAAATTAAAATATGGAGAATATAAAACATATTCTGAATTTGCAAAAGATATTAATAAGGTTGATCACACGCGTTTTATTGCTTCTTGTATGAGTAAGAATCCAATTTTATTGCTAATTCCATGTCATAGATTAATTAGTAAAAATTTGGATATTAAATATAGATCTGGAAGAGAAATAAAGAGTTTCTTATTAAAAAATAATTTTTAATAGTTATTATCTTTTTTTCAAAAATGAGAATTAAATTACTTCATTATATAAAATTATCAATATATTTTTCTAAATATTTATATTTATTTGGAAAAAAATATTGGTTTTTTTTTTTTTTTTATACATATTAGTGGTTATAAAAATTTATAACTATAGAAAGAAAAAAAGATGGAAAAAAATATTTTTAATAAAAATCAAATATTTTTGGATATAAAATTAAATACACAAAAAGAAGTTTTTGAATTTATTTCTGCTAAAGCTTTTGAATTAGGTATTGTTTCAAATCAAGAAGCATTAGTTACTGGTTTTAAAAATCGTGAAACCGAAGGTACAATTGGATTTGAAGATGGGTTTGCAATACCTCATGCTAGAATAAAAGAAATAAGTAAATCAGCTTGTATATTTGTAAAATTAGAAAAAGAAATTGAATGAGATTCTCTAGATGGAAAACCAATAAAATATATATTTGCATTAATGGTTTTGGAAAATGAAAATGATAAATATTTATCAATATTAAGTGAATTCTCAACAAATCTTTTAAATGAGGAATTTAAATTAGGGATTAAAAACTCAAGATCAAAAACTGATATTTTAGATTTTTTTGAATTAAAAAGTCAAAAACTTAAAAATGAAAATTTAACTAAAAATAAAATAAGAGTTGTTGGTATATCAGCTTGCCCAACTGGTGTTGCACATACATACATGGCAAGAGAGGCATTATTAAAAGCAGGAGAAAATCTTGGGTGAGATATAAAAATAGAAACCCAAGGTCAAAAAGGTCAAGAATTTAAATTAACAGAAGAAGATATTAAACAAGCCGATGTTGTTTTTTTAGCTGTTGATATTTCTGTTGATAAAAGTCGATTTAATGGTAAAAAAATTTATCATGTAAGTACAAAAAAAGCTTTAAGAAATGCTGAAGAAGAATTACAAAATTCAATTAAAGAAGGTTTTATTTTTACAAATGATAGTAAAAATAAAACCTTTGATGTAAAAAATAAAAATAAACAAAGTATAGTTCAACATTTGATGGCAGGTATTTCTTATATGATACCTTTCATTGTTTTTGCAGGTTTAACCTCTGCAATAGTTGCAGGAATTGCTAATGCAACAAAAGTAACATTAACTGCTGATTCAACAGGATGAATTAAGTTTATGTGACATTTAAACGAATTTTCTAATATTGGATTTTCTGTTATGATGGCAATTGCAGGAGCATATATTGCAAATTCTATTGCAGGACGAGCTGCAATAGCACCTGCATTTATATTAACTATGATCGGCAATAATCCAGGACTTGTGTGACAAGGATATTTCCAAAATATTCTTGTAGAAGGACAAAATGGTAACATGGTTTCAATAAATTCTGTAATGCAACCATTAAATATTTTTGGAGCTATTATTTTTGGTTTGACTGTGGGTTATACAGTTCAATGAATTAATACAAAATGAAAAATTCATCAATATATACAACCAATTATGCCTATAATAATAATTCCAGTTTTTTTAACATTATTCTTTGCAATTATTTGAATGTTTACATTTGGACCATTAATTGGAATTGCAATAGGTTATTTGTATACAGGTATTTTATCCTTAGAAAATGCAGGTGTGGGAATGATACTTGTAGGTTTAGTGCTAGGACTTTTATCTGGAGTAGATATGGGTGGTCCCATAAATAAAATTGCTTCATTTGGAGCAACAGCTATGATACCAGTGGATGGGGGGCTTGCAATGGGTTGTGCTGCTGCTGCTTTTGCTGTGGCACCACTTGGTGCAGGAATTTCAACTATGCTTTTTAGAACAACTTTTAAAGAAGATAAAGAACTAGGTATAAATGCAACAGTTTTAGGAGTTATGGGTGTAAGCGAAAGTGCCATTCCATTTGCAATCAAATATAAATGAGCTGCAATAATTCCAAACATTATTTGTTCTGGTATTGCAGGTATGATAGCTGGTGCATTTATGGTTCAAGGTCATGTTGGCGCTTGAGGTGGACCTATTATTGCAATTTTTGCTGGAGTTACAGATAAAAGTGGTAATTTCATTGGTATTCTATGATATTTAATTGCCATTAGTATTGGAGTTATCTGTCATATAATTCTATTTAGAATTTTGGTGGAAATTCAATCTAAAGGTAAAATATCAAAAGATAGTTTTAAATCAATTTTTAAAGAAAATAAAAAATTAAATACTAATAAAACAAATAGTAAAGCTTAATAAAAGTTATTTAAAAGATACAATCTTCATATGAGGTTATATTGTAGTGTAACCTTTTTTCGGACACATTTTAAAAATATTTTATATATTGATATAAAATATTTGTGAACGAAGAGAGGTTTTATTTTGACTAAGTATTCAATCAATCAAAAAATTGAATTAGTATTAAATTTTTACAAATCTAATTTGTTATTAGCACAGTATTCAAAAGCAGTAAGAATTGATAAATCAAGATTGAAAAACTGAATAAAAATTTATGACGAAAATGGAAGAAGTGGATTTAAAAAATCCTTTAAAGCCAATAATGAGGAGATTATAAATTTAAAAAGAGAGCTTAAAAAATCAAAAAGAGAGAGTGAAGACTTAAAATTAAGAGATGAAATGTTTAAAGAATTAAGAGAAATGATTGATAGAAAGAAGTAAATAAGTGAGAGTTAAATACATTTAAATCAAAAGTAGTTTATAACTTTACAATTAAATACCCAAATATTGCAATTAGAAGACTTTGTAGAATAATTGATTTAGCAAAAAGTACTTACTATGATTGATTATCAAAAGGTAAACCAAAAATTAAGGCAATTAATTGAGGTTTGGTTTTGAGAATTAATGATGTTTATAAAAATGAAGTTAAAATCTATGGTTCTAGAAGATTAATGAAGTTTTTAAAGTTAAAACCTAATAACTATAAAATACAAAAGAATAAATCAGTTACTCCAGAAAAAAATGGTAAGTATCCTAGATTATTTAAATATCAAACAGATTTGAAAAATTATGGAGATATTTTCTCTGTTGATATTACCGAGAAAATAATAGCAGGATGCAAACTATACACTTGCGCCTTTTATCATGTAAACACTAAAAAAGTTTATGGTTTGGTAACTAAAAATATTAAAGGTATGAAATTAGTATTAGAGTCATTTTTTAATATGGTTAATAAATTTGGAACATTTAAACCAAACTCAATTATTCACTCTGATAATGGCTCAGAATTTAAATCTTATCAATATCGCTTAGCTACAATGTGATTTGATTTTGGCTTAAGTATGTCTAGAATTGGTAGATCAACGGACAATGGATATATTGAAGGTTTTTGAAGTACTCTTAAAAGAGAAGCGATCAAGGAAGGTTATAAATACAATGTTGTAAATGAATATATTTATAATTTGAAAATGTATCAATATTTTTATAATAATAATAGAGTTAGTTATAAAATATAGGTGTCCGAAAAAAAGGAACAGTACACATATGAGGTTATATGAAGATTTTTTTTATTTTTACTTTAATGTAATATAAAAAAACTTTATAATCATAAAGGTGAGGTACTTTAATGAGTTATTATTATAAGCATAAATATGGATTTTCAACTCATTCAATCCAAAGAATAAGAGAAAGACTTAGACTTAAAGATGAAGAGGAATTCAAATTAAAAGAGAAAATACTGAAAATGATTGCAAAATCAACTTATAGTTTTGAAACAAATAAATTTATTTATATAAAAACATTAAAAAATGAAGTTTATTTTGTTATTGATAAAATTCAAATGACAATTATAACTGCAACACCAATTTCACCAACAAAACAATTATGATTAATAGAGAATGAATAAGACAGGTGCTAATATGAAAAAAATTAAAAGAAATTTGATATTACCAAGTGAATTTTTAAATAATTGACAAACCCAAAATGAAGATGGAACTTTTTGTTTTAAATATATTGATTTTGTAAGTGATAAAATTGAAGAAATTAGAATTGATAATGTACCTTTTATAGAAGTTTTATTTAGTGATTATGAAAACTATGATCTTAAAAAAATCATCAAACAATTTAATCAAATATCAAAAGTAGCAAAAGCTATTATTGATAAGAGAATTAAAAAAAATAAAGACAATATTGAAGTTACAGGTAAAGAAGTTCTTTTCTTAAAATATTTTTATTTTCTAATAACAATAATAAATGGTGAGTATAAGTATTCATTTTCAAATTCTAATAAAAAATATAGAATATTTGATGTTTTGAATAAAGAAGTTCAAGAGGACTATAGACTAATAATTTTAGATATAGTTAGTTACGTTCTTTTTGAAATGTATGATTATATTTTTAGTAAAAGAACTTTTGAAAGTTTATATGAATATGTTGAAGATTCTTCAATAAACTTTGATTTACAAGAATATCAAAAAAGAATAATTATTCCTTATGATATTTTGGTGACTCAAAATTATAAATTCCTAGATGTATATTTTCATAATATTGTAAATAATACTTTCTTTAAGTTTTTTAGAATATCTGATTTAGATAGAGAAACATTTTTATTAACAAATAAAACAGTTGCTAATTTTATTGATGATAGAACCAAAATTAATATTTTAAGTATTTTTGTAATAGATCCAAAAATGGCAATTGGATTAGTTAATTTAGGACCAGGAAGAGGCGAGTATCGACCATTATTTAAATACTTTAATGAAAGTGTTATAAATAAGGAAATTATGCCTTATTGTTTATCACCAGAGCATAAAATAGAGCAAGATGGAATCTATCTTTCTGGAGATCAAAGATTTAAATTTTCAATATTTGAATTAATTGAAAATCAAGTTAAATTAATCAACGATTGTCTAACATACAGAGATTTAAAATCTGATTTTGAACAATTTATTAAATATTAAAATAAAAAATTCTATTATGAAATAGAATTTTTTTTATAAAAATCATTATCTTGTAGATAATAAGCGATTATGTCCCAAAATACAAGATTTATCTAATAAATAGATCTTGTATTTTTTCTTTTTCTATCAAAAAAATATCAGTTAGTTGCTTTCCAAGGAGAGTCAATTTTGGGTACTTTAGTAGTTTCAAATTCTTCATTAGATAGTGTTTTAATATTTCCATGTAAGCGTTCATCTTCAACTTGAATAAGATTGTAAATGTCATTTCCAATTAATGCATAATGTTTTTTATTTATTGTTTCCATAATCATTACTTTTAATTTTGGTTTAAAGTAAATTGGAGTATAACCCTTACATATAAATCACTTATCTTTTTTAAAACTAATACTATGACCATTATCAATAATTCTTTCACTTCGATAAGAGAAAACAATATCTTCATCTTGATCAAACTTTCTAGTTACTGATTCTAATTGGTCTAAAGGTATTGAAAAATCTTGATTGTATTCTTGAATAAGATAGGGTAAATAATCATTTAACTGATCAATATTTTTTAAATCTAAGAGTCTAATTATTTGAGGTCATCTTCTTTGTAATGTTCCAAAAGTTCTTTCAACTAATGCTTTTTCTTGGGGAATTGAAGTTGTTTTTGTATTTACTCCTAAAGAGTGAAAAATAAATTGTAATTGTGTATTTGAAACACTATCACCAAAGTGATCACGATTATTTTTACTACTAAAAACATTTCGATTATCACTAACATTTAATTTTGGTAAACCATAATGTTTAAAGGCTTTTTTATAGATATTATAATAACTTTCAGTAGTTTCTTGTTCGCTGAAATAGCCTGCCAAAATTCTTTTACTAGCTTTATCAATTACAATATGCAAATGACATTTTAAATTTTTAATTCACTGATGATTTGAAGCATCAGTTTCAAATATCTCTCCAAATTTTACAATTTTCTTTTTGTAGATAATAAGCGATTATGTCTCAAAATACAAGATTTATCTAATAAATAGATCTTGTATTTTTTCTTTTTCTATCAAAAAAATATCAATTAGTTGCTTTTCAAGGAGATTCAATTTTGGGTATTTTGGTAGTTTCAAATTCTTTATCAGATAGTGTTTTCATACTTCCATGTAAACGTTCAACTTCAACTTGAATAAGATTGTAAATGTCATTTCCAATTAATGCATAATACTTTTTATTTACAGTTTCCATAACCATTACTTTTAACTTTGGCTTAAAGTAAATTGGAGTAAAGCCCTTACATATAAATCACTTATTTTTTTTAAAACTAATACTATGACCATTATCAATAATTCTTTCACTTCGATAAGAGAAAACAATATCTTCATCTTGATCAAATTCTCTAGTTACTGATTCTAATTGGTCTAAAGGGATTGAAAAATATTGATTGTATTCTTGAATAAGATGAGGTAAATAATTATTTAACTGATCAATATTTTTTAAATTTAAGAGTCTAATTATTTGAGGTCATCTGCTTTGCAATGTTCCAAAAGTTCTTTCAACTAATGCTTTTTCTTGGGGGATTGAAGTTGTTTTTGTATTTACTCCAAGAGAGTGAAAAATAAATTGTAATTGTGTATTTGAAACGCTATCACCAAAGTGATCACGATTATTTTTACTACTAAAAACATTTCTATTATCACTAACATTTAATTTTGGTAAACCGTAATGTTTAAAGGCTTTTTTATAGATATTGTAATAGCTTTCAGTAGTTTCTTGTTCACTGAAATAGCCTGCCAAAATCCTTTTACTAGCTTTATCAATTACAATATGCAAATGACATTTTAAATTTTTAATCCATTGATGATTTGAAGCATCAGTTTCATAAATTTCTCCAAACTTTACAATTTTCTTTTGCGTAGGATGGGGTTTGCTTGTTATAATTGACTTTGAAAGATACTCGATTGTTAAATTTTCTTGGTTTGCGGCCTTTAAATTTTTACGAATATCTTTTTTTGTTTTTCTGTTAAGAGTATCAATTAAAATATTTTCTTCTATTAATATGTGTCTAATTGCAGAATAGCTTATTTTGCTTTTTCAATTTCTTTCTCAATAATGTTTAATACTAAAGTCATAATATTTAGTTTGAAATAATTCAATTATTTCATCTTTAAATAACTGTGAAATTTTATTTATAGGTATTTTATTGGTATTTTTATGAATAAAAGCTTTTGCTCCAATCTCTTGATATTCTTTAAGTTTTCTTCTTGTGTGTCTAACACTATAACCTAATTTATAGGCTGTATTTTTAATAGATTCTTTTCTTAAAGATAAGTCTTTAATTAATCTTAGTTGTTCTTGTTTCATGGTATTTAATATTAGTCCTTTCATAAAACCTCCATTTATTGATTATAAAGGAGGACAAAGTCGCTTGTTAATATGTAGGGACATAATCGCTTATTACTCATATATCTCTCCAAATTTTACAATTTTCTTTTGCGTAGGATGGGGTTTGCTTGTTATAATTGATTTTGAAAGATACTCGCTTGTTAAATTTTCTTGGTTTGCTGCCTTTAAATTTTTACGAATATCTTTTTTTGTTTTTCTGTTAAGAGTCTCAATTAAAATATTTTCTTCTATTAATATGTGCCTAATTGCAGAGTAACTTATTTTCTTTTTTCAAGTTAGTTCTCAATAATGTTTAATACTAAAGTCATAATACTTTGTTTGAAATAGTTCAATTATTTCATCTTTAAATAACTGTGAAATTTTATTTATAGGTATTTTATTTGTATTTTTATGAATAAAAGCTTTTGCTCCAATTTCTTGATATTCCTTAAGTTTTCTTCTTGTGTGTCTAACACTATAACCTAATTTAAAGGCTGTATTTTTAATAGATTCTTTTCTTAAAGATAATTGTTTAATTAATCTTAGTTGTTCTTGTTTCATGGTATTTAATAGTAGTCCTTTCATAAAACCTCCATTTATTGATTATAAAGGAGGACAAAGTCGCTTGTTAATATGTAGGGACATAATCGCTTATTACTCATATAGAATTTTTTTTATAAAAATCATTATCTAAAAAAAGTGGGAAAAATATTATATAATTAGTATAGTTTTATGGGGATGTTATATCATGGGCAAAGTTAAAATTTTAAAAAATAATAAAAAATCGCAATTTATGATAATTGCTTTAATGATTTTTTCTTCGATTATATTAATATATTCAACATTGCTAGCTATTTCACCAATAATAAATAAAAATAATATTGAAGCAATTAATAATGCTATTTTAGGAGAAAATTATCAAAAAATACTGTCAATATTTTTATATAATGGTAAATCGTGAATAGTGGGGCCAAGCAAGACATTAATTTCTTTTTTGCCAATGATTTTAAGTTTAATAGTAATTATATTTTTAAGTAGTAGATTAATAATTCATAGTGTAGGTTATAGAACTAAAACTGCAATGGGGATTTCTAGAATTGTTAGACCAATCAAAAGTTATCAATTTACAATGATTTTTGTTTGAATTTTTTTAGTATTATTGATGATAACAATGACTTTATCTTTAATATCTGCAGCTCCATTTTTTATGGGAATAGCATTTCAATTTAGTGCTGCAAATTTTATAACAATTGATGAAGCAATTACAGTTAAAATTGTTCAACAATTAGATGGTCAATTTGGACAAATTTATTGATTATCTTATGGAGCATTTTCAAAATTACAAGGTGTTAATAATCCTGCACAAGTTTACAAAATGATTGATAAAGTTATGTGATTTATAATGCCAATTATTATTCAATTTTTAGCTTTAATTTTAGGATTTATTGGTGCTATCTTTGGTGAATGTAGTTGATGATCAATTAATATACTTGTTTTAAAAACATTTGATTTTCAAGCTGGTACAACATTAGTAGATGAATATGTTAAAGTTAAAAAACCTAAAATTAAAGAAAAAAAATGAAACCAAAAACCTAAAAAGCAAAAGCCTTTAAAAGTCAAAAAACCAAATTTATCTACAAATCTTAATAACGATGAAATTAAAACAATTGAAATAATTGAGCCAAAAAATTATGAAGGATTACAAGAAATCATGTTAGAAGAAAATAATGAAATAATTAAACCAATTGAAGTTGTTGAAACTATTAATAATAACGTTGAAGTGAAACAAGAAATTGAAGAATTAAAAAATGATGATAATCTTGAAGAAAATATGGAAAACAAGAAAATTGAAGAAAATCAAAGAAATAGTGAAAACAATCAACATAATCGTATTGAATCTTTACAAACAATTGAGTTTGGAAATATAACAGAAATTGAAGATATTTATAATGAAAAAGCATTAGAAGATAAGACTTTTGATCCATTAATTGAGACTAAGTGTGTTCTATTTTATAAAAAAATAATTAAATTATTAGAACAATCAGATAATACAGATACTTCATTGTATTGAAATACAATTAAAAAATCAAAAGAAATAAAGGATTCAAAAAATAATGATTGATTAACTATTTCAAATGAAATAGAAAAAGAAATAAAATTATTTTCTACAGTTGATATCGAATTTGTAAATTTAATTGAAAAATTAGTCTTTGATTCAAAAACTAATTTTTTTGGTAGATACAAAAGTGATTTAGAAGAGTTAATTGAAGATTATCATTTTGCATTAAAAACATGAGATTTATTGGCAGCTGAAATAAAACTTGAACAAATTTTGGCAATTACCTTTAGAAAAAAAGAATTATTACCAAAAGTAGGTTTCTGTTTGAAAAATAAGGTTTTAAACAATTATAAAAATATTGACCAAAAAACAAATGTTGTTAATAGATTAGAAACTGCAAAAAATAATAGAGATTTTAAAAGTTATAGAGATATCTGTGTGGAAATAATAAAAAACGTTTCACCAATAAAACCAATTATTAGCAATTATGTTAACAAAATAATTTATAATTAACATAATTAAAAGAGGTGTTTTTATTGAAAATAATAGGAGTTAGTGGTTTTATTGGAACTGGTAAAACAACTTTGTTAGATCATTTAAGCAAAAACCCTAAAATAAAAGTAATTCAAGCGGATAAAGTTTCTAAAGATATTCTTTATGATAATAAAATATTAGATTTTATTAGAAAATTTATGCCAGAAGTTATGAATGAAAATAAAATTGAAAGATCAATTTTGAGAAAAATTTTATTTAATAATCATAAACTTAATGAGAAATTTACTAAAATTGCATGACCTTTAATTTCAAATGAAATTAAAAAAATTATTGAAATTGAAAAGGGTGCAGAATTAATTTTTATTGAAGCTGCAGTTATAAGCGGTATTAAAGTAAAGTTTGATAAGAAAATATTATTAACAATGGATAATGAAAAAAGATTAGAAATTGTTAAACAAAGAGATAATAGGGAACTAGAAGAAATAGAGTCTATTACTCAATTTCAAATGAAAAAACTTAAAAATACTAAATTTGATTATGTTTTAAATAATAATAAAAATAAAAAAGAATTTTTAAAAGAGATTGATAATTTAATTGAACTAATACAAAAAAATTAGGGTTTTTATAATTTATTAAAAAAAACTGAAATTTCAAATAAAAATCAAGATTTTACTCTTGATTTTTATTTTTTATTTTTATTTATAGGTTTTTTAATACTGTTTGTTTTACTTTTTTTATCATCTTTGATTAAACCAACTTGCTTTAATGCTTCTTTAACAGCTTGTTGAATTAATTCTTGGGTTTCTTCTTGAGTAAACATTTTTTCATTAATTTTTGCTTTTTTTACTGGTTTTTTTGCTTTAGACTGAAGTTCTTGTATTTTTTTAGATTCATTAGTGGTTAAATTACCTTTTTTAGAGACACTAGAAGGTCTTTTTGTTCTTGGTAGTAGTATTTCACTAGAATCACTTTTATTTACTCTTTTAGGGGCCTTATATTGAGTTTCTGGATGTTCTTTTTTATAAGATTGAGCATTTTCAATGACTTTTTGTAGATCACTTGAAGAATTTGAACTTGAAGAGGGTGTTTTAGACTTATTCATTTTTGCTTTTAAAATTGCAATCCTGTCATTAATTTCTTCACTAGTAACTACATTTGTTTCTGGTTCATCTAATGAACGTTTAGCTATTTTTTCTTTTTCTTTTTTAATTCTAACTTTAGCTTTTGCTAAAATGTCACCAATACTCCCTGGAGCATCTTTTTGTTTTGATTGACTTTGATTAATTTCTTCTTCAGTTTGAATACCATGCATTCTTCTAATTTTTGCATTAAGATCTTCTTGAATCACTTTATTTTTATTAAAGACATTTTGTAACTCACAAGTATGAATTTTTAAATGAGTAGGGCAAAACTTTGGTACAATTCCTGACATAAAAAACCTCCATAGAATTTATTTTAAAGTAGTTATTCAATACAATTTTAACATTATTAAGTGTTTAATAAAGGCCAAATATCTTGTTTTTACAAAAAAAGTGTATATTGTAATATGCACTTTTTTATAATATTTCAAACATTATATTGCAGTCCATACATTTAATATTTAATGTTACTTCTCTTGAATTGTTTATAATAGTATCACAGCCTTTACAAAGATACTTATTACTCTTATTATAACCCTTTGGTTGATAATTAATAGCATCTTTGTGCATTAGAGACTTAAATAGGTCTTTGTTAAAATCTAACTGATTTTCAATATAATTTATAAGATCTAGTGTAGGGGAAGTGGATGAGAAACCACGTCTAGAATTTTTAGCAACAGTTAGCATAGCAACCTCCTCACAAATTTTTTTAAAATGTTTATTGTGTCTTTGATTGTTTTCGACATCTTTAATATTTCTTTCAAAATTGTATTGGTGCACCATTTCATGAACAAGTACCCCTATTATGTTTAAATAATCTCCATTTAAAGCTAAAGTTCATATAGTTATTTGATTTAATTCATCTGATCAATCTTTTGCTGTATCGAAATGACCTAATGTTAACCTACTTTTTCGCTTACTAGTTTCAATATTTATTTTAACTTGTGAAAGGGTATTAGAAAATAAAAATTTATTTAGTTGATTATGTATTGAATGTAGTTCTAAAATTAAATCATCAATTCGATATTTCATATAAGACCCCCTATTTATTTTTTCATTTATTAATAATTTGTTCATTAGAAATATGTACATCATCATTCTTTAAAAATTTAGATTGAACCATATTTTTTTCCATATACTTTAATAACTTCTCACCAGTAAAAATTTTGTCTTTTCCAAATTTTAAATTTAAGTTATAAATAACTTTTTCAACCTCATTATAGTCTATTCCTTCCAATAAATCTATTTCATCGATTGATAATTGTTTTGTTTGTTCAATTTGATTAGATAAATTACTTATTCGAACTCCCAACAATAATATTGGCTGACCAGTTCATAATTCATAAAAACATTGTTTTGCAATTGAATAAATTATTTCTGGATTATTTGTTGGTTCTTGAACAGACTCTTGTTTTGTAATATGTTTTTTTCTTAACTTATCATTATAAAATTCACTAATATTATCGTCTAAATACTTAACAACTATTGTAATAGTTTTTCCTTGTAGAAATCTTTTTTTTGCTCTGTCAGCAATTTTTAAACTTAACTCATAAATTATTTCTTCAATTTCTTCATGATTAGTTGTTGTGAAATTTAAAGTTAATTCGTTACCAATTGATTTAAATTCACTAGCTTCTCTTGAAACTTCATCATTGCCTTTACCATTAGCTCAATATCAAAGTGTCATTCCCCTTTTACCTAATATTTCAATTAAAAAATTCAAATCCATTAAAGCTAAATCCCTTATAGTTAAAATATTATTTTGATTTAAAATTTTTTGAGTTGCTGGTCCTACCATAAACATTTTTTCAACATTCATTGGTCAAAGTTTATCTTGTATTTCTTCTTCTAATAAAAATGAGATACCTTTGGGTTTATTAAAATCTACACAAGTTTTTGCTAAAAATTTATTTGTACTAATTCCAATTGAACAAGTCAGACCAGTTTCTTTGTAAATCATATCAATAATTGCTTGAGCAGCTTTTTTAACAGAACCATATTTTTTTCAAGTTTTTGTCATATCAATATAGCACTCATCAATTGAAGCTACTTCAAAATTTTTTGTAAAATTATTATAAATGATATCAAAAACTTTTTCTGAATAATCAATATACAAACTAAAATCAGAATTAGCAATGTAAAGATCCTTACATATTTCCATTGCTTTAAAAACAGGTGTTCCTGCTTTTATTCCAAATTTTCTTGCATTATAACTTGCTGTAGTAATAATAGCTCTTCTATTTGGCGAAGCAACAACAACATTTTTATTTCTAATACTTGGATCTTTTGCCATATGACAACTTGCAAAAAAAGCATCCATGTCTAACAAAAAAATTACTTTTTTATTATTCTCCATTATTTTCAAAAAACTCCCAACATTCATTTACAAGATTTAAAATTAAATTTACATTAAAAATATTTTCTACATTATTTGTTTTTTTAATATAACATAGATACTCAATATTTTTTTTCTTACTACCAAGAATTGGAGATCAATTAATATCAATTATTGAAAAATTATTTTGATTACAATAATTAATAACTCTTTTTATTGATTTTATATGTCCTTCTTTTGAATTTATTTTACCATTTTTTACATCTTCACGATCTGATTCAAATTGAGGTTTTATTAAAATAACTCCACAAGTATCTGCATCAACAATATCTTTTAATGGTAATAATATTTTTTCTACTGATATGAAACTCACATCACAACAAAAAAAATTAATTTCTTTCTCAAAAAAAGTTTTATTTACAATTCTAAAATTTGTTTTTTCTAAAGATTTCACTTTTGAATTACTTCTTAATTTTCAATCCAATTGATTTGTTCCAACATCAATTGCATAAACATAATCTGCATTATTTTGTAAACAACAATCTGTAAATCCTCCAGTTGAGGAACCTATATCTAAACAAACTTTATTTTCAATATTAATATTTCAATATTGAATTGCTTTTTGCAATTTATTTCCAGCTCTACTTACAAATTCATTTTCTTGTTTAATTAATTTTATTATTATTTTTTCTTGATCAAATAATGTTCCAGGTTTAGTTATTTTTTCTTCGTTAACTAAAACTTTTCCATCAATTATAATGCCTCTTGCTTTATTTCTGTTTTCAGTTAATTCTAAATCTAATAAAATTTGATCAAGTCTTTTTTTCATATAAAATTATCTCCTGGAATTTTTATTTTTTAAATTTTCTTTTCTTTGTTAGATTTATTCTTTGTTCCTTTAAATTACTTATTTTTTTGTTATTTTCAATATTTTCATAAAGTTGATTTTCTTTATGAACTCATTTACTTAATTTTTTAAATAATTCACTACCATATGTATCTTCAAAACCTTTTTTTATTGTTTCTAGTTTTTTCATATATTTGGTTGTTGATAATGAAAACGGTTTTGTTAAGTTCAATTTTTTGTAGTTACCTTCGTTTAAAGAATCTTTAATATCTAAAAGCATTTTATCTTTTTCTTCATTAGAATCTACATAAATTTTTTCACTGTTTTTAAGAACTTCAGATTGAAAATCATCTTCTTTTAAAAGATTTTCTAAAAAATTATCCTGATTAGATTCTTTTGAAATTGATTCTCCAAAGTCTTGAATTGTTTTCTCAACTAATGGGTCCATTTCTTTTGTATAAAGAAGATCATCATCTAGTTCCATTGAAGAATGTTCTTTAAATGGTTCAGAAAGATTTAAAATATTTTTTTGATAAGTTTTTTTTAAGTTGGTACCAGTGTTATCTATTTTATTATTTTGATTTTCAAAATCCAAAATATAATGTTCTGGTAAGTTATCATATAATTCCTTATTAAATTGATTTAATTCTCTTATTAAAGTATCTTCTGAACCTGTGGGAATAACAATTAATTTATCATATTCTAATAAAATTTTTTTATCAGTTTTTGTTTTTAAATGTAATATTCTTCTTAGTTCTTTTAAGTTATCAAAAAATTCAACGTTTTCCTTACTACTTTGTTTATGAAGTAAGTCAACAATTTCTTTATCTTTTGAAATTTTTTCTAAAAAATAATTTTTATCAATAATATCTTTCATTTTTTTATCCCTCAAATATTTTCTTTATGACTGTTTCAATGTCCATGTTTAAATCTTTTAATAATAATTCCTTTTCACCGTGCTTTATATTAATTTTATCAAATGAGAAGCTAAATATATTAAGATTATTATATCTATTTTTAATATTTGTAAATAAATTATTTTTATTAATTACTTGTTCATAGACAAAAATTTTATTATCTTTATGTTTTTCAAGTAATTTAATATCTATTGGATTAATATATCTTGCATTTATTAAGTTAATTTTCAAATTATTTGTTTCTATATAATTTTTAAATTCACTTAGTACATTTCCATAGCTAATTAAAGTAATATTGTTATTTTTATTAAAAATTAATTCTTGTCACTCACCAATTTTGAATTCTGAATTTGTTTTATCTTCAATAGCTTGCATATTTTCATATCTTAAAAAGAATTGTTTATCATTTGTTAAATATGACTGTTTAATCATATTTTTTAAGTCATTAATACTATATGGTTGGCAAATTATAGCTTGATTAAAGTTATTTATCATGAATAAATCATATATTCCATGATGACTAACTCCCCCACTGTAACTTAAACCTCCCCTATCTATTAAAAAACTCATAGCTAAATTATTTCTAAAGACATCATGAATTAATTGATCAAAAATTCTTTGAAAAAACGTTGAATAAATTGAAATAAAAGTCTTTTTATTTGTATTTGCTATTGCACAAGCAGTTAATACACTAAATTCTTCATTTATTCCAACATCAATTACATTATTTTTAAATTTATTTTTTAAGTTAGTAAAATTTGAAGAATTTAACATTGCAGGACAAATTAAATAATCATTTTTTGTAAAATACTTTTCTAATTCAATAGCTATTAATTTAGAATAGTTATTTACAATATTAGGTTCCAAAGAATGTTTTTCAAATAGATTCTCTTTTCCACTATAGCCCAGTGCTTTTTTAGTAAAACAATGAATTACAACATGTTGTTTTTCTTCATTGGCTTGATCTAACGCTTTAAAAAGATGATCAAAATTATTACCATCTTCACATTTAATATATTTTAATCCTAAAGATTCAACATACATTTTCATATCTTTTATTTTTATTGAATTTTCTCCAATTGCTTGATTGTTATCATTTAAGATTGTAATAGTTCTTTTATCTGCATTTTGTAAATTAAGTAAACCTGCTAATGTGTATGAACCTAAAAATGCAGCATCTCCAATGATAGAAATAATATTTTTTTTATCGCTTGCAATTGCATAACCAAACTGATATGCAATTGAAGTTGAACTATGTCCAGTACTAATTCAATCATGCTTAGATTCTGCTATTTCTTGAAAGTTACTTAAGCCATTAAATTTTTTTAATGTTTTAAATTTTTTTAAACCATGAACTAAAAGTTTATAAATATGTGATTGGTGACCTGTATCAAATAAAACTATTGATTCATCCAAATTATAATAAGCTAAAATAGACAATGTCAATTCTACAACTCCAAGATTGCTTCCAATATGACCCTTATTTATTTCTACAAAGTCATTTAAAAAAATTCTTATTTCTTGTGCTAATTGTATTAAACTTTGACTATCTTTTATTTTGTGTAAGGTTTTATAATTTTTTAAATCTACTAATTTCATTTGTTTTCACCTATCTTATTTTACAATATTGAGTCTATAAAAAAACAAAATGTTTATGTTTTTTGTTATTTACTTTCCTTTTTGGAAAGTAAATAACAAAGATATTATTTTAAAATTGAATTAGAAGAAAGGAATTGAAATATGAATATTACAAAAACAAAAAATTATGATGAAATGAGTGATAAGACTCTAGAGTTATTTATAGATATTATTAATAAAAATAATAAAAATAGAATTAATATTGCATTAACTGGAGGTAAAACTCCTTTACTATTTTATAAAAAATTAATTGCTAATTTATCTAAAATTAAAGACATAAACAAAATACACTTCTACAATTTTGATGAAATTCCTTATAAAAAAGATCTTTCAAAAGGAATGACTATTGAAGATTTAGAAAAAATATTTTATTTACCAGCTAAGATAAATGAAAAAAATATTGAAAGAATGAATATTTTAAATTGAAAAGAATATGTTAATCAATTAGAAAAAGATGGAGGTCTAGATTTAGTTTTATTAGGTATTGGTACCGATGGTCATTTTTGTGGAAACCTATCAGGAGTTACAAAATTTGGTGACACAACAAGATTAATTAATAATAAGGATTTAGAAAAAAATATTAGTGTACCTAAGTTAGATGCTAACTTGTTTCACAGTCATTATGTTACTTTAGGACCTAGAGAAATAATGGCAAGTAAAAATATTATTATGATTGCTAATGGAGAAAACAAATCAGACATAATTAATAAAATAATAAATGGTCCAGTTATTGAAGAAGTTCCATCTTCTATATTAACTTTACATCCAAATTTTAATTTAATTATCGATGAAGATGCAAATAAAATAGTAAAAGTATAAAATAAAAATCTGGTTTTTAACCAGATTTTTAAAAATTTGTTACATCATTATTATCTAAAACTTTTTTAACTTCACCCTCAAGAAAAGTTAATTGTTCTTTAGCTTCTTTTATCATATCAGTTCCTTTTTTAAATAATTCAATAGAATTTTCCATTGAAGTATTTGAATCATTTAATTTATCTGATATATTTTTTATTTCATCTAATAACTCATTAAAATTTTTTTTATTCATATTATTCACTTCCTTCTTCTAATTTAAACTTAACAATACCATCTTTTAAAACTGCATTTATAATTTTATTTTTTGATACTTCCTTAATTGATCTAATAACTTTATTATCTTGTTTTAAAATTGAATAACCCTTTGATAAAGGTAAGTATGGACTTTGTAATTCTATTTTTTCCTCATAAGTTTTTAGTTCTACAATATTTTTTTCTAATTTATTAATTAAACTTCTTTTTCAAGTTGAGATATTATTTTCAAAAGTCGTGTTTATAAATTTTAATTTGTTAATAATAATTGAATTAAAATTTATAGAAGTATTTTTAAAATTATTAATCATTTGATTAAATTTATTTTTAATACTTAAATTTAATTTTGAAGATAAATTATCAACCTCCATAATTATTTTTTCAATTTTAGTTTTTAAAACTTTACCAAATTCATTTGTTTTTGTAGATAAAGCTTGTAATACACTATCTTTATCAGGAGTTGCTTTTTCTCCAGCTGCAGTTGGAGTTGAAGCTCTAAAATCAGAAACATAATCTGTTAACGTTATATCAGGTTCATGTCCAACACCACTAATTATTGGTATTTGACTTTCTCTAATTGCTTCAAGAACTTCCATTTCATTAAAAGATCAAAGGTCTTCATAACTTCCTCCACCTCTTCCAGCTATTAAAGTATCAATTTTTATTTCAAACTTATTTGCTTGTCTTATTTTTTTAGCAATATCTTTTGCTGCTCCATCACCTTGAACTAAAGATGGAAATAAAAATATATTTACTGGTGGATACCTTCTTTTAATAGTAGTAATTAAATCTTTAACTGCATCACCTGTTGCCGCAGTTACAATACCAATGTTCTTTGGAAATTTAGTAATTGGTTTTTTAAATTCATCAAGAAATCAACCTTGCTCTTTTAATTCTTTATATCTTTTATCATATAGAAGAGCAAGTTCTCCAACTCCATCTACTCGAACATCATAAACAACAAAAGTTATTTTTCCTGTTGGTTTATAGTATGATAAAGAACCTCTTGCAATAATTTCGGTTCCCTCTCTAATATTTAAATTTGTAAAGATACTTGCATTAGTCTTTCAAATTGCACAATCAATTTTTGCTTGACTATCTTTAAGCGAAAAATAAATATGCCCAGTCTTATTAAGAGTTAAATTAGCAACTTCACCTTTTACATTTACATTTTTAAAAGTATTTGAATCTTCAAGATATTCTTTTAACATATCTGTGAAGTCAGTAATTTTAAAGATCATTTCTGTCATTTTAGCACCTCTTAAATATTATCTGCTTTTTTATTTTTTTAATTCATTTCTTCAAGACATTTTTTTGTTTTTAAATATAAAATTTCATAATTTACTAAATCTTGTTTTAATATTTTTTTATTTTTTAAATAAAAAACTAAATCATCATATTTATTATCAATAAAATTTGATAAATCTCATATATTTTTTTTATTAACTGATTCTTTAAAACTTAGATATTTATCTTGATCATAATTATCAGTTAATAATTCTATTTCATCTTTACTTTCTTCATATAATTTTATAAAGTTTTTAAATCTAAGTATTTTTTCATTTGAAATAGTTTGCTCGACTTCATTATTAATTTCTTCTTTGTTTTCTAATTGAGTTAAGATATCATCTTGTGGTTCAAAAATATTATCGTTTGATAAATCCGCTAAATTTTCATGATCATTAAAAGTAACTGTTTTTTCTAAGTCTTGTTCTTCTTCTGGTTCTAAAGAAGTATTTACTTTGTCTAATTCAACCTTTTCTTCTTTTTTATCATTATTTTCTAAAATTTTATTTCAATATCAATTTAAAGTATCTGAAGTTTTAGAATTATCTGTTGTTAATTCTATTTCTGGTTTTCTTTTTTGATTTTTAGATAAATATTTTATAAGCTCATTAAAATTTTTAAAGTTTCTTAAAGATAATGGTTTTAATAAACTAAAGAAATTATTTTTATCCACTGTAAAAATAGGTCCATCATCTTTAATAAAGTTTGCAAAAAACTTTAAATCATTTACTAAAGTAGTTTTATAATCTTCTTTTACTTCAACATTATTGAAAAAAACATAAATTGTATCTTCTGCTATTACTTCAGATAACTTTTCCATTTTATTTTCATATCTTAATTCATCGTAATTAAACGGTGTATAAAGAAATTTATCTAAACTATTTACAATATTTTTTGCTAAAAATTGATTTCACTCATTTTTATAACTTATTTTAGTTCCACTAAAAATATTATTAGAAACAATATTAAATAATTCTTTGTCATAAACTTTTAGTAATTTTATTAATTGATCTTGATAATGAGAAATTTTTCTATCTAACTTTGCATACTTTAAGAAGTGTTGATTGTTATATCAATCTAAATTTCTAATTGTTACATTTACATTTAAATCATCTGTAAGTTTATGAATTAAATTTTGAATTTCTAAATCTTTTTTTGATACTTTAGATGCAGTTATGAAAACAACATTTTCAAAATGTTGTTTTGAAAATTTTCTCTTTGATTTTTTTAAATAATCTTTTATTAATAAATAATTTTTTGAATTAAAAATTTTAGATTCAAAACTTTGTAAATAACAATAAGTTGAAAGTTCACAAAAAGCTTTTGTTAAAAAATTTTCTTTAACTTCATCGTAAGAACTTATTTTTTGTTTAAAAATATAATTTTTAAACTCCTTATAAATTAAAAGTTTAATTTCTTTTGCCATCAAAATTAAATGATCATTTAAATCGTTTTTAAAATTTGTGAAATTTGTAATACTCATATTTTTACCCTCTTATTTTATATTATCTAAAAGACCATTTACAAATGCTGTTTCAAAGCTTGGTAAATATTGTCTTGTTAATTCTATACTTTCATTTATTATTATTGCCTTTGGAGTTATTTCTTTTTTTATTTCATAAACTGCATTAACTAAAATTGCTTGAATAATTTTAGGCAATCTAGTTCAATTTCATAATTCAGGCAATAATGATGAAATTATTTTTTTGTATTCAAGTGTGTTTTCTAATATATCAAAGATATAATTATTTAATTCTTCATCCAAACTATCTAATTGAAAACCGTCTAAAACTTCTTGTTTTATTTTATTTATATCTTCTTCTAATAAAAAAAGTCTATATAAAATTTGAATTGTATTTTTTCTTCTTTTTTTTAATATGGTAATTGTTTTTTCCATTTTCTTTTTTTATCTTTCTTTTTTATTCTGTTAAAACAAAAGTTTTATCTTCTAGTCCTAATCAATTATAATCTTTATTTGTAGTTTTTCATTCTGTACTAGATTTAAATTTATTTATAAGTTCTATAAAGCCATTAAAATTAGGATTTATCGCTTCTTCTTTTGGCGTTATTAAATCCTTATATAATTTTGCTTCAGGTGATAGAACTTTTCATTCATAGTTTTTTTCTTCATTATGAGGATTCTTTACATCAATTCATTCTAAACTATTTGATAAATCAAATTGATTTTCAGAAGCTTCTTTAATTGCTTTTAAGATACCTTTTATAAATTTTATTGTAGCTGTCTTATTTTTTTCTAAAAAATCTAAATTTACTTCTTTTGATTGAGTTTTATCAATTAGATTTGATAAATCATTAAAAAAGTATTTTTCAATTTTAATTGTATTTTCAATATTTCCAAAAATACCATTTTCACCCTCATCTTTATAAACTCCATCAGTCATTTCAGGGATATTTGTAAATTTTAATTCTAAGTATTTTTTATTAAATTCTGTTTCAGTTCCATCTTCCTTTATTTCCTTATATTTAAAATAAACAGGAATTGTCTTATGTTTACTCTCATTAAAAGACTTATTCAAATAATCAATAATAGGTTCTGGATCAGTAATTTCTTCTTCATTAGCTAATTGAATTTTTTCTGATTCATTATCTTTACCAATTGGAAATCCCGTATTAGTTTTATAAAACTGAAATTCAATATTAGTTTTATCATTTTTATCATCACCAATACCAAATATTTTATTTACATATTCTTGATTAATAAAGTTATTTGCAATTATTTGTTTTATTTCAGTATTAATATCTGCTTCAATAGTATCTTTATTAAAAACAATTGTATTATGAGTTTTTGTTCCTCAAAATTTTTCAATATCTTTGAAGCTTTTAAAAGTATTATCACTTGTTATTTTACAACTAACTATTTGAGTTGCTGGAGTAACAATTATTGATAAGCCAGTTAAAATTGTAAGTAATTTTTTCATTTTTTTCACCTTAATTCACTATTATTTTACATTAATATATTATTAAATAAAGGAGAAATTTAGTGATGAGTGATGATTTTTTAGATGATAATGTCAAAATGAATACTTTATTTCATTTATTAGGCAATAATCAACAACCAGAATTAAAAAATAGACAAATTAATGAATTATGTATAAAAGTATTAACAAATTTTAAAGAAATTTATGCAGATTTAAAGATAGTTAGCTTATTTGATAAAGAATGCTTAAAAAGATATAAGTTTAACCTTAATAGATTATTTAATGATTGCCAAATTGATCTAGATGAAATGCAACAATATAGTGAAAATAAATATATTTGAGTCGAATTTTTAACACTAGTTTCAATGTTGATGACACTAGAAAATGATTATTTTCAAGCAAATTTTTCTAATGAAATTAATGAAATTAATGAAAATATTGTAGTTCTAGATAAAGCCTTAAGACTAAGATTAAATTTATTTCATAAATAATAAAAAAACTGCTTTTAAAGCAGTTTTTTACTTAATTTCCTTATCTTTAAAAGGATTTGTAAATTTATTATTTTTAATCATTTCAATTTCAACCTTGTATGGACTTATTTTTCCATCAATTCAAGGTGTCTCTAAAACAATCGGTATTTCTTTAAATAATGGATTATGAACAATATTTGCAAGTGAATCAAAGCCAATATAACCATATCCAATATTTTCATGACGATCTTTATGATTTGAAATAGGATTTTTACTATCATTTAAGTGAATAGCCATTAACTTATCTAAACCAACTTTTTCATCAAATTCTTTAACAACTCCATCAAAGTTATTTTTAACGTCATAACCTGCATCATGCATATGACATGTATCAAAACATACACCAACTTTATCCTTTTGTTCGACTAAATCAAGTACTGTTTTAATTTCTTCAAATGTAATACAAACTTCTGTTCCTTTTCCTGACATAGTTTCTAAAGCCACTTTTACTGGAGTGTTTGGTAGAGCTTTATATACCATATTTAACCCTTTGGCAACATTAGCTAATGCAAGTTCTCTTGGAGCTCCAACAGCTGCACCTGGATGCAATACAACAGTATGTACACCAATTTCTTCCAATCTCATTAATTCTTCTTTTAACAATCTAACTCCCAATTCAAAAGTTTCAGGTTTTACTGTATTTGCTAAATTTATTGTATATGGTCCATGACAAATAACTTTGTTGATATCAATGTTATTATCAATTAGCATTTTTTTAAATTCAACAATATTAAGTTTACTTGTTTCAGTTCTTCTAGTATTTTGTGGAGCTCCTGTAAAAAACATTAAAGTATTTGCTCCATTTTCAATTGATTCTTTTGCACTACCAATCAAATAGTTATTGGCTGCATTCATTCCAACATGACTTCCTAAATAAAATTTTTCTTTTTCCATAGTTTATATTGCTCGTTTCTTTCATAATTATTTTAACATAATTCAATTAAAGTGAATATCTCACATAATAGTTTAATCTTTTATTACTTTAAAAAAATATCAGCTTTTAAACTTTTAAAAGCTGATATTTTTAATACTATTTTATATATTTCTTAAATTTAAGCGTATTTTCAACATCTTTTTTTAGTAAATCTTTCAATTCCTCAAAACAATTTACTTTAATATTTTCTCTTAATTTTTCAAGCAAAGTAACTTCAACTTTTCAACCATAAATTTCTTTGTCAAAATCTATTAAAAATACTTCAAAAACATCTTGATTCATTTCATTTTTTCAATAACATCCAGATCCTAAAAAGTGTTTTTCCAAGCTTTCAACGTAAACATCACAAGCATAAACTCCATAACTTAAAGTTATAAATTCTTCTGTTATTAAATTTATTGTAGGAAAACCAATTGTTCTTCCCCTCTTTTTACCTTCACTTACCCTTCCAGTAAATTGATAATTTAAATTATTTATTTTTTCAAATTCTTTAAACTTACTTTCTTTTAATAATTTTAAATTACTTTCAAGGTCTTTTGTTTCTTTAGAATCAATTATTATTGCATCTTTTTCTCAACATTTTTCAATAAAATTTGTAGAAAATTTATTTGCTTCTGGTAAATTAAAGTTTTTAGCCACTATCATTTTATTTATATTTAAAAATCCACTAATATTATTATAAAGATCAACATCATTCATAGAGTTAATCATTGGATTTAATTGATAAAAAACTACATAATCAATTTTATTTGCTTCAGCCTTTTTAATTATATTTTTAGAATTTCAAAGACCATAATTCATTTCTCTACTGCTTAAAACAAAAAGAGTTGTCTTTAATTTTTCTTTTAAAGCTATTTTTTTTAATAAATCTATTTGATCATCTTCTTTTTTACTTCAATTTTCAAAGTCTGCTAATAATCCAACTGATTTATCAAGGTGTAACATAATCATTGTCATATTATTATAAAAAAATGTAATAGTATTAGACTTCATTTTTATCACCATTTCTTAATAATTTATAGTTACTTTCTGCTTGTTCAAAATCAAAATTTGTTAAAATTCTTTTCTTAAACTTAAATGCTTGTTTCATACTTGTAAATGTAAAAATAGTAAAGCATTTTGTGCATTTAAAATAACTATCTCTCTTGTCTTCAGCAATATTATCATGAAGACAATCACTTATTCCTTGATTAAAATATACGTAATCAAGATCAAATTCTAATTCCTCATTTAAGTCAAATATTTTTTTATTCATAAGTTATCACCATAATCTATTTTAACATATATGTATTTATTTTAAAATTACTTTTGCTTAATTTATTGTACAAAATAAACTTTTAATTTACTTTATATAATAAATAATTTTTAAATTTATCCAAAATATTAAAAATTATTTTACAATTGCTTTTAAAATAATGAATAAAAAAATAAGATATATAATACTTTTGAGTAAAGAGAAATAAGAACAAAGATAAAATGAATGAGCTATTATATAAAAAAATTGAAAAAATAAGTAAAAATTATATTAATGATACTTTTAAAATTGTTAGTCAACAAATATTAAAAGATTTCTGAAATAATAATTTTAGAAAACAAAAACAATTAGCAAAAATTTGTAATGTAAGTGAAGCTACAATTACAAATTTTTCAAAAGCTATTTCACTTTCTGGCTATCGTGAGTTAATTATAATTTTAAAGATGGAATATAAAAATAATTTTATTGATATTAAAACTAATAAAGAAAATAAGATTTCAGAATTATTTGTTAATTTTACAAACTTTACAAAAGATACTGATTTTAAAATAAATTTATTTAAGAAAATTATTTTTCAAAATAATAAAGAAATTATTATAATGTCTTCTTATGAAACATTTTTCTCATCAATATTTTTATCTGATTTATTAAATCAAAAAAATTATAAAACAACTATTTTTGATTTATCAAAAAGTGTAAATAATTTAAATCAATCACATTATTTTGAATACTCTTATATTTTTATTTTTACTGGTGATGAAGCCCAAGGTCTTTATAATGCCTATGAGTTCTTAAAAAATAAAATAGATAAAAATAATATTTTTATCTTATATACATATTTGTGAGAAAAAAACTTTGAACTTATTGATAACAAATTATTTTTGGATCAAAAATATTATGAATCAAATATTACAGGATTAAATTTTTTTCTTATTAACTTCTTTAAATATTTTTCTACTTTAATTGATTATAAAGTTGATTAATATTTTATTAAATTAATCTTGCTTTAACTTCAATTTTAACAACTTCTCTTGCATTGTCAGCATTAACTTTAATAATTGCATCTCCTATTAGTAGAGCTTTAATTGAAATAGTATCTCCTTTAACAGTAACTGTTATTAAACCTGAAGAACTATTTTCAACTGTGGGATTTTCTAAATCATCATAATTTAAAATTTTAATTTTTGTTAGAGCACTACCTACTCTAATTTTTACTTTTGTTTTATTTACTTTAATATCTATTAATTTTTTTGTAATTTTAATATTAACTTCTATTGGATTTCTTGCATTATCAGCATTAACAATTATTTTTGTTTCACCTTCTGCAAGACCTTCAATTACAATATTACTATTTTCATGAGTTACTCCAATTATATTTGGGTTATTACTTGTAACTGTAACATTAATTAAACTTTCAAAATTTTCTATTTTTATTAGAACTTCATTCTCTGCTTCAATACTAATATTTGTATTATCTAATTCAATATTTATTAATTTTTTTGTAACTGTAACATTTATTTCAAGTGCATTTTTTGCATTATCAGCATTAACAATTATTTTTGTTTCACCTTCACTAACACCTGTTACTTTAATAGTTTCATTTTCAATTACTACTTCAGCAGTTTTTAAATCTTTAGACTGAACAGTTACATCGTTTAGACTTTCAAAATTTTTTATTTTGATTGAAGAATTTGTTTCTCCTGATTCTAAAGTAGTATTATTATTTGATAACTCAATATTAAATAATTTTTTTGTAACTACAACATTTATTTCAATTGGCATTATTGCATTGTCAGCATTAACAATTATTTTTGTTTCACCTTCACTAACACCTGTTATTTTAATAATATTTTTCTCCATGATTAACAATGCAATATTTGAATTTTTTACTTCAGCTTTAACATTTTGTAAATCGCTATAATTTTTTATTGTTATTAAATCACTGTTATCAACTTCTATGCTAGAAGTATTATTTGATAACTCAATGTTAAATAATCTTTTTGTAACACTTACATTTATCTCAACTGCATTTTTTGCATTGTCAGCATTAACAATTATTTTTGTTTCACCTTCTGTAAGTCCTGTTATCTTAGTAATTTCATTTTCAATTATTGCATTAATAATTTTCTCATTATTTGCTTTAAGAGAAATGTTATTTAAACTTTGATAATTTTTTATTATTATACTTGAATCTGTTTGTTGAGCTTCAACACTAACTTTATTATCTGATAAATCAATATCAAATAATTTTTTATTTACTATTACATTTATTTCAACTACACTTTTTGCATTGTCAGCATCAATAATTATTTTTGTTTCACCTTCACTAACACCTGTTATTTTAATAGTTTCATTTTCATTTACTACTTCAGCAACACTTATATTTTTAGATAGAACATTTACATTATTTAAGTTTTGATAATTTTTTATTTTTATTGAAGAGTTTGTTTCTTCTGCTTCAAGACTAACTTTATTATCTGATAAATTAATATCCAATAATTGTTTATTAACAGTTACGTTTATTTCAACTGCACTTTTTGCATTGTCAGCATCAACAATTATTTTTGTTTCACCTTCACTAACACCTGTTATTTTAATAGTTTCATTTTCATTTACTACTTCAGCAACACTTATATTTTTAGATTGAATGTTAACATTATTTAAGCTTTGATAATTTTTTATTTTTATTGAAGAGTTTATATCTTCTGCTTCAAGACTAACTTTATTATTTGATAAATCAATATCTGATAATTGTTTATTAACAGTTACATCAACTTCCATTGCTTGATTTGAATTGTCAGCATCAACAATTATTTTTGTTTCACCTTCACTAACACCTGTTATTTTAATAGTTTCATTTTCATTTACTACTTTAGCTACACTTATATTTTTAGATTGAACGTTTACATTATTTAAACTTTGATAATTTTTTATTTTGATTGAAGAATTTGTTTCTTCTGCTTCAACACTAACTTTATTATCTGATAGATCAATATCAAATAATTGTTTATTAACAGTTACGCTTATCTCCATTGGACTAACTACATTGTCAGCATTAACAATTATTTTTGTTTCGCCCTCTTCAATAGCAGTTATATGAATTGTTTCATTATCATTAAACACTGTTGCAATATTTTTATCTGTTGATTCTACATAAACATTATTTAATGCTAAGTAGTTTTCAATTTTTAATGAGGAATTAGTTTGCCCTACTTCAACAACTGTTTTACTATCTGATAATTCAATATTAGTTTTTTCTGGTTCTTCTGATTGATTAACTATTGCTTTAAAAGTTCATTTTTTCTCTAAGTTTGAATTTTTAGTTGACCCAACTAAAGTTAAAAAAGTTTCACCAATGCTATTTGCATTTAATTCAAATTTACCATCATCATGAATAACTTTTTCAGTTACATGTGCAATTTCCATGTTACTTGAATACATTTCAAAATTTTTATGATCCTTATTGTATTCTTCTCAATCTTGAATTCAATGTCAATCCTTGTTACCATGATTCATAATAAAATTCTGCTCTTGTACTTTTTTTTCTTTTGTAGTTGGCATTGTATACATAATAATTAATAAAATAAGCCCAATGATTAGTAAAATAATTACTAATGGTTTAAAGATTTTTCCCATATTATACCTCTAAATTTTTCTATTTATATTATATTATTTATAAAAATTAAAGTACTTTAATAAAGTTAAAGTACTTTAATTTTATTAATTGGATAATAATATAGTTAATAGAATTTTTTAGAGTAATTTAAATATTTAGATTATTTATTTTTTTAAAATGAAAACCAATTCATACTAAAAAATAAATTATATCTGCAATTATAAAACCAAAATTAACTCCAATATTAACTCCTCACGAAGAAGTTCATATTAAAAAAGTTAAAACATATAGAACAATAATTCATATAACATTTAATAACGTCATATTAATATATATAATTTTAAATATTTTTTTTGTATCTTTTTTAAAGTAATTTACAACTGAAAAATATATGAAAAAAATGGAAATAAAGTTTAAAGTAATAAATTGAATAATTTCAAAAGTTGATCACATTAGAAAATTAAACCTCCATAATTCTTATAGTAATGTTCCCCACTACTAAAATTAGCTGTTCCATAATTATTTTCAGCTAAATATAATAATAAATCTGGCAGCCATTCTTTTGCATAATCTCTTGTATGACAAACTAATATTTGTCCAGGTCTGATATTTCTTTTATATTGCTTTAGAATTTTATTTTTTCCACAAATACTTTCATTGTAATCACATCCTAAATAACCTCTAACAAAGTAGTCAATTTTCATTTTGCTTTTAATA
>NZ_CAXIQF010000005.1:0-81490 GCF_964030855.1 Spiroplasma endosymbiont of Cantharis lateralis
CATTAAATTTAAAAAATATTTGATTTTTTTTGTTTGTTCCAATTTATGTAATTCAGAGTTCAATTTTGAAGTTAGTTCATTTAAAAGTAAATAATTTGTATGATTTACATTATCTCATTTTCGTTTTATCTCGATTATTTCTTTCATATTTCCTTCTATTTCAAAATTAATTTTTTTTATTTCATTATTAATATTTAAATTTAGTTTGAATATTTTTTCTAATTGCTCTTCAGAGATATCTTTTTTATAAAAATTATCATCAGTTTTTATTTGTTAATTCATTATATTTTTGGTCAATTTTTTTTATTTGATCTTCATATTTAATAATTTCATTATTCAAAATAGTAATTTTTTGTTTAATTTCTTTTGATTCTTTATATTTAATTCATGATTAGATTTTCATGAAATTATATCTTCAAAGTTTATTTTTTGTACTTTTCCTGAGGAATTAATAATTGGTAACTCAATGGGAAACAAATTATCTCTCATATAAATAAAATTATCCTTAATTGACGAATATTGACTCATTATTTTGGATAACAAAGATTTTTGAAAATACTTTTGTTTAAGAATATTAGTTATCTTTAATTGATCTTTAATATCATTATAGTGTTTATCAAAGTCTCTTTTCATTTTATTAACAGTCTCTATGTCATTAAAACCTTCAATATTATTTCTACTATTAATTTCTCTAATAGTAGCTTTATATATATCTTTATTTAACTTTAATTTTTGATTTTTCTTTTCCAAATTTTTACTATTTATTAAAATATTAAAGTCATTTTCATTAAATTTATTAGAGAAAACTCCTATAAGTAATTCCAAATTTTTCCTCTCAATAAATTGTGTATCATCAAATGATGCAAAATCTATTCCTCATTCAGATTGATCAATATAGAAAAATTCAAATATTGATGATAAATATGGACTAATTAATTCTGTACTTCTATATTTTTCTTGAAATCTAATTCAACCAATATTAAAAAGTTTATCTAAAACTCAATTAGAAAATGCCTCATAATTTAAAACTAAATTTGAGTTACTTTTATTTTTTTGATTTTTGTTACATTGAATTAATAATTCCATTTCTGAATCAAATAAATAAACTGTTCTCCTTTTATCAAATATTTTACTTACAATATAATATATTTCATTACAAATAGAAAATTCTAGTATTGTTGCTAAATTTTTTACTTCATCTTCTAATTCATCCAAGTCGATGGCACTACCTAATGAATAAAATATTGATTTTGCTAACGTTGATTTACCAGCCCTGTTTTCAGCTCTAACAAAATTAAAACCTTTTGAAAATTTTTGGTAAAAAAATTCCTTTTTATTATCGATATTAATAATCGTTATGGAGTTATATAATAAATTCATTCTTTTATTCACTTCCTACTATAAATAAAAGAATAATCAACGCAACTATTTTCTTATCAAGAATTAGCAATTGTTTTTCTAAATATCCATATAAAATAATATATAAATCATTAATTTTCTCATTAATAATTCCAATTCCTTTGTAATTTTTTAAATCCAATTTAATAATGAGATCATTTAAATTAAAAAATTTATTAGTTGTTATTATTATTTTAATTAGTGATTCTATTAATTCTAATAAACTCTTTTTATCATTATAGCAATTTCTTATTGTACTCAAGGCAATTTTAAGATTATTATTTTTGATAATATTAAAACTATCAACTAATAAAATATAACTATCATAAATAGCATCTAGAGAATAATCACTATAATTAAAATATTTGATAACTTGATTGAAGGTTTCAATATTTATAGAATTAGAATTAGTAGAAATATCTTCTATACTTTTTTCTAAGATTTTAATATCTGAATACAATAGCCTACCACTCAACACTTTATTTAAACATATATGAATTTCTTCTAAACTATCAATATCCAAACTCAACTTCTCTTTTGTTAAATAGTAATTTTTAATTAAAGAAAAATTTTCTAACTCTATATTCCTAATAGGCTTATTTACTATATTAAAATATAAATCTTTAATATCCTCAAATTTTAAATAAAAAGATTCATCATTAATTTTATTTAAAAATTTATTTTTAAAATTATCTGTTAAATTATCAAGTTTTTCTGGATAATTAACAAAATTAGTTCTATCACCTAATGAAATTCCCTTTCTATTTGTAAAAAATTCTCATGATATATTTCAAAGATTATAGTCACTAAATTTTGAAAAGTCAGTCTTTAAATTTTTAAAAAAACAAACTATATTTCTTTTATTTCAGAAATATTCACATATCCAGTTTTCACTTTTTCTGAAGCTTTTACTTGAATTGCTATTAGAGTTTTTTCCTTCTTATCAAAGAATAGTATGTCCTCCCCCATTCTATGAATAATATAAGTATCATCACTATTTGAAAAAATTAATTGCATAATTTTTTCAATTTCAAGTTTAAGACCAATTATTTGATTTTGTTCCCCTTGTTCTCTTACTAATATTCCACTCATATAAATACCTCAACCCTTAATTTAATTTTAATATACTTTTATAATATCAAATATATTATAATTTAATTCACAATTCTTTATTTTTATTTAAGATGTATATGAGTAATAAGCAATTATGTCCCTACATATTAACAAGCGATTATTTCCTTCTTTATAATCAATAAATGGAAGTTTTATGAAAGGACTACTACTAAATACCATTAAATAAGAACAACTAAGATTAATTAAGCAATTCTCTTTGAGAAAAGACTTTATTAAAAATACAACCTTTAAATTAGGTTATAATCTTAGACACACAAGAAGAAAACTTAAAGAATATCAAGAGATTGGAGCAAAAACTTTTATTCATAAAATACCTATAAAATACCTATAAATAAAATTCAACAATCATTTAAAGATGAAATAATTGAATTATTTCAAACTAAATATTATGACTTTAGTATTAAACATTATTGAGACCTAAATTGAAAAAAGAAAATAACTTACTTACAATTAGGTACATATTAATTGAAGAAAATATTTTAATTGAGACTCTTAACAGAAAAACAAAAAAAATATCTGTAAAATTTTAAAGGTCCTAAACCAAGAAAATTTAACAAGCGAGTATCTTTCAAAATCAATTATAACAAACAAACCCCACCCTACGCAAAAGAAAATTGTGAAATTTGGAGAGATATATGAAGCTGATACTTCAAATAATCAGTAAGTTAAAAACTTAAAATGTCTTTTGCATATTGTAATTGATAAAGCTAGTAAAAGGATTTTGGCAGGTTATTTCAATGAAAGAATGCGATACCCTAAGTTTACCAGTTTGCAATATTTGCAAACTGTTTTTTTCTATTTATATTATATTTAAAATCATGATTTAAATTTCACATTTCTACAAAATTTGCGAACTTATTATGAAAATCCTTCATTGAAGTAAATTCATTACTATATTGTTTATAAAATTTATTTTTCACTCATCCATTAAGTGATTCGGTTGGAGCATTATGTTTAAAACCCGCTTCAGACATAGAATGAATTAAAAAATTACTGTTCTTATTAACAAAACTAAATATCATTTTATTGGCAAATGCTGTGCCTCTATCTGTTTGTATTAAAAATTTGGATATTGAGAAGTTCTTAACATAATTTTTAATTTTATTAAAAACTTTAAAAGCACTATTACTATTTTCTGTTCTATTGAAGGAATAAGAAACTATATTGTTATTAGATCAGTTGTATCCAAAAATGACAACTTGATTTTCTAATACTCCCTTGATTTTTATTTTCATATGGCTTCCATCAACTCCAATAACATTTTCCTTTTTAAAATTGTTCATAACTAAATCTTTTCTAATGTAATTATTGTTCCTATTGATTACTAAGTTAGTTCTCTTATTTCTTTGAAAAGTAGGCATTTTGAATATATTCTCTCTTTCAATTTTTCTTATTTCTTTAATTGAAATATTTAGATTGTAAGTTTCCAGAATTCATTTATTGATTATATTAGCTCCTGAAACAAAGCCTTTAAAGGCTTTGAAGTATTGTTCAATATAAAAAGTAGCATTTTTTAAAACTTTTCTTTCAAAAATTGGAAAACTTGGTAATGCTAATTTCTCATTGAAAATTTTTATTGGGGATATTAGATCAAATCTTCTTTTAAATTTTGAATAACCTTGTTTAGATACATAAAAGAAATTAATTAATTTATTAGTTCCCATTCCATATAATGCTTCAAATTTGTATATTATACAAAAAGAATAATGCTTATAAATTTTTGTCTTTGTTATCTGAATTAAATCCCTCTTGCTCATTTTCATCATGTTGATGATCATCTCCGCTGTGCAAGAAGGAATGGACTTTTCCAAAATTTCATATCTTGCATTTGAAAGTAGTACTAATTCATTTGACTCCTTTAATTGTTTCTTTAATTTAGCTATTTCTTTTTCATAATTTTTTATACTTTTATCTTTAAAATCTTTTTTCAATTTATTTGCCATTATAGTAAACTCCTTACAAAAGTTAGTATTATTATAGTTCAAATTTGAGTATTCTCTATTTCATAAATAAACTAATTGTATTCCAGAAATTAAATTAAATTCTTCTACTAATTTTTTTGGTGTATAACCTTGATTAAACTTTTTTGTAACCTCTATTTTTAATTCTTTACTGTATTTTGTTTTTTTCATTTTTTCCTTTCATTAAAAAAACCAGTAGTAAAACTACTGGTAAACTTAGGTTACCTTTTTCTGAACAAGAAACTACTGAAAGTTATTATAATATCTATAAAAAAACCTTTAAACATTGGGGTTTACCGAAATTAAATGTCAATGATAATCACAATGTCTTGAGTAGTAAAAATAAGTGTGATCACTTTGGTGATAGTGTTTCAAATACACAATTGTAATTTATTTTTTCACTCTTTAGGAGTAAATACAAAAACAACTTCAGTCCCTCAAGAAAAAGCATTAGTCGAAAGGACTTTTGGAACATTACAAAAAAAGATGACCACAAATAATTAGTCCCTTAGATTTAAAAAATATTGAGCATCTAAATAATTATTTAGCCCCTCTTATTCAAGAATACAATCAAGATTTTTCAATCCCTTTAGACCAATTAGAATCAGTAACTAGAAAATTTGATTAAGAAGAAGATATTGTTTTCTCTTATCGAAGTGAAAGAATTATTGATAATGGTCATAATATTAGTTTTAAAAAAACTAAGTGATTTATTTGTAAGGGCTTTACTCCAATTTACTTTAAGCCAAAGTTAAAAATAATGTTTATGGAAACTATAAATAAAAAGTATTACCACTAATTGGAAATGACATTTATAATCTTATTCAAGCTGAAGATGAAAGTTTACATGGAAATGTTAAAACAACACTATCTAATGAAGAATTTGAAACTACTAAAGTACCCAAAATTAACTCTCCTTAGAAAGCAACTAACTGATATTTTTTTGATAGAAAAAGAAAAAATACAAGATCTATTTATTAGATAAATCTTGTATTTTGGGACATAATCGCTTATTATCTACATTTAAAAGTAAAAACGTATAAATTTTAATAATCTTTTTGAGTATAAAATGCAGTTAGTGAATAAGTAATTTGATTTTTAGGATGTAAAATATAATTTTTTAATGCAGTTTTTTTAGTTTTTTTAGCCTCTTCAATAATTTTGTGACCTTCATAAAGAATTTTGAAATTAAAATTTTTTGGTTGCATTTTATCAAAATCAATTGTTTCAATCTTCTATATTTAAATTTAAAAATACACCTTCTATTTTTTGATCATCTAAATTTATAGGTAATCCTAATAATTCTGAAAAAAGCATTAAATTATTTAACATTTCTCTTATTTTTTCTACTTTTATTTTTGACTTATAAAAATTTTCACTTATCATTTTATTTATTTCAATAGCTTTATTTTTATTTATTTCATTATTAGAAAAAATTACTTTTATATCTTCTATAGGATCCTTAAAACTATTTAAAGCCATTAATGACATTTTTATATTTAATATTGTTCTATAAATTTTAAAAATAATTCATCTTCATATTGATATATCATTTAAATCAGTAATTTCTTGAAATGACTTTACAAATAATGATATATCATCATTTGATATATCATTAATATTAATATCTAAACATTTACTTGACCCCAAATATAATAACTTAGTATTATTTTTCTCCTCATCATTTTCATGAAGATTTGATAGCATTAACATAAGATAATTAAAATTATGCGTCAAAATTATTATATTCTCATAGTAAGATCCTAAAACATTAAATAAATAATCTCTAATTGCGTGTTGTGTATTAACATCTAATGTTGAAACCGGATCATCAAGTATTATATACTTTAGTTTATTTTCTGTTGAATAAAATTCAGTAATTTTAACAAAAAATATAGCCAAAGCTAATTTATGCTTTTGTCCTTCACTTAGAGTATTTAATTTGCTTTCATCCAACATTTTTAGACTTATTTTTCTTTGAGAAGATTTTTTATCAATTACTATTTTCATTTCTCTATCACAACCAAAAGATTTTAAAAGAAAATTTAATTTTTCCTGCAAGTTTTTTTTATAAATATCATATTCTTGTTCTAATTGAAATTCTCATTTAGTTTTAAGTAAATTCATTTCATTTTCAATTATAGTTGGAGAATAATATTCATTTAAATTTTTATTCAAAATATAATTTCTAACTTCAATAAGCTTATCTTCTATAAAATCTAATAAAATATCTCTTTTTATTTTTATATCTTGATAAATAATTTCCTCATTTTCTGTAATTTTATTTTTAAAAATATCTATATCATCTTTAATTTTTTTTAAACTTTCTGTAATTAGTGGAAAATATTGAGTATAAATATCAGTTTTTAAAAATTCATTACAGCCATTAATTATTTCATTAGTTACTTCCAATAAATCACTTTTATTTTGCAAAATCTGCATTTCTAATTTATTTTTTCAGTTTTCTTTTTGATTATCAATATTTTTATTTTCACAAAAAAGACAATTATTAACACTCTCATGTAATAATAATCCATCTCTAATTCAATTTTTATATTTTTCTTTATCATTAGTTCTAAAAAAACAATTTTCTGCTTCTTTCATTTTATTTAAATTTTCTAAATAAGATGAATTTTTATTCTTAATTTCATTATTAAGTAAATCAATATCTTCATTAATAATTTTGTTTAAAATTTTATTATCTTTTATAAATTTTAAAGCTATTTGAATATTTGCTTGTTCATTGATGCTCCTAATAATTATTTCTAATTCTTCATCTGTTTCAATTTTAGTTTTTAAGAAAGCTTCTATTTTTATACTATTAAAATTTTCTTCATCTGTTTTATCAAAATCATAAGAAAAACTATAATTATTTTCAATATCTGAATATAATATTTCTACATTTTGGTAATATTTATTTTTCTGAAAAATTTTATTCAAACTAGAATTTATTTGATTTATTCTTTCTTTATTTTTTTTAAATTTTTCCTCTAATTTTATTAGTTGTTTTTTAATTTTAATTTCATGTTCATCAATAAGCAATTTTGTTAAAGAATCTTTAGTATTAGAATCATCTTTAATTCCATCTTTATCTACGATAAATAAATTTTTATTTATAAAATCAACATTAAATACTTTTGATTCATTAACTTTTATTTCTGCTTCTCTTGAAAATGTTGTTTTTCCAACACCATTTCCACCGTATATATATGTATTTTTTTTACTAATATCTATTGTGTGTTCAATTTTATTTTGAGGATTCATAAATATTATTTTGTTTTCATTTGTTTTCATTTTTACCCTTTTCCAATATTTTTTTTAATTTTTCTAATTTAATTTTTTTGAATAAAATTGCTTGCTGTTGTTTTAATAATTTGATTATCTAAATCCTTAATTTTTATATTTTTTTGTATATTAAGTCTATTTCAAATTTCTTCAGCTACATTTGGTGCATTTAAACCGTAAATTGCTACATTAATTCAATTTTTAAAATACCATTTATTCCTTTAATTCCGATAATGTTATTTGTACCAATCTCATCAGAAACACATAATAAAAGACTATTTATAAATTTTTCTATTTTTTATTAATTTCAGATTTTTTTTATTTTTGATATTTTGCATTTTGATCCTCTATTCTTTTCTTTTTGCTTGTTTTCTTGAAATAACTTCTGAATCTTAATTTCCAAATAAAATTATACTTAACAGTGATTGTCCAATAAATAAATTCACTTCCCTTTTTTATTTCCTATTTATTATACCTCCTAGATAAAAAAAGTGAGGCTAATAACTAAGCATATTATGTCAAGTATAGAATAGCTTTTTTATTCTATTTAGAACACCATGTTTCTCATGGTGTTTTTTTCATGCTTTACCATTATTCTTTTAAAATTATAAAATTGAATGTACTCCAAAAGTTCTTGAAAAGAGCTCAAGTTCTTTTGATATCACTCTTTTTTTAAAGAAGAGAAAAAAGTTTCACAAGCAGCATTATCTAGTGAGTTTCCAGGTCTACTTAAAGATATAGAGATTTTATTTATCTTACAATACATCTGACTAAAAATTGATGTATATTGAAAGCCATTATCTGAGTGAATTATTAAGTTTTTATTTTTTAGCATATAGCCTTCAGCCATTTTCAAAGTTCTAAAATAAATTTTATTATCATTTCTCATAGATATATCATATCCAACTATAAAGCCAGTATTAACATCATTCATAATACTCAAATATGCAAACTTATTATAACCATAAGGCAAATATGTAACATCCGTTACAAATAATTCACCTTTATCAAAACTATTTCATTGCCTATTAACAATATTAGGGTATTTAGAATTTCTAACTTTAATTTCTTTTGGTTTTATATTTCTCTTTATTCTAATATTTGATCTCAATCCCAAAAGTTTCATATATTTATAAACTAATTTATTTAAAAAATTGATATTATAAAAGCGCTTTAAAATTATATTGATTCTAGGATAACCATAAATATGATTATAATAATTAAATATCTCTAAAATATAATCGACTAAAACCTCATCAAACTTATAATTAAATGAGGGCTTTTCTTTTTTTACTCATCTGTAATAACTTGATTGTGTTGTTTTAAATGCTTTACATAAAAAAATAATTGATCAATCAGATTTATTTTTCTCAATATAGTTATACTTTAATTGTTGTTTTTTTCTGAATCCTCCAGGAATTGATTGAACTTTTTTAGTATCTCATTCTCCATTTCCAAAAGTTTATTTTCTTTTTAAGTTCCAAAATCTCTTTTCTAAATGTGTTATTTTTTAACTCTATATCAATTTTTTTAATTCCTGCGGTTTGTTCCTTTCTTGAAGAAATTTTCTTTAGATATTCAATTCCATACTCCTCATAGCCTAAAGTTCATTTTCTTGCAGCAGAATATGAAATATTATGTTTTTTTGCTAATTTCTTTCAACTTTGTTGATTAACTGCTCAGTCCTTTGCAACTTCTATTTTAGTTTCCAAAGATACCATATTAGATTTATTTCCTTTAAAATTTGCCATATAAAAAATCCTCTTCTATATAGAATTATATTAGAATTTTTTTATTATAACTCTATACATAGAGGACTATATTCATACAACAAATAGGAGTATCTTTTATTCTATGATAAAATTACTTGTTATAAAAAATTGCTTACATTAAAATAATTTATTATTAATTTTAATTATTTTTAATATAGTGATTATTTACATCTAAAATACTTTCTAGGATGCCATTTTCCATTAATTCATCCTTACTGGAAACTATTTTAAAATAGAAATCTTCAATATCCATATTTTCTAAAACACAATAATTATCTTCACTTTCATTTACAATTGTTATAAAGTTCTTACTGCATAATAATTCCTTATCAATAAATATTTTCAAATTAGTTAATACATAAATAATACATTTATATATTTTTTCATTACTGATTCCTTCTACCATTTGAAAGTTAGAAACTCATTTATATATAGTATTAATAGTATAAGTTATATTTTCATCAATTTTATAATTATTAAGTTTGTTCAACTCAAAATATTTTTTAATATATAATTCCAAATTCTTATAATCATACTGTCCTTGTGATTCATATAGCTCTTTTTCCATATAATAATTACAACTAACACATTCAGAGTCTATTTCACAAGGACTGTCATAATAATGAAAATCTTCATCTTTGAAAGCACTAACTTCTAAATTATCTGAAAATATTTTTAATTTTCTAAGCTTTTCTATTTCATTCAATAGATCATTTTTATCAGTTTCTTGAAAAAAATTAGAGTTGATTTCATAAATATTAACAAAAGGATTATTTTCAAAAATACCCTCAAGAAAACCATATAATGCTTTATCTGCTGTTAATATTACAAAGATATTATTATGAGATTTTAAATTTATCTGCTTAAAAATATCTAAAACAAGAAGTAAGTCCTTTGATTTAATTTCTGACTTTTTTGCATTACTGCTTTTATAAATTTTATCAAAAATATTCTTAGCAATTTTATCATTATAACTATCTTGCATGTATTTTGTTCTAAAAAAATACTTGCTTAGCTCATTTAATTTTTCTTTATGCTTAATTTCAATATCTACTAATTGTGGAATTAATAAAGTGTCTTCTAAATCTTTTGAAAATAAAAACCTTATTTCCTTATTACTTATTAAATTTGTATCAATAATAAAATTTATTTTATTCATAATTTCAATATCTCCTTTAAAAAAATTAGAAAATCTAAAATATTAAATTTTCTAATTCTACATTGGATTGCTTATTAGCATCAATTTCAAAAACTAAATTATAAATATTATTAGAGTTTGAAGATATCAATGGTAAATCCTTAGAACTAAAAAAATCAACTATAGAGTTTTCAATATCAACTGAAGGTAAACTATTTAATAATTTATTTTCCATAAATTTTGCATAAATTATAATACCTTTTATTTTTTCAATATCATCCTTATTTTCAAGAAAAGGAATTAATTCTTCACTAAATTTACTTAATAAATAACCATCTTTAGATGTAATCAAATTAATACAAACTAAAAAATCTGTTTCCTTATGTTCACAAAAAGTGTCATACTTAATTTTAAAATTTCTATCTGTATTATTTTTTACCTTAATCTTAAAATTTGCTCCACCATTATCATCATAAAATTCAAACCCTAGTTTTTTATTAAAGTTTTCTATTAATTTCTTCAGTTTAACTTTGTCGTTCTTAAATTTTGATAGGAATATTACTTCTCCAAATTTAAAAAAGTAATATTCCTTAATTAATTCTTTTCCATCAAACATTTTTATATAATAATCCAAGATTCATCCAAGATTCATTCTTTTATTTTCAAATATTATGTCTATTGCCCTTAATAAATCTATTGTAAATTCATCTGTTGAATAAAAGTCCTCAAGTACTTCCTTATCATTTTCTTTAGAAATTACATTGTACTTTATAACTTCAACAACTTTATCTTCTACTCCATCTACTTTAAAAGGGGTGTCACTAAAATACTCCAAGTTCTTATTCATAGTCAAAGTTCATTCATAGTTTGGTAAATATGTATCTTGAAGACTATTTATATATTTCTCCTTAAATTTTATTATTCTATACTTTAATGTTTTTTCTACTTCTATATCACAAACATCAAAATATTCACTTTTAAATTTTTCTACTGGAATGAGTTTATGCATTTCACTTAATACCCTCTCCTTCAAATTCTCTTGCTAATTTCTCTACAAATGAATTATCTACTTCTATGCCATTGCCAATTGCTTTAAAAAAAATATTTTCAATATTTCTCATGCAACTATAAAATTTAGATAAATCAGATGGCATTAATATTTTAATTATTTCTTTAACTTTATCTCTATATCCAAATCATCTGCACCTTTGTATCATTGTTGATGGATTAAATCCCTCTTCATTAAAATTTGTAATTAGCTCTAAAACTAGATTTGGAAATGTTATACCTCTACTTAATAAATTGCCACCAATTATAAAGTTAAATTTTTTAGAAAAACATATCTCATCTTCACTTTTTGAATTATAAATATTTATTGAGTAATTATCCCTTAATAAATCCAATTCTTTAGACAAAATCTCAAGTTCTTTTTTTAAAATCTTATTTGTTTTTGAATGTTCAGTTGTAGAAACAGATGTATTGATAAGAATAGAGAAATTTTTCTTTTTATTAATATATGAATTATAATTTTCTTTAAAAATTTCAATCAGTAAGCTTATATTTTTTTTCAACTCATTATTTTTCACTTCAATTATATATCTACTCTTATTCTGATGAAAAAAATTAAAACCATGATAATTTAGATCATTTTCTAATCCTAAAATATAATCTATTTTAATTCCCTCATCATTTATTTGTCTATTAAAAATAATGTTATTGTATGGAGTTGCAGTTACAGCTATGTAATTTGAGTTATCAACTTTATTTAGCAAGTCTTTTATAAGAGCAGGAATTTTTCTTTCCTCTTGTTCTCCTTCCATAAAATTATAATTAATACTTGCTATATCTGACTCATCATCAATTATAGCAATTTTGCATTTATTGATAAAAACAGACGTACTTACTATATTAATTAAATTCTCCAAATTAGTTTTTTCTTTTAATATTGGTATAAATAGTTTTGATTTAAACTTCCTATTTCCAATATCATCAATAAAAGATACTATACTTTTATCTGATAATGTCTTCATTTTGATAAAACCATTATCATTAAAATGAAATTTAAACTCTTCAAATCTATCAGAGTTTTGTCTTTTTAAAATATTAGTTGTTCCACATAATAAAATAACTATATCATACCCCTTATCAAATAGCATTGCAGTTGTAAAGATTGTGTTAATAGTTTTACCAGATTGAACTTTTCCAAAAATTAGCAGTCCCTTTTTATTATTAACTATATTATTTATGGCATTATCTATTCTTTTTAAATTAGTTTCAACAATATTTTCAAAATAATTGTTAGAAAAATTATTAGTTACCTTTAATTTTTCAATTATTCCATTTACTAAATCACTTTTAATATATTTTGGCAATTGTGTACTGTTATTTTTTAATTCTTTTTTAAAAAAATTTAAATCAATTTCCCAAACCTTATTCATACGTATATTCCTTAAATACTAAAAGTTTATTTATAAAATTTTGTGTTTCTTGCTCTGCTAGAGAGTTAGTTTCAAAACTTTGAAGATTTGAGTATAATTCTTCAGCAATTTGTATACTTAGCATAAAAGCAGTTTTATAATAAATTTCTTCCAAGTTTTTTGATTTATTAAAAAACTGGCAGTCAAAATTATAAGTTATTAACAATGAGTTTTCTCCTATAACACTATCAAAACTATACTTAAAATCAATCATGTTTTTCTGTTTATTTGTAAATTCAAATCTAAATTTTAATGCCTTATTAATTAAAGTAAAATATTTTTTATCTTTTGATGACTTTTCAGAAATACCTATTTTAACTTCACCTTTTTTTATAAATTTTTCTATATTGTTTGAAACAATTTCTTTTTCACTATTAATGATTATAGAGTCTATTTTTGAAATTTTTTTAGAGTTTGATGAAGATACTCTATTACTTTCTGATCTTTGGTGATCAACTATTTCATTACCAATTTGATTTAATAATAATTTGCTTGAAATAAACTCAGAGAATGATTTTGTAATGTCTTGAATAACTTCTGAATTAGCAAACTTGCTTTTATCATCAATAGGTTGAAATTCCCTTAATAGAATTTCATTATCTGTATCTAAATTAATTTCAGCTGTTCAATATTTATCAACAGTTACATAATCTCCACTTCTATTGAAGCCAAGTACTTTTTGATTAATTCTTGAGAAAACACTTGTGCTTGGATTTTTCTTATTATAATTTCCCATATTTATTGCTCTTCCATCTTGCATCAATACAATTCCAGAAAAAATATCTTGTACAGAAAATTCCTCTATATATTTATTATTTAGAAATGAAAAACTTACATCTAACAATTCAGTCTTACTTTCACCTCTCATAGAGTGATATGGCATTTTAAATTTTCAAGATGCAATACCCTTTTTAAGATCTCCTATAATTTTTTCAATATTTATTCCAAACGTATCTAAATACTCCTCTTGAACATTTGTCCCATAGAAGTCTGAGTATTTTTTTTCCAATGCATTAAAATCAAAATTTTCAAACTGTTTTAAAAAATCTTCATTATTAAATATATAATCCCCTAGTTTTAAATCTTTTTTTGTTATAAATATTTTTTGATCTTTAACTGTAGTTCTTATTTCAATATTTAATTTTAAATTCTCATTTCCCTCAATAAATTTATAATATTTCAAGTAAAGAAATAACAAAATATTATTATCTTTATATTTACCATCAATTTTAAATGAATTTTTTAATGGAAAAATTTTATCATTAAAAGTCTTTGCAGATTCAAAATGACTTTTTGAAATTGCAAAAACTGTACCGGTTCCATCTTTAGAAATTTTACTAATTAAATTTCTAAAGATTTCCAAATTTTGATTATTAATTTCTTGAATTTCCATACATTTTTCAATAGGAAAACTATCATTTTCTTTTGATATAATTTCATCAATATCCAAATATGTTCCACTTTCAGATAATAGTGTTTTTGTATATAACTCTATTTTTTTCCCTAATCAAAATCCTCCCCTTTTAAAACCAACATGTTTTCTATTAAAACCTATATTATCAAGTTGATCATATTTATTAAACAAAATTCATTTACTTTTAATATCTTTTGCATCAATTCCAGGGCCATTATCAATAAAAAATATTTTTTCTGCCTCATAATCAACTATCATTTCAAAGTTCAATTCTTTAAGATTTGCAATTTGACATGCAGAGATTGAATTATCAATAAATTCTCCAATAGTTGTTATTAAAAAATAATTATCAGTTGTAAATGCCTTTAAAAGTCCAGCTAAATTTAATCCACCACTTCTGTCCATTTTTATTCCTCCTCAGGGTATGGATATTGTTCTAAAAAATGTTTAATTATTTTATTTGATCTATTTTCAAATAAATTTTTATCAATTTTAACAATATCCTCATATTTCATTGAATTTTTTAAATAATTTAAAGTAAGTAAAGGAATATTATTTTCATATTTTTGCCCCTTTTTAGGTTTCTCATCAAATACAAAAAAGTTTCCAATCATTCTCTCAATTTTTGTAACTTGCTCTGGTTCAACTAGCCCCAAATCTTTTTTTTCAGAACTTGATATAGTTTTATTTTTAATAATACCATTAGTTGAAGATCTAAATAATAGAAAATCTTCATAAAGTTTGTCAAAATTATTATTATAATTAAAAGTCTTTTTATCTAAATAATATTTTGAAACCAATTCTTTTTTTAAACTCAAATCAGAGAAATCATATAATTTATTTTGTTTCAAAATTTCATAATTAACTTCAGCATTTTGATTTTCACTATTTGAAGTAAATAACTCTTTTTTTAAAATACTTTTATAATTTATGCATGATCTATAAACTTCTTCATTATCTCTTAACTTTTTAACAATTGATGGAAATTTTCTTTGAATATCTTTTGTTTTCGATGAGGGTAATAATGCAATTCTTCTTATATAAAAATTTGCTATCAAATTTGTATATTCTTCAAGTTCCTCTTTTGAAATCGACTCCATTAACATCTTTTTTACTAAGTAGATTTGCAAATATCCCGTAATATTAAATGAGTTAAATACTTTTAAATTTATTGTATCTCTTTCAAATTTTTTTGAAAGAAGGCCCTCAAATTTTCCCTTTAATATAATTAAATATGATACTACATATAAGTCCATATCAATAATCAAATTATCATAATTATCTTTAAAATTCTCATAAGAGTATTTTTTAAATAAATCATAAATTTCTCTATAATTATTTTGCATTTTCTCGCCATCTTTTTGTAGATTTACTGAAGGTTGTTTACCAGATCATATTGTTACTAGTTTAATTAAAAAATCATCCATTTTTTCGCCTAATGATCTAGATCAAATATCTCACTTTTTAGTCTTTATTGAATGTTGAACAATTGGATCTTCATATCCCATTAATATAAAATTTCTAACTAAATCAGTTAAAGACAAAGGTTTTCCAGTTGAATTAATTGATTCAAAAGTTAATTGCTCCATCTTTGGATCAGAGATTTTTATGAATGCTATAGACAATTTATTAAAAAGATTGAGAAAATTAAGACTCTCAATAAAGCTAATATTTTTTTGAAAATAATTTAAGAAAAAATTATACGCTTTTGCAATTTTATTATCAGCCAATTCATTTATTTCATTATTAAATAACTGAAATAAAAAGATTTTATCATCATCTAATGATTCTAATTTAATCTTATTATTAATAAATCTTATTTTATTATCAAAATCAGCTAGATTATTTTCAGCTCATAATAAACTATTATGATTCTTATAAAAATTTGAGAAAGCTACTGTATATATAAACATTGTAGTAAGTCTTTGTTGACCATCTAAAACAATTAATTTACTTGGTCGTTCAGAAACAATAATACTTCCAATAAAATATTCTTCTACACCCTTGTTCTGAATAATTTCTAAAGATTCCATAAATTGCTCAAGTTGAGTTAAACCTCATCTATATTGTCTTTGAAAAGTGGGTATTACAAACTGCAAATTTGATAGTAATAACTGAGTTGCAGACATTTTTTTAATTTCCATTAATATTTCCCCTTATAACTATTTAATTATAGCACTATATTTTTTTTATTTTTTTATTATAATAGTAAAAAAGGAGAAAAAAATGTATTATATACTAAAATTTCCATATGCATCAAAGAAAAAAATTGGTATAGGTTCTAACTCTAAATACTGCTTTTCTGGTAATGCTTACTATTTTGTAAATAAAGAGGATGGTTCAGTTTTTCATCAATTTGCAACTATTGATGATGGATTTGAATACAGATTAAATTCATTTGAATTGACAGAAAAAAAATATTGAAAAAGAAAAAATCATAGAGAGCCAAGAAATATTTTTTTTGATTGAAGCAATAAAGATAAGCAAACTCAAAAAATAAAAAGTGGAAAAATAAATGCAATTAATAAATATATTATAGAAAATTTTAATACAGTTTTAACTACTGAAAGTTTTATTACTGGTAGCAATTCAAGTGGATCTAAGAAAAATATAAAAAACTCCCCTATACTTATATTCTCCAAAGATATAAATTATACATTCAATTTATATAGATTTACAAATTTTTTTAATGATGTTTTTGAAAAAAATAAAAGTCTTTTAAAATTAGCATTTGAAGACAATTTTTCTAAATCATTAAATAACAAAGAAATTACATTGGAAGAATATTTTGAAAAATATAAAAATAACAAAAGAAAATTTATAATAGACTATAACTATTTCATGACCGATGAATTTAGTGAAGAAATAGAGAATTCAAATTTCAAGTTAGAGGCTTTCGATAAGGAAGCTGTTGATATACTTATTAATAGACATGATAATAATATAATCAGCTTAGATGAATTAAAAAGAAAATTGAGACTTATTTATTCTTCTCAAGTAAATGGATTTATAAGTAAGAGTGTTCATAGAGAATGTTATTTTAAAGATGTTAATTTTAATAGTACTGAAAAAGCTCACATAGTATCTTTTAATAGGCTTTTTAAACTTAAAAGATACTATGATGCTGTTGATCCAAAAAACTGTATATTAATTGACCCAACTTCACATACTCTATTTGACAAAAATATTATTACATATAATTTAAAGGGTGAGGTTATAATAATAAAACCAAACTTAATAAAAGATGAAAAACTTTATAATTTAGATATTAATTTGTTAAAATCTATTGGTGCTTACAAATTTTTAGAAGAAAATTATAAGCATTATTTAGATACAGGAGCTAATTGTATATAATATGAAAATAAATATATTTGAAACATTCGCTGGAATAGGTTCTCAATCAAAGGCATTAAATAATTTGAAAAAAAAATATAAAGATTTTGATTTTGAAGTTGCTTATCTTAGTGAATGATATATTGAAGCAATAATTGCATATTCTGCTATTCATAATAACCAAAAGTCAAAAAAATATTTGGAATATTATAATGAGAATATAAATATAATTAAAGATTTTTTAAAAACAAAAAACTTTTCATCTAACTCAAAGGATCCAATAAAGGATATATTAAAATTTAAAGAAGAAAAATTAAGAAAAATTTATGCCTCTGTTAAAATTAATAATAATTTAGTTGATATTACAACTATAAATGGAGAAAAATTAAAGAGAAAAATTGATCTTTTAACATACTCTTTTCCCTGTCAAGATCTTTCAATCGCAGGAAAAGGTTTAGGAATGGAAAGAAATTCAAATACAAGATCAGGATTACTTTGACATATTGAAAGAATTTTAAGTGAATTAAACTCATTTAAAAATTTACCAAAATACTTATTAATGGAAAATGTTACAGCTATAAAAAATTCTAAACATATTAAAAATCTTGAAGAGTTTAAAATAATATTAAAAAAAATGGGTTATACTTCTAAGGATTTTATTTTAAGTGCAAGTGATTTTGGTCTTCCACAAGATAGAAAAAGATATTTTTTAATATCAAAATTAGAAGATTCTAATTTTGATATATTCCCGAAAACAAAAATATTAATTAAAAAATTTAAGGATTATTTAAAAGTAGATGAAATGAAAGTATCAAATAGAAATGAAATTTATATTAAGTCAATAAAAAATAAGATTAAATTAGAAAAATTAGAAAATCCTTTAAGCATTAAATTTAAAAACCTTGGAGTTTATCCTACATTTAATCAAGCCAACATTGTTACTGGAATAGAAAGAAAAACAATATCCACAATTACTTTCTCAGGGGAAAATTCAAGACAAAGAGTTCTAATTAAAGAAAATAATAAATTTATTGTAAAGCAATTAGGACCAAGAGAAAATGTATTACTTATGGGCTTTGATAAAAGTGATTTTAATAAAATGAAAAGAGCTGATATCTCAAATGAAAAAATAAGGGGATTAGCTGGAAATTCTATCGCAGTAAATATCCTGGAGGCAATCTTTGAAGAACTTTTCATTCTAAAATAAAATTTAATAGAACTTTCTAAAAAATTATTATTTGTCAGCTTTTAACTTCTCTAGTTTATAAATGTCTGAAAAATTTTTATATTATTTTTTAATGATAATCTTAAGTATATCTAATAAGCAATATACTTATAAATTTCTATTTTAATACTATTAAACTAATCTATTTTAAATATTTGGAACTTTCAATTTTAATTTATAAGTTTTTTTTTTTTTTTTATGTTACATTAACTAATAGATTACTTAGGCTATGTAAAGAAAAGTAATCTATTTATTTTGGATTAAAACCTTAATAGTCTGTTTAAATAGATTTAAAGACTCAAATAAAATATTTAAGTGAAAATATTTGACATCAGTTTTTGAATTTTCTGTAAGTAATTTTTTTATAGTCTTTTAAGTAGGCTTAAATAATCTTTATTCCCATTCATTACTAATTTTTTTTATTTTTTTATAAAATTAATTAATCATATTTTAATTCAATCATAAATTTGTATATCTTATATTCATATATCATTAAACCCATTCTGTTGTAGTAAAAACTAAATTATGGTATTTTTTTACTTATTAATATCTAACAACTATTAATTTATTATTTTTAATTCACAAATAATATAATCCTCCAATTATATTAAATATTTTACATAATAAAATAATAACTAATTTATCTTTTAGTTTGAAATAACCAATATTTTTTTATATATTAAGTTTTTAGTTTTTTTGAATTAATTTTTTTTTAAGACTTTATTTTAGGATTCTTTAATTTCCAATCTCATAAATCTATTTTAAATTTCTTCCTAAATAATTTTTGCTTTTAATGTTTTTACTTAAAAAATATAGTCAGGAAGTTATATTTAAGATTATTTTTATTTATTAATTTTTAAGATTATTCCATTTTGTATGCAGAAATTAAAAATTAATTAATCATATTTTTTATCATTATAAATTTTAAATTAGAAATAGAAATAATAAAGATAAAATTACACCACAAAACTCGGTAATTATAGTGTAACAAACTCATTTATTTTTTCTTTGAATTACTTTTAAACAGATGTCAATTTGATAATTCATTTGAGCAATGATATTATCTTGATTTCAATATTCCTTTTCTCTTGAAAAAAAATTGTACTTTTTATCTTCTTCATATTGAAATTTTTTTATAAAAAATGTTTTTGATGGAAGTAATCCAAATAAAAAACACCCTATTGGGAATAATAATGTCAAAATAACTCCTACAAAATTTAAAAAGTTTAACTCTTTAAAATTAGTTATTCCAAGAAAAATTAATGAATTAGTTGCTGAAATTGATGCACCCAAAATATTTAACTTATTTTCCAAATACTTTTGTTCTTCTTTTAAAAAAAATAATTCTTTTTCTACTATTTTAATATTATTCATAACCTACTCCTTTCAACTAATATTTGTAAAATTGAATTTCTTTGATTTATATTTAAAATCTTTTTTATCATCGTCAATTAACTTTGAATAAAAATTTCTAGTAACTGCGATATTATAAGTTACATTTGATACTTTCTTAGGAGTTATCCCTGATAATTTTGAAGCTTTTGAAATAGAATTTCCTACATATAAAACATTATTAATCTTCCCTGGCATATTTTTAATTTTTTCAATATATGTTTCAGCATCTCATGCAATCCCAATACCTGCATTAAATCCATAATTATACATTTCATTGACTCAGGTTTTAAAGTTCTTTATGTAACTATTTATATCTATTGCACAATGATAAACATTAGTAAAGTTTTCATTATTATTGTTGACATTGCAAATAGCAATAATGCCATCTCCTGCATATATATAATTGTAAAAACATCCTCTGTTCTTCAATAAAATAAAACATTCTTCAATAAAAGGTTTAATAACTTCAATTGTCTTTTCATTACCAATTTGTGATTTCATTTGTGTTGAATTCCTAACATCCACTGATAAAGCAATAATAGATTGTTCCTTTTCTGTAAATGACTCTGTGTAAAATCTTTTCTTAGCATTTCTTTTATTATATTTTGAACCCATTTTTTATCCTAATTTCCTTTATAATTATTCTAAAGTAAATTTCTATATTATTCTAGTAATTTTAATATACTTTTTTTATGATGTACTGTTCCTTTTTTTCGGACACCTATATTTTATAACTAACTCTATTATTATTATAAAAATATTGATACATTTTCAAATTATAAATATATTCATTTACAACATTGTATTTATATCCTTCCTTAATTGCTTCTCTTTTAAGAGTACTTCAAAAACCTTCAATATATCCATTGTCCGTTGATCTACCAATTCTAGACATACTTAAGCCAAAACCAAATCACATTGTAGCTAAGCGATATTGATAAGATTTAAATTCTGAGCCATTATCAGAGTGAATAATTGAGTTTGGTTTAAAAGTTCCAAACTCATTAACCATATTAAAAAATGACTCTAATACTAATTTCATACCTTTAATATTTTTAGTTACCAAACCATAAACTTTTTTAGTGTTTACATGATAAAAAGCACAAGTATATAGTTTGCATCCTGCTATTATTTTCTCTGTAATATCTACAGAGAAAATATCTCCATAATTTTTCAAATCTGTTTGATATTTGAATAATCTAGGATACTTACCAATTTTTTCTGGAGTAACTGATTTATTCTTTTTTATTTTATAGTTATTAGGTTTTAACTTTAGAAACTTCATTATTCTCAGAATTTTTTTATGACTACAATTTAAATCTAAATACTTCAATAATCTTCTAGATCCATAGATTTTAACTTCATTTTTATAAACATCATTAATTCTCAAAACTAAATCTCAATTAATAGCCTTAATTTTTGGTTTACCTTTTGATATTCAATCATAGTAAGTACTTTTTGCTAGATCAATTAGTCTGCAAAGTCTTCTAATTGCAATATTTGGGTATTTAATTGTAAAGTTATAAACTACTTTTGATTTAAATGTGTTTAACTCTCACTTATTTACTTCTTTCTATCAATCATTTCTCTTAATTCTTTAAACATTTCATCTCTTAATTTTAAATCTTCACTCTCTCTTTTTGATTTTTTAAGCTCTTTTTTTAAATTTATAATCTCCTCATTATTGGCTTTAAAGGACTTTTTAAATCCATTTCTTCCATTTTCATCATAAATTTTTATTCAGTTTTTTAATCTTGATTTATCAATTCCTACTGCTTTTGAATACTGCGTTAATAATAAATTGGATTTATAAAAATTTAATACTAATTCAATTTTTTGATTTATTGAATACTTAGTCAAAATAAAACCTCTCTTCGTTCACAAATATTTTATATCAATATATAAAGTATTTTTAAAATGTGTCCGAAAAAAGGTTACACTACAATACTTTTTTTATGAGTTATGAGTAATAAGCGATTATATCGTTACATATTAACAAGTGACTTTGTCTTTGTTAATAATCAATAAATGGATATTTATAATAAAAGTGTAGATAAATCTACACTTTTAAATCTCTTGTTCATTTTCATTGTTTTCTCTTTTTATAGCTAAATTGTTTAATCAATCTTGCTTATTTTTTGTAATTTTTCAAATTTCATAATGACAATATGCAATTACAAATCCTAAAAAAATCCTAAACCAATAGTTGCTAATAAAAGTTCTCAAATATTTCTACTTTTTACTCTTTTACAAACAATAATTGTAAAAATTAATATCCAAGCTAAAATTAAAATTGTTCCTAAAAATATTATATGTTTTCTCCTTAAATTACTTAAAGAGTTTATAATTAAAAAAACTTAATTTGTCTACATTTGACAACATCCTAATAGAGTTGAATCATCTAAATCTAAAGCAAATTCAAATCTTGTTTGATAGCCAATATCTGCTGTAATCTCAATTACTTTTTTAAATATTGATTCAAAAAAGTCCTGATTAAACATTGCCACGCTTCCTCCAAATACTATTATTTCTGGATTAAAAAAGTAAATAGCAGTAGATATTAAACTTATTAATTTTTCTTCAATCATTGAAAAAAATTCATTGACAATTTGATTATTACCTTTTTTGTATAAGTCAAAAGCCTGTTTTGAGGAATTAACTTCTACTCCTAATTTAGCTAACTGTAAGCAAATATTTTTACCACTTGCTAAAAATTCAATTCCACTTCTATTTGAATTTTCACTATTATATATTGGTAAAGCATTGGCTATCTCTAAAGCAGCACCACTAAAACCTTCAAATATTTCTCCTTGGTTAATAAAACCAGCACCTATTCCAGTTGAAATTGTAAAGTATAAAAGTGAGTGCAAATTCTTTCTTATGCTAAATTGACCTAAAGCAGCTACATTACCATCATTGTTTATTTTGACATTTTCAATTTCAAATAATTCTTTAAATTCTTGTAGAATACATTTATTATTTCAATCAGGTAAATTATAAGTAACTAAAATTGTTCCTCTTTTTAAGTTTAAAGGTCCAGGGCAACAAATACCAATAAAATCAATTGGTTCATTTCAACTATCAACTGTTGCTTTAATCTCATCTAAGTTTTTTTTCATGTTATTGCCATCTGTATCAATAACTTCTTTTTTTATTATTTGATTATTTTCAATTAAAGCAAACCTAATCGATGTTCCACCAATATCTACTGCTAACTTCATACTTACTTACCTTTTTCTTTCTTTAAACTTTTTTAAAAATAAATGTTATTGTTTTAACATTTAAGTTTCTTTTATTACCATAGTTTATAATAAAAACTCCATCATTAAAACCAATATTTGCTAATATATTACAAAATTCTTCACATCCATATCAAGATAATTTGAATTCTTGGCTTTCTTGTAATTGCTCATTAATATAATAATCAATTTGATTAATGCTATATTGTTCAATTCAATTAATTTCCTTACTTAAATTTTTTACAACTATTGTTTGATCATCAATATAGTGACTATATTCATGATTACTTCCCGCTTTAAACTCAATTGGCAGGATTAAGTCAATAATAATTGTCCCTTGGTGTTTTAAAGAGTCATAAAAGTTCTTTAAAACTTTTTTAGCTTTAATTCTTGTTTCAAGTAAATTGAAAGTTGCATTAGGAACTATAATATAGTCATAAGTTTCAAGTTCTTTATATTCTTCTAAATCTTTCCAGATTAAGTCACCTATTAAATTTTCTTTTTCTAAATTTTTTTGACAAATATTGATCATTTCTTGTGACTTATCAATACCAACAATATCAACTTTATATTTTAAAAGCGGAATAAATAATCTGCCATTACCTACTCCTGCTTCTAATACCTTTCCCTGAATTGGTAAAAGTTGAGACTTATAAAATTCTAAATCTCCATCAATGCTTGTTCCTGGAGGTTTGGTAAAGTCATATATTAAACTACTAATTTGTTTATAGTTATTTGCCATTTTGTACCTCTTATCTCTTTAATTATATTTTAAAATTATTTAATTAAAAGTAATATTTATAATTAAAAGGTGATATAAAGACTAGTTTAAAAAACAGAAAAACTAAAAAGGAACAATTAAATAAGTTAATATTAAAATCTATTTAGACAATTTATAGTATATTTCCTGTCCATTGGAAATTATACTTACACAATGTTTAAAATTAAATGTGTTCTTAGCTTTGAATAATGTAATATCTTTTTAAAAAATAATTTAAAAAAACAATTTTTATCACATAAAAGTGTTAATATGGATACTTTTTAAAAATAAAAATACAAGAGCCATTAACTAGTTCTTGTATTTAGAAACTTAATAATTTAGTATTTAATAATAATTACCAAAAAGTAAATAAAAACCTAATTTATCTAGTACTTAAATTCTCAAATACTGATTTTAGTTTTGGGTTATTAGCAACCTCTTCAACACACTCTAAGTTTTCATTTTTATCAAACTCATACTTTGCAAATTTTAAATCTTTTTCATCTATCATTTACTAACTTCCCCCCTCTTATATATAAAAATATATACTAAATTTTTATATATGCAATAGATAATATATGTTTTTTTATATAGCTGTGTAGTTCTTCATAATCTATTTTTTCTCCAATTGGCTCAAAGTCTATTAATTCCCCAAATTCATCTATAATTTTTTTCTGATAATAATGTGTTGCAGCAATTGTAACAATTTCCTCTCATGAATCTAAATATTCTTTGTTAATATTTCAAGAAAAAAGAAGATAAATATTTCTTGTTTGCAAAAAAGAAATTAAAAATAAAACTGCATTTCTTTTATTTCCATTAGGTAAATGTTGTGTATCAGCTAATCGAATAAAAATATCAATCCCAAAATCTAGTATGCAATATTCCTTTTTATTTTTTATTTTCTCTAAAAAATTAAAATAAAGAAGCGAATTGACACTTGCAATATGATGCTCATTTGCACATTGATAAAAATGTAAATCCTTAATTTGTATTGTCTCTCGACCAAATCTAGTTGCCAATTTTGGAACATTTTGAACAGATTTTTCCAAAATGTCTTTAATATCCTCAAAAAAAGCCTTTAAATCTTCTTCATTTTCTCAATTCATTTTTGTTATTTTATATTCAACTCTTTTACAATATCCATTTTTATTATATATAATTTCAAAACCCAGATTAGATGAAGGAAAAATGATCTCTTCATTTGAAAGTTGTCTAAATGAGAAAGACCTATTCCTACTTGTTTTCTCAAACAATAAATTATATAATTTTATATCTTCTTCGATATTTATTAATTTAATATTTCTAAAAGTTGTTTCCATTTATTACTCCCCCTCTCTTTTTTAAAATTAAATCTATTATATTTTTAAAAATACTTATTTCCTTTTCTTGTGGATTAATTTTTTACTTTTAGTATTTATAATTAATTGGTTTTAAACTTAAAAATTTTATTAATTTCAGAGTTTTTTTATTACTACAATTCAAATATAAATATTTCAATAATCTTCTAGAGGATAAAATTTATTTTGTTAAGCATTTAAACAAAATGAAAACCATTTTTGTTTACAAAATAAATTAAACTAGATTCACATTTATTTAATCTATTTAATATATTTACCAATTTCACTAACTGAGCTAATTTTAGTTTTACCAGCACTTAACGCTAATGGTGTAGCTGATTTTATTACAAATGAGTTTTCAAAACTCTTTAGCATTTCAAAATCATTGTCACCATCACCACTTACAACAATATCATTACTGTCAATTTTATACTTATCTTGTAAGTATTTGATCCCTAAATGCTTACAAACATTTTCATGCATTATTTCTAATACAAATGGCGCTGTTTTAACTATTTTAATACCTTCTACATTTTTAAATAAGTCAGTTATTAAATCAAAATCTGGAACATGTGCATATAATGAAATATTATTTGATTTTTCATTTTGTAAAATTTCTTCCATAAAATCTTGAAATCGATCTTCTACATTAAATCAATGTGGAAGTACTAATGTTTCTTTATATCTTGGAATTACTTCGTCAATTCCAGATATTATATTAGTATTTTTTGTATCTGATATTTTAATGCCACAAAACTTATGCAGTTTTTTAAGATTTTCTAATATTTGTTTTCTTTCTTTCATTGGAATTGACAGTTCATAAATAGACTCACTATTTTTAAACATTGCAGCTCCATTATTAGTTATTCGATATTCTACATCAAAGCCCTTTTCTTTGATTATTTCATCCAACTCTAAAAAACCCCTACCTGTAGCAATTACAAATTTATTCGATTTTGTTCATTGCTTAACAAATTTCTCATCTTCAAGAGAAATCTTATGATTATTTTCTTTTAATGTAAGAGTTCCATCCAAGTCACTAATTCATCACTTCATCCTTTTATCATTCCTTTCTCTATTATTTTAAGACATTTTAATAAAAAATAAACCATAATTTAACTTTTCTAATGAGTTATATTCTGGTTGTACTGTTCCTTTTTTTCGGACACCTATATTTTATAACTAACTCTATTATTATTATAAAAATATTGATACATTTTCAAATTATAAATATATTCATTTACAACATTGTATTTATAACCTTCCTTGATTGCTTCTCTTTTAAGAGTACTTCAAAAACCTTCAATATATCCATTGTCCGTTGATCTACCAATTCTAGACATACTTAAGCCAAAATCAAATCACATTGTAGCTAAGCGATATTGATAAGATTTAAATTCTGAGCCATTATCAGAGTGAATAATTGAGTTTGGTTTAAATGTTCCAAATTCATTAACCATATTAAAAAATGACTCTAATACTAATTTCATACCTTTAATATTTTTAGTTACCAAACCATAAACTTTTTTAGTGTTTACATGATAAAAGGCGCAAGTGTATAGTTTGCATCCTGCTATTATTTTCTCGGTAATATCAACAGAGAAAATATCTCCATAATTTTTCAAATCTGTTTGATATTTAAATAATCTAGGATACTTACCATTTTTTTCTGGAGTAACTGATTTATTCTTTTGTATTTTATAGTTATTAGGTTTTAACTTTAAAAACTTCATTATTCGCAAAACTTTTTTATGACTACAATTTAGATCTAAATACTTCATTAATCTTCTAGAACCATAGATTTTAACTTCATTTTTATAAACATCATTAATTCTCAAAACCAAACCTCAATTAATTGCCTTAATTTTTGGTTTACCTTTTGATAATCAATCATAGTAAGTACTTTTTGCTAAATCAATTATTCTACAAAGTCTTCTAATTGCAATATTTGGGTATTTAATTGTAAAGTTATAAACTACTTTTGATTTAAATGTATTTAACTCTCACTTATTTACTTCTTTCTATCAATCATTTCTCTTAATTCTTTAAACATTTCATCTCTTAATTTTAAGTCTTCACTCTCTCTTTTTGATTTTTTAAGCTCTCTTTTTAAATTTATAATCTCCTCATTATTGGCTTTAAAGGATTTTTTAAATCCACTTCTTCCATTTTCGTCATAAATTTTTATTCAGTTTTTCAATCTTGATTTATCAATTCCTACTGCTTTTGAATACTGTGCTAATAACAAATTAGATTTGTAAAAATTTAATACTAATTCAATTTTTTGATTGATTGAATACTTAGTCAAAATAAAACCTCTCTTCGTTCACAAATATTTTATATCAATATATAAAGTATTTTTAAAATGTGTCCGAAAAAAGGTTACACTACAAGTTATATTCTGGTTTATTTATACAAAACTACTGTCCATAAGTAATTGCTTATTTAAAGTTTCATAATTATCTTCAAAGATAAACTAAAGTATCTGCAGGTTTTTGACAACCACAAGTTCCACAATTATCTTTTGTTTCTTTGAACTGTATTTTTGCAAATCCATCTTTCATTTCACCTTTATTTAATGCTTGTGTTAATAATTCACCTTTTTGTAAAGCTGCTAAAACTGTTTTTCCTTGTTTCAATTGATTATCAATTTCACCAAAATCACCTTTAGTAATTTCAACTAAGTTATTTAAGTCTAATGCCATTTTTTTCACCTCCCTTATTTGTTATAATAACTATTATTAAATAACAATGTAAGTAGGCACTTTAAAGTAACTTACTTTAAAAAGGAATAATTAAAAATGCAAGTATGTCCTGTTGAATTTAGTTTATCTATTCTAAAAAATAAGTGAACTATTTTTATTATTAGAGAACTATTAACAACTGAAAAAAGATTTAATGAATTAAAGAGAAACATTAATGGTGTAACTACTAAAGTTTTAACTGAAACTTTAAAACATTTGGAAAAAATGCAAATAGTTAGTCGTGAAGTTGAAGAAACTACTCCAGTAAAAGTTACCTATTCTTTAACTGATTTAGGTTTAAGTTTAAAACCAATATTAGATTCACTTTCTGAATGAGGCGTAAAAAATTTAAACAATAGTAACTAAAGAATTAAAAAGACCTAAAAATATTTAGGTCTTTTTAGTCTTTTTGACTAACCGTGATTTGTGTCAGTTGAACACATTTGACAGTTAGCACAGTTATCATCAAATTCACATTTACAATTACAATCTTTGCAATCTTTTGTACATTCCATGACTACTCACTTCCTTCCAAATAAATTATAATCTATATCTACAATAATATTTATTTCTTTATAATATTTAAAAGTAATTGACTAAGCTTTAAACTACCTTTTTGTAAAATATCTTTAAATTGTAACTCATTGCTACCATTATCAATATGATCACTTACTAATTTTAAAGCAATTATTGGCTTTTTAAATAAATATGCTGCTTGATAAAAACCAAAGCATTCCATATCAAAAATTGCTATAGAATCACTAATTGGAGCAATGATTTCATCCACTTTTTCTTGGGAGTTAATAAAAACATCACTTGAACAAATATCTACTTGTTGAAAAGCTTCAAATAAATTTAAAAGCTCTTCACTTGAACAGTAATATTGCTCCATTCCTGGAATTTGACCTAATTTATAGCCAAATCCCCTAGCATCAGCATTACCTAAATATGCTTTTTTTACTACAATTGGCTCTAAAGACTTTAATTTTTTAGAAAATGTACCTACTAAACCTGCATTAATAAAGTAATCAATTGTAAATTTTTGATTAATATAAGTAAAGCAACTTGCTGCATTAATTAATCCAATTTTAGATATTGCAATGTAAATATTATCTTTTTGATAAATTTCAAAGTGCTCATCTTTTACTAATTTTGGTGAAAGTTGTTCAATTAAACTTTTAGCTTCTTCTTTCATTGCAAACAAAATAGCATAGGTTTTCATTATTTATTCTCCCTAACTCAAAAATTATAAGCTTCAATTAAATTTCTTCCAATTGAATCTTTAGAGTGTTTCTTAATAGCTACTTCATATTGGTTTTTAAGCAATTGCTTAAAACCAGTTAATAAATCAGATTTTACTAAGGCTCTCAAATTATCAACTCCAGGATAATCTCTTTCTGATGAAATCTTATCTGCACAAAAAACTATTATATCAAGCATAGTCATATCTTTTGAACCTACAGTATGATTGTAGACTGCTTGAATAATTTCTTGATCTTTAAATAACCAATCATTTTTTAAGTGATAAGCTCCGACAAACGAATGTCATGTTGGTTCTGGTTCTTCTAATAAGGCCTTATTATACTTTAAAAGAGAGGCTTTCATCTCATCTTTACTTCACCTTTTTGCTATATCGTGAAGCGTTCCAGCAATCAAAGCTTTATTTAAGTCATAATTGTTCAAGCGTGCTAATTCCATAGCCATTTGACCTACATTAAGTGAATGAAAATACCTCTTTTCATCCATTTTACTTTCAACTCTTTCATATAAATACATTAAATTATTGTTAACATAATCATTAACTTCTTTAATTTGTAAATTTAGATCAACAAGATTTCTAATTTTTGTTGAACTTAGATAATTATTTTCAAATTCAAAAGTTTCCAAATTATACTTCTTAACAATAATTTGATTAAAGTCTTTTGTTCGTAAAAAGACTTTAAAGTCTATTTCTTCAATTAATTGTTTAAAGTTATCTCATTTTTCAAAGTCATCTAATTGATCTGAGCCCATTACAAAGGAAAACTTCATTTTAGGAAATTTTGCTTTGTAATATTTAACTGTATCATATGTAAAACTTGAAGTTTGCTTTGAAATTTCATAAGTTTCAATTTTTACATAATTTAAATTTTGAGTTGCTATTTTTAGCATTTCCAATCTTTGAGTAACACTTGAAGTTGAAAGTTTTTTAAAAGGATTAACATAAGCTGGCATTATTCAAACTTCATCAAAGTTTAAGTTTTTTTTACAGCTCTTGATTATATTTATGTGATCACTGTGAACTGGATCAAAACTTCCCCCAAATAATGCAATTCTTTTCATCTTATTATCCTTTACTAATTAATTCCTTTAGAAATTTACCCACACCATTATTTTCAATTCTATCAATTACTTTTCAAGCCTTCTTTTTAACTTCATCATGGGCATTTCCCATAGCAATTCCAAAGGGCATTTCACTTATCATTTCTAAATCATTGTTGTTATCTCCAATAACAATTATATCTTTTAGATCCACTTTCATTATTTCAGCTCATTTTTTAACACCTGTGGCTTTATTTATCCCCTTTGGCATTGCATCAATTAAAATTCTTGATTGAATAATAGTTGTTGGATAATACAAATTTTTTGACTCTAAGTACTCTTTTAGTTTATTAGCAACTTGTGTTTCTTTTTCATAATCAAGTGAATACATTACTCTAATAATTTTATGAACATCATTGTTAATATCTTCAAGTAGTTGATTATAATCTTCATATAAAATAAAGTCAGGTTGGCAATCTTTTGGATAATGACCATAAAGCTTTTTATAGGTTTTTATTCTTTCTGCAATTGATAATGAACAAACACTAGTTGGTGTATATAAAGATACATCTAAATCATTTTCCATAGCATATTTTAATAAATCAATTATAATTTCTTTTTCCATAACTTGTTCATAATAAACTTCTCAAGTTATTGGATCTACAATTACAGCCCCATTAGAACAAATAACTGGCAGTTTAATATTTAATTGCTTGATATAATATTTTATATTTTGTAAAGATCTTCCAGTTACTACAAAAAGCTTATTATTTGATAAGCTTTGGTATTCATTGATGTTTTTAGCTGTGCTTTGCAATATTTTAAAGTCACTATTTTGAACAACAGTTCCATCCAAGTCACTTCCAATATAAGGTAATTTCATAATATTATATCCTCCAAACTTATTTTACAACATTGAACAAAAATAATCACATTGTTAGTGTTAAAAATAAGTTACTTTTTATAAATATAACTATTTGTAAAATGTTCCATTGCAGAAATTGAACTGACATAAACATTCACTCCATTTACTTCAACTTTAGGAATAGCATTTAAAATGTCATTGACAAATAAAATCCCCTCTACTTCAACAGTTTTTTCATCACTAAATTTAAGTTCCAATTTTTTTAATTGTTTCTTTATTTTCTTCAATTCCTTTAAAACGAAATTTAAAGGTTCTGAAAAAATATTTGCAACATAATTTGAATTTTCAGATAAAGTATCAATTGTTCTTTTTTCATTTAATCAATCAATATTTTCTGGAGGAAAGAAATTTACTAATATAACAAATATTTTGTTTAATCAAGGGTCATAAATAATACTGTTAGCAATGTTATTATTTTGTTCTTTATCATCACTTGGTTTAAAAATCAAAAGTTCATTTGCATTAAAAACTTTAATATTATTAAATCTTCTTTCAATTTTCTTTAATTGTTGATTTAGTATCAAAGAATAATCTTTTTTTAACATCAAAAAAAGCTTGTTTGAAATATTGCTATCAAAGAAATGATATCTCTTTTGCATATGCTTTGCCATTCATAAAAACTCTGGATAACTTATCAAAATTTTAGCTTTATTTTGATTTAAAAAAGAAAGTATTGGTTTCTTATAAATTAAACTATAATATTCATCGATATTTTTATTATTAAACTCTCCTGAATTTTTATTAAATACTAAATAATTGCTTGTTAATTCTATTTGTTCATCTGAGTAATTTATAGAACCAGCATCTGAACTTTCCTGCGCCATATTTGCTTGAATGTCACCAAGAGAATAAAAGTTTCTTTTTAAAAACATATTTTTTAGTAAATCTACTAAGTTAAAATATTCTTCAAAATTAAGATTTTCTAAAAAATCTGCACTCTTATAATACTTTTTAATTTGATTATTAATTACATTATCATATGCCTCAAGCGATCATGCTTTAAAGTCATTAATAATATTTTTTCTTATTTCAGCTTCATCAGGATATTCTCCTTGATCAAAGATATATTCATAATTTAAAGGAGCTAAAGCATTTCCTGTTACCTTTGGAAAGAATGACTTTATTTCACTTGCATTATTTTTATATGTAGTTAAATCACAAGAGTTTTTAACATGAGTATAAAGTCAAAGATATAAAAAAATATCTTTATATCTTTTCATTAAATAAACATCTTTTTTAATATACTCATCCATTCTTGATAAAATACTTAAATTTTCAATACAATCATCTGTAAAATATAATCCTCAAGCTGTTAGGGTTTCATAAAAACCCTTTAAGCTATTTTTATAATTTTTAAAATTAAAACTGCTATCAGAATTATTTTCATCTTGATATAAAAATTCATTTGAGGTACTCAATGTAATATATTCTTGAGAAATTAATCTAGCTGCTAAAAAAATAGCACTAATTACTAATGCCTTTGAGAGTTTTTTTTCTTGTTCTGTTTTATTTTCAACAAAACTATTATCCTTTTTATTAAAAGAGTTATTGACATAAAAATTAAATCTTTCAATAATTTGATTTTCCATCATATTTCTTAAGTTTTTCATATTTTTTTCATATTTTTTTAATACATCAAAGGCATTCGTTAAATCATTATTATTAATATCAAAATACTCAAAAAAATTTAATTTCTCTTCAAAATCAAAAAAACCATTATTACCTGCTATTTTATTAAAATGTTTTCTCATATTTTTCCTCATTAAAACATAATTTTATTATACCTTTTTTTAAGCTATTTTCTACTCCCATATTTAGACGCTTGTTTTAAAAATAAAATAATCATATAAATTAAATAATAAATTTGAGAGATATTTCTCCTATTTTTATTTAATATAGAATAAAATAAAAAATAATAGTTTTAAGTCCTTAGTTTAATATTAAATTTTTTGATATTGTTTTAATAAACATTCTTCGCAAATTTGTTTTAATCTATTTAGTTGATTGATTACAATATAATTTGAATCCTTATTGCACTCATTACATTTAGAGTTACTATTTGCTATTTTAGCACCTGATGCAGTTATAATACAATCTTTACAAATAAAAACTAATATATTTACTTGATTAATTTTTTTGTAAGATGCTGGTTTTTTACAATTTTCACATATGTAGTTTTGCATTTTTTTCACTTCAATTCTAAGATATAAACATTATATTTAAAAAATATACAATTTTTATTTATATTTTTAAATTTTAAAAACATATTTATGAGTAATAAGCGATTATGTCCCTACATATTAACAAGCGACTTTGTCCTCCTTTATAATCAATAAATGGAGGTTTTATGAAAGGACTACTATTAAATACCATGAAACAAGAACAACTAAGATTAATTAAACAATTATCTTTAAGAAAAGACTCTATTAAAAATACAGCCTTTAAATTAGGTTATAGTGTTAGACACACAAGAAGAAAACTTAAGGAATATCAAGAAATTGGAGCAAAAGCTTTTATTCATAAAAATACAAATAAAATACCTATAAATAAAATTTCACAGTTATTTAAAGATGAAATAATTGAACTATTTCAAACAAAGTATTATGACTTTAGTATTAAACATTATTGAGAACTAACTTGAAAAAAGAAAATAAGTTACTCTGCAATTAGGCACATATTAATAGAATAAAATATTTTAATTGAGACTCTTAACAGAAAAACAAAAAAAGATATTCGTAAAAATTTAAAGGCCGGAAACCAAGAAAATTTAACAAGCGAGTATCTTTCAAAATCAATTATAACAAGCAAACCCCATCCTACGCAAAAGAAAATTGTAAAATTTGGAGAGATATTTGAAACTGATGCTTCAAATCATCAGTGAATTAAAAATTTAAAATGTCATTTGCATATTGTAATTGATAAAGCTAGTAAAAGAATTTTGGCAGGCTATTTCAGCGAACAAGAAACTACTGAAAGTTATTATAATATCTATAAAAAAGCCTTTAAACATTATGGTTTACCAAAATTAAATGTTAGTGATAATCGAAATGTTTTTAGTAGTAAAAATAATCGTGATCACTTTGGTGATAGTGTTTCAAATACACAATTACAATTTATTTTTCACTCTTTAGGAGTAAATACAAAAACAACTTCAATTCCCCAAGAAAAAGCATTAGTTGAAAGAACTTTTGGAACATTACAAAGAAGATGACCTCAAATAATTAGACTCTTAGATTTAAAAAATATTGATCAGTTAAATGATTATTTACCCTATCTTATTCAAGAATACAATCAAGATTTTTCAATACCTTTAGACCAATTAGAATCAGTAACTAGAAAGTTTGATCAAGATGAAGATATTGTTTTCTCTTATCGAAGTGAAAGAATTATTGATAATGGTCATAGTATTAGTTTTAAAAAAGATAAGTGATTTATATGTAAGGGTTATACTCCAATTTACTTTAAACCAAAATTAAGAGTAATGATTATGGAAACAATAAATAAAAAACATTATGCATTAATTGGAAATGACATTTACAATCTTATTCAAGTTGAAGATGAACGCTTACATGGAAATATTAAAACACTATCTAATGAAGAATTTGAAACTACTAAAGTACCCAAAATTGACTCTCCTTGGAAAGCAACTAACTGATATTTTTTTGATAGAAAAAGAAAAAATACAAGATCTATTTATTAGATAAATCTTGTATTTTGGGACATAATCGCTTATTATCTACATTTATATTTTTAAATTTTAAAAACATATTACTTTTTAAAGTTTTTTTAAAAAAAATGTCAATAACAAATGAAAATGTCTCAAAATCGTAGATTTATTAAACTGTAAATCTACGATTTTTATATTGTTCCTTTCATGTTTTAGAAAAGTAAATATAATTTGTATATCTAAAGTGATTAGATGGAACACTAGGTTTTTTAATTTTAGACTCAGTTTTTTTAACTTCATTAACCTGACCAACTGGTGTATTTTTAGTTTTGACTTCCACTAATCTATAGAACTTATCTGTATAATTTGCATAGAGCTCATTATCATATGTTTCAGTTATTAGTAATTTTGTTTTACTTGCAAAAGTTGTTATATCGTATCCATCATATGTTAAATATGTTTTTGTTTTATATTTAATTATTCCACCTTTATGAACTTGTCTTTCCTCTCTTCTAGCTAAAACAAAATTAATATCCGTATTTTTATTTCAAATTTTCATTTTATTTTTGTTATTATCAATTTGAGTAGAGAACTTGTGATTAAAATTAGGTATGAAAACATTAATTAAGTAATCATTGGCCTGCTCAATAGTTTTGATATTGAATTGTCTTAGTTCTTGGGGAAGTCGTTTTTGAAAAGAACCTCAAAGACGTTCAATCTTGCCTTTGGTTTGCGCGCAACTAGTACTTGTTAGCTTAATTCCAAGTTGTTGACACGTAAAGGCATACTGTATATTAGAGTCTGTTTCAGTAGACTCTTTTTCTTTTGTCTTATAATAAAATACTGTTCTTTTATCTGTAAGTATTTCCTCAGGAGTTCCATAATTTAGAAACATTTGTTTTGTAGCTGTATAATATCCAAATAATGTTTCTTGATAATCAAAATAACCTGCTAATACTTTTCCTGTTGAGTCATCAATGAAAGCATGTAGCGATCATTTTTCATTGGTTACTCAATTATGGCTACATGCGTCTGTTTGAATTCTTTCTCCAAAATATTCCTTTCTATTTTGCATGGGTCTACATTCTTCTAAACTAATAATCTTATCTTTAAAAAACTCTTGTTCCTTATTTGTTAATTTATTTTCTAAGGACTTTTGTCTTAATTGTCTAATTAATTCTTTTCTAGTTGATCTGTGCATATAAGGGGAGTAAACCTCATTTTTAAATAATAAATCTCTTAAGTAAGTGTAACTAACTTTTAAATATTCATATTCTTCTAAGGATTCTTTGAAATGAACTAGATTATAGTCATGATATTTTTCATTTCTCAAATTTAATATTTTTTGTTCAATTTCATAGGGTGTAGATCTATTTGATAATTTACCTCAGTTTTTATGTATAAATGCAGATATACCTTCATTTGATAATCTTTTAATATTTCTATTAATTGTTCTTCGTGTGCAGTTAAGAATTTGCTCTGCTCTCATTTTTGTTATTTCCCCAGAAATAACTTTTTTAATTGTTTTATATTTTAAATTCTCCATATAACTTAATTTCCTTTTTGATTTCATAATTTGTTACCTCTAATACTTAATTGTAATTGGAGGATATCAATATTTATATAAATATTGGGACATTTCTATTTGTTATACATTGAGACATTATCATATGTTATTTACAATTACTTTTTAAAGTTTTTTTAAAAAAAATTGATTTTTAGAGTTTTTTTTGATATATTTATTATGTCCTTTGGACAGGGCTATGAATATTAAATTTTGATAATACAAATTTGTCAATAGTTTGTAAAAATTCATTCTTTAATTCAATATAACATCCTTTCTTTCGATTAGGTCACTTTGTTTTCATAGCCTTTTATGTGACCTTTCATTACTCATTCATATCTTTTTAATTATTAGCAAATCAATAATATGCGAAAGCATGATTAATAATAATAATAATAATAATATATAAAAAAAGCACTTCCCTAAAGTGCTTTTTTTTCGTTTTATTAATATCTTGTAAATTTTAGTCTGCTTTTTTTAAAGCTTTTTTTTGCTCTTTTTTAAGTTTCTTTAATTCTTTTTTAGACTTGGGCGTGTCTACGTTTTCCCTATTTAAATAAACTTTTTCTGCTGTTTCTAGTTCAACTTCCTTAGTATCTTTATCTGTGTTATTTTCAATTATTTCATCATCTTCTGATTCATTTTCTTCATCTTCGTCTTCATCATCTTCAGATTCTTCATCTTCAGATTCTTCATCTTCAGATTCTTCATCTTCATCTTCGTTTTCGTCCTCTTCATATTCTTCTTCAATAATTGGAGGTTGAGGAATAAATTCTTGTTTTACTTCTACTTTTTCAATTATTTCATCATCATCATCATCAGAGTTTACAATAATTGATTTTAAAATTTCATTTTCATTTAAAATTGCTGTTTTCTCTTCAATAACTGAATTAATTTTACTATTAAGATCTCTTAATTTTTTTTGCAATATTTTATTTTGTTCACTCATATTTTTAACAGCTATCATTGTTTCATCAGGTTTATTATGATTTTGTTGGCATTTTCCATGAGAGCAACAATCATAAGTTCTTTTTATACGAGTATTATTTCTAGAAACAGGTACATTTTGAGGTGCCGTGTTAGAGAATTTATTCATATTATTTGGAAAACCAAAATTGATAGTATTTGCTGCTTGAATGAAATTTGTTGCATCTTCTAATTTAATGAATTTAGCAACTAATAAATTTGAGAGAGTATTAATTACACAATAATTTCCGTCAATATAATTTATAATATACATTTTTTAACCCCCACTTATTTTAAAATTCTATATATTTATTATAACATAATATTACTTCTTATTTAAAGTTATATATTATAAACAATAATGCAATTAATTACTAGTATTATTACATTATTTTTTAAATTAACTAATAACTAATTAAGTAGTTAATTTCTTACTTTTACTGCTACTTTTCACTATAAAGAAGGCTTATAATCTGGATTTTTTGGATTATTTGAAACATGTTTTTGTCAATATTCTATTAATTTACTTTTATATTGATTTGGCATTGAAACTAGTGAATTAAAACTTCAATATATTCTATCTTTATCAGTCCACCAATTATTTATATCACTTATATCTTGATCATATCTTTTTCCATAAATATTTGTTTTTCCTGCATAAATGTTTAATTCCAATTTATTTGTTCAAATAGACTCTACTCCCGAATTATAAATATCTTCTCTATTAGTATTGCTACTATTGTACTTTTGATCAGTAACAATAAGAGGCACTTCATTTTCTTTAATCAGTTCTGCAAAAGCAATATCATCATCAGCTTTAGCATAATCACCTGGTGTTTTATTTCAATAATCAAGTGAGATATTGCCCTCATGAATTCCTATTTTATTATTCTTATCATATGAAAATAAAGACTTTATTTTTTCATTTGCCTTACTATTTATTAACGCCATTAAATGATAAATTCTTCATGAATCTGCTGTTACATTTTCAATTGAAGCTTCTGGATCTAATTTAATAGCTTCTCTTAATTTTTCTAGCATTTTTACTTCTATTTGTTCATCAGTTGGATTTGCAATAGATTCATCAAAGTCAAAAATATCATAAGTTATCCCTACTTTTTCATCATATTTTTTTAGTAATTGAGCTCTATCTTTTGAAGTTTTTGAATTGTCAAATCTATGACTTAAGAATATATTTCTAAAACCTTTATCTGCAATATATTCATCCTTATTTCTTTGATCATCAGGAGAATATCATTGATCTTCTCCCCCGCTAATTGGTGTTGAATTACCTCAATATTGAACTTTAAATTTGTATTGATCATTGAAACCAAAATCCAAATAATCAGTGATTAATGTTAGAGGTTTTTGTTCATTACTTTGATCTGCAACTTTAAATAAAGTTGCATTTATTTCTCCATTATAAAAGGCTTTTTGATATGAATTAGGATTATTTTCATCTCTTGAGTTCTCAATTACTAATTTTAGAGTTTCTTTAAAATCATTTTTATTAACTGTTTTAAACCTACCATCTTCATTTTGAATTGTGTTTAACATATTAATTAATTTTTCAATATTTTGTGAATTAGATTTTGTATTATAAGATAATAACATTTGTTCACATAATTTTTTAAGTTTATTTATCATTGATTTAACTATAATTAAAGATTCTGCTTGTTCTGCTTCATCAACAAATAATGGTTTTCCTTCTTTATCTCTTAAATTTTCTCTATCAATTGAATTAGTCATTAAAATAATATATATTTGATTTTTTATAATATTATTAATTTCTTCAACAGCTAAACCCTCTCCCAAGTAAATTGGGTTATTTAAAAGATAATCATTTAAACTCTCTTCAATTTCCTTTTTACTTGCTTGTAAAACTTTATTTACAAAATCTAATAAAATTATTTTATTATTCACAAAATCAGTTGCACTAGGTGAATAATTAAAAAAGCCAATTGGAATTGTTCCAATATCATCACTTAAAATTTTTTCTAAGTCAATTAATTTAGACGAATTAGCATAACCTTGATAAATTACACCTAAATCAGGATTATTGGGATTTAAAAAACTATCTTGAGCATTAGCAATATTACCACCATATACTACATTCTTGTTTGAAAAATCACGATTAACTGTTCCAAAATCATCTGCAACAAGTTTTCTATTTATATTAATTCTTGCATATTTAGCAGGTTCAACACCATTTCAACCAGTTTTATCTTCATTTAAGAATGTCACAGATAAAGACCATTTTGAATCATCTTCTTCTTTTCCCTTGTACATTCATCCACTTACATTATTAAATAATGACAAATCCTCTCTTGCCATTAAATCTTTTATTGACCATTGTGATTGTCAAGTTAATTTATTTGAAATTCATCCATATCCAGGAACTTTTGAAGATATTTCATTTAATAATTGATTTGACATAATAAAAACACCCAAACTGCTTTTTAATAAGCTTCCATTAGGATTTTCATTAACAATTTCACTCAGTTCTAGTGCTTTAATAACAGCATCAATATCTTCAGGAGATACTAAAGTTTTTATTTTAACACCATTTTTAACTAAATCTTTGGTTGTCAAGTTATAAATAGACATAATTTTTTCTTCATCAGTGTAATTTAAACTAAGATCAAGACCACCCTTACAAGCAACAACACTTGCAGATGAAAATACAGCCAAACTTAATGAACCTAAAATTGAACATAACTTTTTCATAACTTAACTTCCTTTCAATTTTATTTTATTATACTCTTCTTATTCTTGTTTTTTCTTCTTGTTTGCTTTTGCTTCTAATTTTTGAAGTTTCAATTCACGTTTCATTTCTTTTCTTGAATACCTTCAATTATTAAACATATCAATAAGTTTTTGAAATTGTTTACCAACTCAAGAAAGCATCATTCATATTACTCAAAAAATTATAATTGTGGCAAATAGACAACCAACACTATAATATAAAATTCCACTTATTGCAGCTATTCTTTCACCAACATTGTCACTAAAAGTATTTTCCACAGCTATAAAGGCTTGATGAGGAAGAATTCCTCCTCCACCAAGATAAGTTAAAAGTCCTGGAATTATTAAAAAAACTAATGCTATTGCTGAAAAATGAATAAAAGTTGATCAATATAAATATTTACTTTTTGGAACATCAATAAACTTATCACTTAGTTTCTCTTGAATTAACCAATTGGTAAATGTGAAATATAAAAATGGAATAATTGGAATAATTGGAATATAGCCAATTATTGTTGCTGCAAAGATAAAACCTTGACTTGAATTAGGTTCATGTCTTGACTCACCAAGCAATGAATGTAATCCCTTAAATCAATAATGAAATCCCCCATTGGCATGTGGAACAACATATGAAAGCGACAACATAAAAATTTGAAAAACTAACAAACTCGTAATTGTTAATATCATTCAAAACATTTTATATAGTCTTTTATATGGCTTTAATTTTATTAAAAACTCACTAATTTTTTTCATATTTTTACTCCATAATATTATTTTAAAGGAAAATCTCTCTTTTAATTTAAGAAAAAAGAAAAAATTACTTCCTTGTTATGAGTAATAAGCGATTATGTCCCTACATATTAACAAGCGACTTTGTCCTCCTTTATAATCAATAAATGGAGGTTTTATGAAAGGACTAATATTAAATACCATGAAACAAGAACAACTAAGATTAATTAAAGACTTATCTTTAAGAAAAGAATCTATTAAAAATACAGCCTATAAATTAGGTTATAGTGTTAGACACACAAGAAGAAAACTTAAAGAATATCAAGAGATTGGAGCAAAAGCTTTTATTCATAAAAATACCAATAAAATACCTATAAATAAAATTTCACAGTTATTTAAAGATGAAATAATTGAATTATTTCAAACTAAATATTATGACTTTAGTATTAAACATTATTGAGAAAGAAATTGAAAAAGCAAAATAAGCTATTCTGCAATTAGACACATATTAATAGAAGAAAATATTTTAATTGATACTCTTAACAGAAAAACAAAAAAAGATATTCGTAAAAATTTAAAGGCAGCAAACCAAGAAAATTTAACAAGCGAGTATCTTTCAAAATCAATTATAACAAGCAAACCCCATCCTACGCAAAAGAAAATTGTAAAGTTTGGAGAAATCTATGAAACTGATGCTTCAAATCATCAATGAATTAAGAACTTAAAATGCCATTTGCATATTGTAATTGATAAAGCTAGTAAAAGGATTTTGGCAGGTTATTTCAGCGAACAAGAAACTACTGAAAGTTATTATAATATCTATAAAAAAGCCTTTAAACATTATGGTTTACCAAAACTAAATGTTAGTGATAATCGCAATGTTTTTAGTAGTAAAAATAATCGTGACCATTTTGGCGATAGTGTTTCAAATACACAATTACAATTTATTTTTCACTCTTTAGGAGTAAATACAAAAACAACATCAATCCCCCAAGAAAAAGCATTAGTTGAAAGAACTTTTGGAACATTACAAAGAAGATGACCTCAAATAATTAGACTCTTAGATTTAAAAAATATTGAGCAGTTAAATAATTATTTACCCCGTCTTATTCAGGAATACAATCAAGACTTTTCAATCCCTTTAGACCAATTAGAATCAGTAACTAGAAAATTTGATCAAGATGAAGATATTGTTTTCTCTTATCGAAGTGAAAGAATTATTGATAATGGTCATAGTATTAGTTTTAAAAAAACTAAGTGATTTATTTGTAAAGGCTTTACTCCAATTTACTTTAAACCAAAGTTAAAAGTAATGGTTATGGAAACTATAAATAAAAAGTATTATGCGCTAATTGGAAATGACATTTACAATCTTACTCAAGTTGAAGACGAACGTTTACATGGAAATGCTAAAACACTATCTAATGAAGAATTTGAAACTACTAAAGTACCCAAAATTGAATCTCCTTGAAAAGCAACTAACTGATATTTTTTTGATAGAAAAAGAAAAAATACAAGATCTATTTATTAGATAAATCTGTCAATAACAAATGAAAATGTCTCAAAATCGTAGATTTATTAAACTGTAAATCTACGATTTTTATATTGTTCCTTTCATGTTTTAGAAAAGTAAATATAATTTGTATATCTAAAGTGATTAGATGGAACACTAGGTTTTTTAATTTTAGACTCAGTTTTTTTAACTTCATTAACCTGACCAACTGGTGTATTTTTAGTTTTGACTTCCACTAATCTATAGAACTTATCTGTATAATTTGCATAGAGCTCATTATCATATGTTTCAGTTATTAGTAATTTTGTTTTACTTGCAAAAGTTGTTATATCGTATCCATCATATGTTAAATATGTTTTTGTTTTATATTTAATTATTCCACCTTTATGAACTTGTCTTTCTTCTCTTCTAGCTAAAACAAAATTAATATCCGTATTTTTATTTCAAATTTTCATTTTATTTTTGTTATTATCAATTTGAGTAGAGAACTTGTGATTAAAATTAGGTATGAAAACATTAATTAAGTAATCATTGGCCTGCTCAATAGTTTTGATATTGAATTGTCTTAGTTCTTGGGGAAGTCGTTTTTGAAAAGAACCTCAAAGACGTTCAATCTTGCCTTTGGTTTGCGCGCAACTAGTACTTGTTAGCTTAATTCCAAGTTGTTGACACGTAAAGGCATACTGTATATTAGAGTCTGTTTCAGTAGACTCTTTTTCTTTTGTCTTATAATAAAATACTGTTCTTTTATCTGTAAGTATTTCCTCAGGAGTTCCATAATTTAGAAACATTTGTTTTGTAGCTGTATAATATCCAAATAATGTTTCTTGATAATCAAAATAACCTGCTAATACTTTTCCTGTTGAGTCATCAATGAAAGCATGTAGCGATCATTTTTCATTGGTTACTCAATTATGGCTACATGCGTCTGTTTGAATTCTTTCTCCAAAATATTCCTTTCTATTTTGCATGGGTCTACATTCTTCTAAACTAATAATCTTATCTTTAAAAAACTCTTGTTCCTTATTTGTTAATTTATTTTCTAAGGACTTTTGTCTTAATTGTCTAATTAATTCTTTTCTAGTTGATCTGTGCATATAAGGGGAGTAAACCTCATTTTTAAATAATAAATCTCTTAAGTAAGTGTAACTAACTTTTAAATCTTCATATTCTTCTAAGGATTCTTTGAAATGAACTAGATTATAGTCATGATATTTTTCATTTCTCAAATTTAATATTTTTTGTTCAATTTCATAGGGTGTAGATCTATTTGATAATTTACCTCAGTTTTTATGTATAAATGCAGATATACCTTCATTTGATAATCTTTTAATATTTCTATTAATTGTTCTTCGTGTGCAGTTAAGAATTTGCTCTGCTCTCATTTTTGTTATTTCCCCAGAAATAACTTTTTTAATTGTTTTATATTTTAAATTCTCCATATAACTTAATTTCCTTTTTAATTTCATAATTTGTTACCTCTAATACTTAATTGTAATTGGAGGATATCAATATTTATATAAATATTGGGACATTTCTATTTGTTACACATTGAGACATTATCATATGTTATTTACAAAATACAAGATCTATTTATTAGATAAATCTTGTATTTTGGGACATAATCGCTTATTATCTACATAAGAAAAAAGAAAAAATTACTTCCTCTTTTATGAGTAATAAGCGATTATGTCACTACATATTAACAAGAGACTTTGTCCTCCTTTATAATCAGTAAATACAGGTTTTATGAGAGAGCCACTATTAAATACCATGAAAGAAGAAAAACTAAGATTAATTATGCAATTATATTTAAAATATGTCTTAAACCAGAGTCTTAGGATATACTATACTTTTAACATAATAGACAAAGTTTAAAGAGCAGTTGGAGATACAAAGTATGAGATAAGATTCACTACGCATTAATTGCAAATATCATTTAAAATCTAGTTTAATTAAAATTAAACCTATGAATAAAAAGTACTAAGACGTTTATCTAATAATCATTTTAGCTATTAAAATACCAAAATATTGATTCTCATTTAAAGGATTTGATTACTATTTCCTTAATAAAAAACTGCAAGATATATCTATTAGATAAATCTTATATTTTGGGACTTAATTGCTTATTATCTATATCTTATCAAATCAAAAAATTTAAATATTGCCTTTAAATATAAAATAAATATAAAAATAGTTTGCAATATTTGCAAACTATTAAATTTCTTATAGGTGATCTCTTTATAAAAACATTATTTTATACTTGATGCAGTATTATTTTTATTTATATTTAGAGATGCCAATACTTTTTATGAAAATACAATAAAGTCTTTTTCCTCTAAAGTTTTTATTCCATCCATTATTTTATCTAAATCAAAGTGAAGATTTAGGTAACCTAAATTTCAATACATTTGCTTAGCTTCCCACATTGTATTGTTATTAAGGTTATAAATGTTAAAAAATACTCCTCTTTCACTATCATAATTTCTAAAGTATTTACTGCAACAAATCATTGATGGACTATCAGAAGAAGAATAAGAATTTCTAAAATCGAATAAATATATTGAATCCAATGGTAAATTTGATTTTTTTAACAGTTTCTCTCTATAAGGTAGTGTCTCATTAATATCTAATGACAAAGCTTTATTAATTAATGATACTCCACCTATAGAATCTTTTTCAAATTTAATTGAATTTGTAAAATCAGATTTCTTAATAGCCATTAGAATATCTTCCTCTGAATTATTTTTTTGCAAATAATCATAATCATAATCCACTCCATAAACCTCATGAAATGCCTTAATTGAATTTACAGAAAATTCATTCAGATCATTCAAAATTTCATCTGAACTTTGATTTAAATCAATTATATAATTAATAGCAATTTTAAAATCAGGTAAATAATGAATATATTTATCATCAGGAAAATTAATTGAAAGTCCAGTTAAATTAACGTGACCCATTGAAAATGAGCTCTTATATTGTTCAGTTTTTTCAAACTCTTCTAAGTTTCCATTTAATTTTTTAATAAACTCTTCTTTTAATAATTTATAATCTTTTGTTCAAACATCAAGATTTTTTTCAGTAAAATAGTTACTTCTTAATAGATAATCTGTCGGACTAATATCAGGATTTTTTCTAAAAATACTTTCCAACATTAATTGACCTACTTCAGTTTTATAATCAAACTTAATTGACTCATAATCTTCAAGTGCTTTTGGTTTATTAATCGAGTTAAATAAAGAAGTTTCATTTAGAACTGTACTCTTATAAAAATTATCTGTTTCAAATATAAGAGGTAAAGTAGGCAGTTCATTAAAATAATTAGCTTTAATAAACTCAGTAATAGAATCTGTAAATCCATTTTGTTTCGCTGTATTATTTCAATAATTATCAATTTCTTTTTCAATATCTCCATATCCATCTAATTTACTTTTTGAACCTTTGATATCATTTCAAAGTAAATTTGAGTATTTTTGAGCATCTAAATCTTGTGTTGAAAAATAATCTTTTGTAATATTTTTATAAAAATTATCTGATGAGTTTTTTATTTTTTCTTCATTTGTTAGTGTATATTTAAATGATTCACTAATTCTTAATACTTCAATTTCTTTTTCTCCTTTGTATTGAACTTCTATTTTATAATTCAATAAAACATTAGCTAAATATATATCATTGCTTTCATTTGAATTAATATCCAAAGTGTTTCAATCAAAAACAATCCCCTTGTATAAAGTATTTACATCATTTAAAAGGATATTGTACTTATTAACAAGTTTTAATTCATTTAATTTAGATTCTAATTCTTTAAGTTCTAATATGTTACTAATATCTTCAACTAAAAGAGCTAAGTTTTTTTCTCCTATTTCACTTGCAGGTTTACCTTTAAATATTTTAATAGTAGTTCTATTTAAAAACTTGTTCTCTTTCTCATTAATAGTTAAACCTATTAAATTTTTATAAACATTATTCTCTAAATGTTCTACAAAAATGTTATTAACATCTTTTTCAAGGTCCTTAATTAGTCTGTTATAATCTATTTTTTCTGGCTTTGTTGTTGTATTACCACAAGCAACTACACTAGCACTTGTAGTTGCAACTAAACTAACTCCACCTAATAAACTTAGTAATTTTTTCATGTTTTCTCCTTAATAATTTATAATTATAAATTTTATTTTATGCTTTTTTAAAAGTACAATCAATATTACAAAAATAGTAATTAAAATTATAAAATATTTTTAAAATTCTTGTATTATAAAATAGTTTGATATGAAAAATCTAAATAAAGATTTTTATAATTACAAAACTGAAGATATTGTAAAACATTATTATATACTTCTTGAAAAGATTAATTTTTGATTTACCAATACTATTACAAATAAAAAAATAAGTTCTTTAATGCAATGGAAAACTACTTAACATTTTTTTCTTTTTCTTGATTATAGTTTTTCTTTTTTTATATCTTATATGTAAATTTCACTTTTCTAATTAGTCTTGTGGATTCCTTATCTACCTCAACTTTAATAATATATTTTTAATTTTTTTGATCCTTAAGAAATAAATATTCTTACCCTACTAAGCATTCTCAACCTTGAAGTTTTTATTAAACTTTTGAAATTGCTTAGTATATATCTTCAACAGTTGATATTTTTTATACTCATGAGATTGTTTTTAAATTAGAATTACAAAAATTTTCTTTAAAACTAAATTTAATTTGTAGTGTAGTATCAAACCAAAAATTAAAACTTAATGTTGAAAATAATGCTGAGAAAATCTACCCAAATAAACTTAATAACTTTTTTATATACTTTTATCTTTTTGTATAACTTATAAAAAGAGAAAAATTACACTTTAAATTGCTTTTAAAAAACAAAAGTTATACTTTCCTACCTTTACTATTAAATAAATAGTAAAATAATAAAAGTGAGGTATTTAATGAAAGTCTTAAAAGTAACACCGCGTGGTTTTTGTCTTGGAGTTGTAATTTCTATAAAAATGGCAAAAGATACAGTAAAAGCATATCCAGATAAAAAAATATATATGATTGGTCTATTAGTACACAATAAAATAATAGTAAATGAACTAGAGGAACTTGGCATAATAGCTATTGATGATTGAAAAAAGTCTCGTTTAGATATTATAAAAACTATTCCTAAAGGCAGTGTTGTTATTTTTTCAGCTCATGGAACTGATTTAAAAGTTTTAAAGGTAGCTGAAGAACAAGGATTAATTATTGTAGATACTAAATGTGAGTGAGTTTTAGAAACAGAAAATATAATAAAAAAATACTTAAATCTTGGTTTTGATATTGTATTTATTGGTAAACATTCTCACCCTGAAACTATAGCTTTAACAAGTTTAGATAATAAAAAAATCCATTTAGTAACAAACACTCAAGAAGTTGAAAATTTAAATATATCTAATAAAGATATTTTTATAACAAATCAGACAACATTGTCAATAATTGACACTGATTTAATTTATAAAAAAATAAAAGAAAAATATGAAAATGCCATTTTTAAAAATGATATTTGTGAGGCCACTCTTGTAAGACAGCAAGCAATACTTGATTTAAATCCAAAGGAAGTTGACCTATTATATGTTGTTGGAGATGAAAGAAGTAATAACACAATGAAATTAGTAGAGTTGGCATCAGATAAAGGAATAAAATCGATAAGAATAAATCGTAAAGAAGATATTAAAATTAATGACTTAGAAAATATTGATACAGTGGCTGTTACTGCAGGAGCTTCTACATCAAGTATTATTCAAAATCAGGTTATAAAATATCTTGAGGAAATAAAAAACAAAATTACTTAATTTCGTTTTTTTAATATATTTTATAAAATGATAAAAGTATTTTTAATATCAAAGGCACTTATTTTAACTTCATCATTAAATGTTTTTAATAATTTATTTTCTAAATCATCAATAAAATGATTTTCCATATAATGTCCTAGAGTCAATAAGTCCATTTTATTTTGATCAGCATAAAGTCATTCATTTCACTTTGCCTCTCCAGTTACAAAAAACTCATTTTGTAACTGTAAGTCCATCATAGTTGATGCCCCAGAACCTGGGGTTAGAAAAATATAATTAATTTCTTTTTCTAAATTTGAATTTCTTGTTAAAAGTGCTTGCTGTTTTCCAAAAATAAATTTTAACTTTTCAATTATTTCTTTTAAAGTTAATGAGCTTAATAATTTAATTTTATAACCTTCATTAAATACTCCCACCTTTTCGACATTTTTTACATTTAATTGTGTTTCAATTAAATCAATAATATTTTGCTTATCACTATTATCGTAATTAGTATGTATAGAAAATAATTGAATTTCATTTTTTATACATAATTCATAAATTTCCTTTTTTGCTAAATTTTTTAATTCTGTTTCCAAGTCAAAAAATAAAAATGGATGTCTACTAATAATAAAATTCGACTTGTTTGCAATTGCAAACTCCACTACTTCTTTTGTTACATCAAGGCAAATAACTATATGTTCAATCTCATCTTGACTTTCCAAGTTATATACCTCTTCTAATTGTAATCCTACCTTATCTCATTCAGATGCATTTTTTTGTGGAAATACATCATTTAAATAGTTAATTAAAGCATTTGCTTTTATTTTATTCATTAATTAAATTTCTCCTTCTTAGAAGTTTATTTATAATTTTTTTCTTTTTTGCAATCTCTTTATATTTCATATCTTTTTTAGGTACATGTTGTAACAAATTTAAAAGTTTTTGTTCTTCTTCTAATCATTTTTGTAAAAATAATTTATTATTTTTTTCACGCCTTAATAAAGGTCCAAATATAATATCTTTTTTACTTTTAATTTTTGTTCCAGCAAATTTATTAATTTTTATTATTTCATAAATAATCTTATTATCTTCAACAATTATTTCATTTTCTACAAAATATTTAAATTTTTTGGCTCAACTTCTAATTGGTTCTAAATTAGTATTAGGTGCAATAACATAAGAATAAATATTTTCATTATCTTGTTCTAATATATCTAAAATTGATGTAGAGCCCATCCCTGCAATAATACAAGAATCAAGTTTTATGTTCTTAGAAATTGTTCACTCAATTCCATCTGCAAGGATTGTTTCAACTTTATCTGTAACTCCAAATGAAGCAATATTGTTTGTTGCTACAGCAAGTGGTTTTTTTGCAACATCCGTTGCATATATTTTTTTTGCTTTACCTTCTTTGGAAAGATAAATAGGAAGATATGCATGATCTGTTCCAATATCAGCTACAACTTCTCCTTCTGTAATTAACTTTGCCAATGAAAATAATCTTGGTGTAAGAAAACTCATTTCTTATCCTTTAAAGAAATCTCTTAAAACTCTTGCTTTAGGATTTGATGCAGATGGTTTAAATTTTCTAATTGTTTTTGCTTCAATTTGTCTAATTCTTTCTCTAGTAACTTTTAATTCTTTTCCAACTTCTTCTAAAGTTTTAGGTGAATCAAATTTTGAAAGATGTAATTGGATAATAGCACTTTTGTATTTTTGAATTCTTTCAATTGATGTATCATAGTGAATATCTAAATTAGCAATTTCTTGTTTTAAATCTTCAAAACTATCATCATCACATTCTTCTGCTAATCTAACTAATGTTCTTAATTTAGTTGGCAATATTCCAAATCTCATTCTTACAACTTTTTCTTCTCTTGGTGCAAGAATATCACAAAATACTTCATCGATTACTTCTCTTAAAGCTTCTTTTTCAGCATATTCATCTGGTGAAGAAATATCTTTATCTTCAACAAAGTCACCAAAGTGAGTGTCATCTTCATCTCCAAATGGTTTTTCTAAACTAACTGGTTCAATTGATAATTTTTTAATTTCAATAACTTTTTGTGGAGTAATTCCTTTACCAAAAGTTTTTGCAATTTCTTTTGAAGTTGGATCTCTTCCTAATTCTTGAGTTAATTGTCTTTCAATTCTTGTAAGTTTATTAATTGTTTCTACCATGTGAACTGGAATACGAATTGTTCTTGCTTGGTCAGCAATAGCTCTTGTTATTGCTTGACGAATTCATCAAGTTGCATAAGTTGAAAACTTAAATCCTTTTTTATAATCAAATTTATCAACTGCTTTCATTAACCCAATATTTCCTTCTTCAATTAGGTCAGCAAAATCAAGTCCTCTATTTAAATGTTTTCTAGCAACAGAAATAACTAATTTAAGATTTGAAGTAATTAATTTATCTCGACCTTCTTTAGCAATTATTGGGTCACTATCTTCCAACATTTTTGCATATTCAACTTCTTCATCTTTTGTTAAAATTTTTGAAGATCCAATTTGGTTAAAGTATGATTTAATGATATCTTGAATTTTTGTTTCATTACTAATTCCCCCAACACGATATTTAACAGGAGCATTATTTTCGTTTGCTTTTTTTAGATCTTTTCTTTCTTTATCTCTTTTTCTAAACTCACCTTCAAGTTCATCAGCATCATCTTCATCCTCTTCTTCTTCATCTTCATCTAGTTCTTCTTCAATAAGGTCATCTGTAAATACTACTTCTCTTTTTGCTAATTCATCAAAAAGTAAACTAATTTCTTCTTCTTCTATATCTTGAAATTTTTTAAAAATAACTTCTTGAATTTCCTCTTGTGCTATCTCATTGTCATTTTTATCTAAATAAATTCAAAGATAGTCTTTAAATTCTTCCATTGTTTCAAATTTTTTTAAGTTTAGTGCCATTATATTTTTCTCCTTTTTTCATATATTTTATTTCTAAGTTTTAATAATTCTTCTCTATGTTCTGCATAATTAATTTTCAATTCATTGTCTTGAGTTGAATTAATTTTTTCGCTATAAAGCATTATTTCATCTTCAATTTTATAAAGTTCTATTGCGTCAAAACAATCTTCTAATCCCTTGGGTGATAAAGTTTTTTGCAAAGCTGTAAAATGTCTATTTTTAATTTCAAAAATATATTCACAATAATTTTTATTTAGTTTTTTTATTTCATTTGCTATTTGTTCTCAATTATGACCAACATAGCCATTTTTTTTATATTGTTCAATTATAAAGTTTATTGTTCTTTTAACATTAATATTTTCAATATTATTTATTTTTCTATCCAAATTATCAAGTAAAGAATCATTATCTAAAATATTTCAAACAATCGCAGCCTCTGCAAAATTTTTAGAATGATTTTTTTTAACTTGCTGAAGATTAGATTGTACTATTTTATCCTTCTTAATAGTTTCATAACCATATTCAGGAATTTCAAATTGACTATTTTCATCATTTACAAAAGCATTTAACATTCTGTTTATATAATCTTGTCCCTCGTTGAAGTCAACCATATTATTTTCTTGATAATTTACATCTATATTTTTTGAAATACTAGATTTTACTTTACTAGTTGCTTTGTTTAAAGTTTTAAATATAGTACTTTTTTCAAGTCTTGTAATATCTGCCAAATTTGCAACAACTGATTCAACAATGTTTTCTTTACTTTCATATTTCAGAACTGTAATAACTTTTTCAATAAAATCATTAACCTTTAAAGAGTTTTGTATATCTAAATCTTTTGAAAAAAATCTAGTAGCAAAGTTTGCAGGATGGGAACTATTTTCAATCATTTGATTAATTAAATTTTTTTCTCCAGCTTTAACTAGTTCATCTGGATCTTTACCAGTATTATTTTCCACAACTGTTACATCAATATTTTTTTCAAGTAAAAACTGAGAAATTTTTAATGCTGCATTGACTCCTGCTTTATCTCCATCAAGAAACAATTTATATTTCTTAGCTACTCTTGAAAATAATTTTAAATGATAGTCACTCATTGTTGTTCCCATAATAGCAACTGAGTTTTTTATATCAATGGCTTCTAAACTTATAACATCCATGAAGCCTTCCAAAATAATTATTTCATTTTTAATTCTAGCCTCTTTTTTTGCCTTATCAAAATTATAAGCCAATTGAGATTTTTTAAAAATTAAATTTTCACTACTATTTTTATATTTTGGAGAATCATTTGAATTAATTACTCTTCCAGAAAAGCCAATAATATTTGAGTCTTCATCAGTTATTGGAAAAATTAATCTATTTTCAAAAGTACAATTGTAATCTACTCCACTTTTATAAACTATTGCTGAGTCAAAAATGTTTTCTTGTGAAAAACCAAGTTTAATTAAATAATCATAAACTTTTACATTTTTTGGACAAAAACCTATTTTAAATCTTTCAATTTCTTGCTCACTAATTTGTCTTTCCTTTAAGTAATCTCTAGCCTTAATTGAAAGTGAAGAAATTAATAAACCATTGAAGAAGTTCGCGGCAGCTTTATTTATTTCAAATAAAGTACTCTCTTTTGAATTATGTTTTACTTTATTTTCAAATTCCTTTAAACCATCAATTTTAATATTTAAATCTTTTGCAATTAAGGAAAGTGCCTTGAAAAAAGTTATATTATTAAATTCTTGTACAAACGTAATAACATTTCCACCAGTTCCACATACAAAGCATTTAAAAATTTTTTTATCTGGGGATACATTCATGGATGGATCTGAATCATCATGAAATGGACAAATTGATACATAGTTTCTTCCCTTTTTTTGAAGGTCAATATATTTGCCAATAACATCCACAATATTAGCTTTTAATAAAACTGAATCAATTTGATTCTGTGATATTGCCAAATTTATCACTCCTTACTTAAAGTATTTTTTTTAATAAATACTCTTTGAGACTTTTAATTTCAATTCTCTCTTGAATCATAGTGTCTCTATTTCTAACAGTAACACTGTTATCTGTTTCAGTATCAAAATCAATAGTTATGCAATATGGTGTTCCAATTGCATCTTGTCTTCTATAGCGTTTTCCTATATTTCCTGTTTCATCAAATGTTGCATCGAAATCAATTAACATTTTATCATAAAGTTCTTTTGCCCTTTTATTTTGCTGTTTTTGCAAAGGCATAATTGCTATTGAATATGGAGCAAGTTTATAAGGAAGTTTCATTACAATTCTTTCTCCACTGTCAATTTTTTCTTCAACATAACTTTGACAAAAAATTGCTAAGAGTAATCTTTCAACTCCAACACTTGGTTCAATTACATTGGCTAAATATTTTTCATTTGTTTCTGGATCTAAATAAGTTAAATCCTGTCCAGAATGGGTTTGATGTTGTTTTAAATCAAAATCACTTCTATGAGCAATACCCCATAGTTCACCTCTCCCAAATGGGAAATCAAATTCAATATCCACTGTTCTTTTAGCATAATGAGCTAACTCATCTTTTTCATGTTCTCTTATTGAATATTTTTTTTCATCAATGAGTACTATTTTTTCTAAAAAAAACTTAACTTTTCCCAATCAATACTCAAATCAATCAGTTTTATCATTGGGTGAAAAGAAAAATTCTAATTCCATTTGTTCAAATTCTCTTGTTCTAAAAATGAAATTCCCTGGTGTTATTTCATTTCTAAATGATTTACCAATTTGTCCAATACCAAAAGGCAGTTTTTTTCTTAAAGCTCGCTGAGAATTTTTATATTGCACAAAAATCCCTTGAGCTGTTTCTGGTCTCAAGTATACTGTAGATGCTTCATCTTCAACAACACCTTGATTTGTTTTAAACATTAATGTGAACTGTCTAATATTTGTAAAATCATTAGCGTTACATTTTGGACAATTTATTGATTTTTCTTTGATAAATTCTTCAATTTTTTGATTATTTCATCCACCAACATTAATATCATTAAATTTTTCTTCAATTAACTTATCTGCTCTAAAACGAGATTTACACTTTTTACAATCAATTAATGGGTCATTAAAATTACCTAAATGACCCGATGCATTTCATACTTTTGGATTTAATATTATTGATGAATCTAAACCAATATTATATTCATTTCTTCTTACAAAAAAATCCCATCAAAGTTTTTTTAATTTATTTTTTACTTCTGAACCTAACGGTCCATAGTCTCAAGAATTAGCAAGACCACCATAAATTTCTGATCCTGGAAATACAAAACCTTGTGTTTTTAAATGCGAAATTAGTTTTTCTATTTCTACCTTCATTTTTTCTCCTAACAATAAAAAAAGCAAACTTGATGTTTGCACATATCGAGATACTTATGCATTTTCTTACATTAAATTAGTCTTGTCAATACATTATAAGTGTTATTTATAATGCTCTGCTATTTTTTCATTTACATTTAAAGCTACTGTATTTTTTAATAGATATATTGGCCCTAAATAAAATCCTAAATTATTTTCATAATAGTTAATTACAATATTGTGAATAACTATTAAATCAATATACTCATACTTTTGTTCAATATTAAAGTGAATTGTCTTTTTATGAATATTTGAAAGCACTTTTATAAATGACTCTGGTTGAACAATTTCATCAGGTCATAGACATCTTGCACAAATAAACCCATTTTCACTATATTCAAATCTTACAATTGGAAAAGTTGTTTTTTTACATCTAATGCAACCATTTAACCTAAAAGGTTGTACTGTTTCTTGAATTAAATGAGTAATAAAAAATAAATAGTTTATAAATGGATTTTTATTATTATTTATATTTTCTAAAACAAAAATTAGCATTTTGAAAATCTTATAATTTTTATTACTAATTTGTTCTATTTGATCAAGAATTTTAAAAATAATTGATCCATAAACATAGTTATTATAATTCTTAGCTATGTCAAAATATTCTTTCTTTAAAACTCCTGTTTTTAATTTACTTATTCTATCTTCGCCTCTTGATTTAAAGATTTCAAAGTCACTTCAACTAAAAGTTTGAACTGAATATTTATTCTTTGAAGTTGATTTATTAACACCTGGAGCTATAAAGCTTAATTTACCAAATTGCTTGCTAAATACTTTAACAATTTTGGCATAATCATCAAAATCACTAGATTCAATAACTACTGCATTTATTTTTGTTGCTCCCATTTTCATCACCTAATAACTATCTTTGTCATATCCCAATTGTTTGATTAATGATGCTGATTGTCTTCATTTTTCTTTTGTTTTAACAAATAACTCTAAATAGAATTTTTTGTTAAATAATGTTTCAAGTTTTTCACGAGAATTAATACCAATTGATTTTATTTTGCTACCTTTGTTACCAATAATAATTCCCTTTTGACTTTGCCTTTCACATATTATTGAAGCAATTACTTTAATAATATCTCTTTTCTCTTCTAAAATATCTATTAAAATTGCAACCGAATGTGGAATTTCTTGTTCTGTTTGCAATAAAATTTCTTCACGAATAACCTCACGAATTAAAAAACGTTCAGGTTGATCAGTAAAAGTTTCATCAGGATAAAATTTAATTCCTGTTTCAGGTAAGCTTTTTTTAATTTCATCTAAAAGCATTGCTAAGTTACTTCCCATTGTTGATGAAACACTAAGAATTTTTTCAAATTCAAAATCTTGTTGTTTTCATTCTTCTACTTTATTTAGAAGTTGACTTTCTGAAAGTAAATCACTTTTAGTAATAATTAAAAATACTGGCACATCTCTTTCCCTTAAGGCATTTAAAATAAATCTATCATTTTCTCCAATAAATTCATCACTAGGTGCTAAAAATAAAATAACATCTACTCCTTTTGTTGAAGATAACGCTACTTTGTTCATATATCTTCCCAATTCATGTTGAGCTTTATGAACTCCTGGTGTATCTACAAAAATATATTGAGCATCTTGATGAGTTAATATTCCATTAATACGATTTCTTGTTGTTTGTGCTTTATTAGTAACAATTGAAACTTTTTTTCCTAATAAAGTATTTAATAATGTTGATTTACCAACATTGGGTCTACCTATAATACTAATAAATCCTGATCTTATTTTTTCCAATGTATTGTCTCCTAAAGTGTATCTTCTGATCGCTTAACTACTTCTTTACTATCGCGTTCTTCTATAAATTGTTCAAAGGCACTCTCACTTTCAAACATATTTAAAACAACTGCCTTAATTTCTTCTTTGTCTTTAATTGTTCAAGTATATCTTACAGCTGATTTAAACGAAATTATACAAGGGATTATTAATAATAGATATAAGTATAAATATCACATTGTTCATTGTCATGCTACATTTTGAACCATATATAAACCATAAACTGTAAAAGAAAATAAGAATATAAAGTTGTTTCAATAAAAAATTAAACTTAAACTATTATATGGTACTACATAGGCAGATAAAAAGATAATATAACCTGCAACTAATAAAACATATTTTACAGTATTAAATTGTGTATTTGCAAATATATCCATTAAGTGAAAAATACTTGCTGTAAATATTAGATATCATCCTGTTGAAATCATTAATCTTCTTGCACTAATTTCTCCAGGTGTTACTCAAGTTTTAAATACAAAACCATTTTCTCTATCTTCAGTTTTTCTATAACGATCAACTCTAATTCATTCTCTATTTCACATATTTACATCTGCAAAAACTGATTTTAAAGGTAATCAAGAAAAGACTGCAATAAATATTGCAATAACTCATAATCATTGAGTTCTTATTGCCATTAATAATTCTTGTGGACTTTGAAATTTATGAAGTAAACCAACTCAATCAAGAATGAATAAGAAACTACCATAAAGAAGTGCTTCAGATATATACAAAATATTAAATATTGCTGTAAATATCGAAGTGCCTCGAGACATGGTCATATTAAGCATAACGATTAGAACACAAGCCATTATAAAGAGATGATATGATTGAATCAAAATAAAAGTATTTAAAACATTAATTTGATCAGTATACAATCACAGTTCACTTTCGGGTATTGATGGTGTATTTGCAACATGTTTTTGAACAATAATACGTGCATAAAAGAAAAAGCCAATTCAGATTGCTTGAATTGGAATACTGTAGATTACTTTACAACAAGCTCTTAATCTTGCAATATAATCCCCTTCAGAAACCATTTTAACATGCTTTGATTTTAGAAATCTCTTTGTAATAATTTCTCCTAATTTTCCTCTAATTAGTAAATCAGTCTTTTTCATATTTTCACCACCTTTTCTCTAAAAAAAATAATTACATAAATAAAATATTTATTAAAATTAATGCAAAGCCAATAAAAGGAACTGCACAAGATACTCAATAAATTATTAAATAGTCTTTTCAAACTTTTTCCTTCTTAGTTAAATTTATTTGTCTAACTTCATCATTTATAACTTTCTTTACCTTAAAAAATTCTAGATATTTAATAAAGATACTAAATCCCATGGCACAAAAAAATAATATTCAAATTGATACAATCCCTGATGAAGAATTAAGTTTTTTCATATCAAATAGTCATGAAAGAATATCTAAATATGAACCTCCCATAATAACTCCAATAGTTACTATTCAAACTCATGTATAAATTACAGCCTTTTTCTTAATAGTTTTGTGAATGTATGTTTTTGCATATAATTCATTAAAATATCAAACTAATTCTCTTGAGTTATATTCCATAACTCCTCTAAAAATAGTCTTTGCATAATCAATATCTTTGTAAAGTCTTTTTTTATTAATTCCTGTTAGTTTTGATAACTTAAGATCATATTTAAGCTTTTCAAATAGTTTTTCACCATCAATTGATGTATGTAATCTTTGATTCAAAATTTTTCTTTGAATTCTAGAAAATATCAAAGGAGAAAATACTATTATAAATAAGCCAATTGCAGCTAAAACATCAGTTACTATTGTATCTAATCTGATCATCTTTTTTCTCCCTTTAATCTTATAAAATTATATAAAAAAACTAGGTAAAAACCTAGTTTTATTACATATATTTTCTTATAGTAAGTTTTTTAAAAAAATTTAAAAGACAATTACTAACATTTTTAATAAATTATATTAAAAATAACAATCCTACTGTAACTCCAGCTAATAACGGTGCTAATACTGGCACTCAACTATATTTTCAATCTGATGTTCCTTTATTATTAAAGGGCATTAATGAATGAACAACTCTTGGAGCTAAATCTCTAAAGGGATTAATTGCATAACCAGTTGTTCCCCCTAGTGATAACCCCACTGCTAATATTGTTGTTCCAACTAATATCGGTGCAAAATAGTTTGGCAATCCATTTCCATTTGCAAATTTTCCAAAAGACAATATAGCAACTATTAAAACTGTTGTTCCTAAAAACTCCATAGCAAAATTAAATAATGGGTTTCTTTCAGTTGGAATTGTTGCGTGCATAGCAAGTACATTTGATTGGTCTTCAACTTTAAGTGAATTTAAAGTATTTTTAATATGTTTATAATAAACAAAATTAACAATTAACTGACCGATCATAGCTCCTATAAATTGAATTAAAATTACTAAAAAGAATAGTGCAACTGGCGAAAGTCCAACATAACCTCCAAAACCTAAGTTCTTACTTTTATCAGAAATAGCAATGGCAATTGTGACAGCTGGGTTAAAATGTGCTACTCCTCCAAAAGCGTTAGCGATTAAGGCCGCTGTTAACACAGCTAATGCCCATCCTACAGTTATAGCTAAAAATCCACTATTATTACCTTTAGTTCCTTTTAGAACTACATTGGCTACAATACCATTACCTAAAATAATTAGTAATGCCGTACCAAATAGTTCTGTTAATATCAATACAGATCAATTCATATTTTAATCCTTTCTTAAGAATAAATTTTATATTTGCTAAGTACTCTATTTAAATTTCTAATTGTTAATATCTTTTAATCAATTTCTAGTTCTTGAAACTGCTTCTTTTCACCCTTTAATTAATTTTGAAGAATCTCTTTTTGGTTCAACTTTTTTATCTACTTTTCATTTTTCTCTAATATCATCAATGTCCTTTCAATAGCCCACAGCAAGGCCAGCCAAATATGCAGCCCCCATTGCTGTAGTTTCTACATTTTTAGGTCTAATTAACTCGGATTCTGAAATATCAGATTGGAATTGAATTAAGTAATTATTTTTTGAAGCTCCACCATCGACTTTAATACTTTTTATGTTTATTTTTGAATCATCTCTCATTGACTCTAAAACATCATTTGTTTGAAATGCAATTGATTCAAGAGCCGCTTTTATAATATGTTCTTTTTTGACACCTCTATCAAGACCAAATATAGATCCTCTTGAATAAGGATCTCAATATGGAGAAGGTATTGGGGAGGCTAAGTAACATTATTTCCTAAAATTTTGGATCATTTCGTTTGGTGTACATCCATTTTTTAAGATTATATTTGTACTATTAAAAATTTTAACAAATTTATATATACAACTTCTAAAATGTTGATCATTATTAAATTTATTACCAAATATTAAATAAAAGTACTTTTTGACTCATCTATGTGTTTGTTCTACAAATTGATTACCTTTGAATCCTGATGCTGAATTTGATCTAATTATATTATGCTGCTTACAAAATTTTTCTGTTTCTTTACTTGTAAATGCAGAACCTAAATCACTATGCATAATAATTTTCTTTATTCTAACTAACCATTTTTCTTACTAAACCTTCTAGCATTTCAAGAGTTACCAGTATATTTTCAGAGTTGCAAACTGAATATGAACTAATTTCATTAGAGTAAAAGTCATATGCAGGTAAAAATAAGCGTTTTGTTTTAACTCCTCCAATATAAATATTTTTAAATCATGTACCATCAATTCCAATCTTTTCTAAATATTTATTAGAGCTATAATCTCCTTTTATAAGATCTAATGAGGTATATTTCTTATGAGTACTTATTCCCATTCTTGTTTTTGATTTAGAAGATGCTATTTCTTTTTTTAATTTTAATAAAACATCTGTTCTAAGTTCAATAATTGTCTCTCTAGAAAGATTTATATTGAAGTCTTTTAATATCTTTAATCTAGCTTTTTCAGCACCAAATATACGGTCCTTCCTTGAATAAATACTTTCTACAGCCTCCTTGGCATGAAGATGATATTTTCTTTTATATTCGGGTTTTCCTCTTTTAATTCAATTAGTATAACTACGATAACCAACACCATAAATTAGAATAGTTTGTTTTGCATCATTTCCCATTAATGATAATTCATATACTGTTTGATATATCTGAATTATATCTTTTTTTGTATATGTCTTTTTATTAACCTTTTGATAACCTATTAGAAATGATGCTATGGACTTTTTTAATAACTCAACTTCCTTCTCTGCTTGTTTTCTTTTCTTCTTTTCCTTCTTAAGTTCTATTAAATAAGCACTTCGCTTAATTTGTTCTTCTAATTCAAAAAGCCTCTTTTTCAATTCTTTATTCTCTTCACTATATTTGTTAACTTTATTTTTAAGTCTAACTTCATTGGTTTTATTACGTTTTTTCCTATCAAATACTTTAATATCAGATGACTCATGATATTTTTGATATCAATCTAAAATACTTGAATTAGCTTTTATATTATATTTAATTGCAATATCTTTTAATTTAATTCCATTAATATAATCATTAACAGCTTGAATTTTTAACTCATTTGAATATTTTATTTAGATACAACCTTTCTTGCTAATACAATTATAATCTTGTTCGGAATTATAAAACGAAAAAATTGGGATACCTATGTACTTAGACCCCCCAATACCGAACCCAATCCTGAAAAACTTGGAACAAAATAAACTTGTCTATCATCATTAACTTGTTCTGAATATCACTCACTTAATTGTGTTTTATATATTATTCTTAAATCATCTCTTAATCATTGTAAAGTAGCTCCTGCCATCATTACTGATCCTTCTAAACCATAAGTAAATTTATTATTAATTGAATAACCAATTACTGTTAATAATCCATTTTTTGAGTCAATTTTTTTATCACCAGTATTCATTAGAATAAATGCTCCAGTACCAAATGTAACTTTAATAGCACCAGATTCTAAGCACATTTGACCAAATAAAGCAGATTGTTGATCACCAATTGAAGATGCAATTGCTATTTTATGATTTGAGTTTTTAGATAGTAGTTCGGGAAATGTATAACCATAAATTTCACTATTACCTTTTATTTTAGGTAACATACTTAAAGGTATGTCAAATAATTTTAATAAATCTTCATCTCATTCATGAGTTGAAATATTATAAAGCATTGTTCTTGAAGCATTTGTATGATCAGTATAAAACTCCTTTCCACCAGTAAGTTTTCAAATAAGTCATGTATTAATATTTCGAAAATATAATTCATTATTTAATGCTTTTTGTTTTGCATCTTTTACATTATCTAAAATTTGTTTTACTTTACTTGCTGAAAAATAAGCATCAATTACTAATCCAGTTTTTTCTTTAATTATATCCTTATGAGTTTTTGCCAATTCAATACAAAACTTATCTGTTCTTCTATCTTGTCAAACTATAGCATTGTAAATTGGATTACCCGTATTTTTATCCCAAACCACTACTGTTTCTCTTTGATTTGTAATTCCTATTGCTTCAATTTGTTCAGGAGCAATATCTTTTGAATTTAATGCAGAGACTAATGTAGTTCTTTGTGTATTTCAGATTTCAACCGCATCTTGTTCAACTCATCCTTCTTGAGGGTAAATTTGAGAAAACTCCTTTTGATTTGAAGCTACTATTTCACCATTTTTATTGACAACCAAAGTTCTTGCACTAGTTGTTCCTTCATCTAATGTTACAATATATTTTTCCATTATATTTTTCCTTTCATATAAAGTTATGAAATATTTAAAATACTTCATTTTTTGTTAGTAAATTACACTAAAAAATTATTAATGTATCATTAAATATATTTTTTTAATATACATTAAAGAGACTCTTTATATTAAAGCTGAATAATAAAAATTATTTCCCTCATTATTAAAATAAAATATTTTTTTCATATTTATCTCAATTTAATTTTAGTTCCAAATTCATTTGTTCTTTAACCATATCAATTACATAATCAGCAATTGATGGAGCACAAGAAATACCTGGGCTTTTTGTTCCAGCTACATTTATAAACTTATTATTAAAATATAAAAATCATCTGTTTCTTTATAAATAGGTCTAGATCCTGCAAATCTAGAAATAATTTTTGACATATCCAAAGATGGTATTATTTTTTTACCAATTTCCTTTATTTGATTAAATTTCTCTTCAGTTATTAAGTTAATATCTTCTTTAGCAACATTATCTTCAGATGTTGGTCCTACTAGTAAATTTCCTTCCAATGTTTTAGCAACAATTACACCTTTACCATGAATTGTTGGAACCATAAATAAAACATTATTAACTTGATTTTCTTTAGTTTTTTTCAAAACTATTTACTCACCTCTTTTAGTTGATAGTTGAAAATCATTATAACCACTTAGAGCCGATATTTTATCAGCAAAATGTCCTGCACAGTTTATAATAATCTTCGCCTTATAATTTGTATTTTCAGATGATATATCAAAAATATTATTTTCATACTTAATACCAATAACTTTTTGATTAAATTTAATATCCACTCCATTCTTTTTAGCATTTTTTAGAAGTACACCAGTTAATTCCACTGGATTAATAATAAAAGAACTAGTACATAATAAAGCTTTTGTTACTTCTTTGCTTATAGATGGTTCAAGTAATTGAATCTCTTTTTTATTAATTAAAGTTATTTCCTCTTTTGTACATCCATTTTTAAAACCACCTTCCATTAACATATCAAGGTGTTTTTCTTCTTCCTTATTAAAAACCAAAACTAGCGAGTTAACAGGCTTATGATTAAAATCTAATTCCTTAAATCAATTTTCTTTATATCTTTTTCGTCCAAATAAGTTTAACTTTGCATTTAATTTTCCAGGTGTTGGATCAAAACCTCCATGAATTAATCCTGAGTTTCCTGTGGTAGTTTCTAAACCAAAAGAAGCATTGGCTTCTAAAATTATAACCCTCTGCTTAAATTTAGATAACTCTCTTGCAATTGATGCTCCAATAATTCCTGCACCAATTATACAAATATCATAATTATTTTTAGTCATAAGTATTCTCTTTCTATATAGTTTGTAAATATTTAATTAAATGTAATAAAAATTTTTCTCTATAATTTTTCCACTTTTTCCCTCTTTCAGAAGCTCTAGACTTCAAATTTAATTAATCATAAAATTTCCATTATTTTAATATATATTGGAAATTTTTGGAAATATAAAAAAACTATAATCTATTAAAAAATTTTTTAATTAATTAATAGATTATAGTCCTAACATTTTATTTACAGTTTTTACTCGTATTTATGTCTTTCATAATTAGAAAAAATGTCAATTTTATCTCTACATAAAGATACAAATTCTCTAAATTCTGAACAATATGAGAAATTTCTTGATTTATTTTGTCTTGCATAAATTACAATTTGTTCACTTAATTCTAAGATTCTATCTAATTCATATTTTTCTTCAAAGACAGCGATTCCATGATTTCTAGAAATCATTGCAGCTTGAAACAATCAGAAAAAATATAAAAATGTTTTTTCACCAAGAAATTGATGCGAAGTTAAGTCGAATGCTGCAGCTAATAAATACTCTAATACAGAATCAAAAGTTTCAACAATACTTAGTTTTTCAATAATTTTCTTTAATTTTTTTAAAAACTCTTTACTCTTATCATTTTCACCTTTAAACATATAAGAGTATTTTTTACTTGGATCCAAATATTCATATATTTCTATTAGTTCCTCAAGAATTAATTCATCAAATCTTTTTTTGAAACTTTCTTCATATTCTCTAATTTTTAAAACCATTTTTCTAACTACTTCTCAAGCTTTAATGTGATTTAAAAATTCAACATCAAATTCTTCTAATAATTCTTCATCAGTATAATCGTTTTCTACAAGTAATTCAAAAATTTCCTCTTTTGAATTTTCAATTTTTATTAAGTTTAGATAAGAAGATATGTATTCTGCTCCCTTTTCATTTCAAAAATCATTATTTCTATAAAACATACTAATACCCTCCCTTATTATTATTTTTTATATAAATATTAAAAAAACTATAATCCTACTTTAATGTCTGTTATACATAGTTTTTATTTTTCATTAAATTAATTTCTAATTTTTAACCAATATTTGTACTTGAAAAAGCATATGGTAAAAAATCTTTAACACTATATGAATTAATAAATTCTTTTTTATTATAAACCCATATTGTCTGATTTTCTAAAAGTAATTCAGAAAGAGTTTGTCTACAAGTTCCACATGGAGAGCCAAATCCCTCCGAATCTGTATAAAGTGCTACTAATTCAACATCATTTTTATTATACCCTTGAGTTATCATTTGTGGTAAAGCAGTTCTTTCTGCACAAATTGAAGGATTATAGGCTGCATTTTCAACATTAACACCTTTTATTTTTTGACCATTTTTTAAATAAATAATACAAGCTACTCTAAAATTTGAATAAGGTGCATAGGCATTTTTTCTTAATATCTTTAATTCTTCATAAACTTCGTCTTTTTTTAAATTCATCTTTTTTCTCCATCTTACTTAAATAAGTTTTCAATAGTTGTTATTAATGCTGGCAGATATATTAAAAAACCAATAACAACAGATAATAGTGCATTAATAATACTAGCTGCTGCACAAATATCTTTAATTTTTTTTGCTTGAATATTATATTCAAAACTTAATAGATCTACAAAGTTTTCAATTGAGGTATTAACGAATTCAAAACCTGTCAATACTCCAATTGTTAGAATAACAATAGATCATTGAGTTGTATCTAAACCAACTCAAATTCCTAATCCAATTGCAAAAATAACAATAATTAGATAGACAATTAATGTTGACTCTTCTCTAAAAGCAGTAAAAATACCTCTAGCGGCATTTGCAAATTTATTTTTTACTCTTGTACCAACCTTTGATTTCTTTTTAATATCATTTTTTCTTGACATATTATTACACCTTTTTCTGCTTTATTATTATACTTTACATTAAAAAAAATGCCATTAAAATGACATTTTATACTTGATATTTTCTTTATCTAAAATTTTATCTGTTAAATCAAACATAACCTTTTCGTCCTCTATGCTAATTTCATGATCATATCCTAAAATATGTAAAAGTCCATGAACAAATAATCAAGCCATTTCAACTTCAATACTATGCTTATATTTTGATGCCTTATTTTTAGCTTCACTAAATGTTATAAAAATATCACCCACTTCTTTAAAATCTAGTTGATTATATATACCAAAATCATCATCAATAGGAAATGAAATTACATCTCCTACATAGTCTTTTTCTCTATATTCCATATTAAGTTGTCTTGATTTAATTTCATCAATATAATTTACTGAAAAACTAAGACTTTGATTAATATCTAATATTTGTTTAGCAGCTTTTAATAATTTATTAAAAAGCACTTCATAACCTTTTAAATTCTCATCTGTATTGTAGTTAAATTCTAATAAATCCTTCATAATAATTCCTCTTTTTTTAGAAAACATTTGATAATAAATAAGAAAGTAATGATATTTTTTCTCCAAATATTAAAACATTATTTGAAGGATATTTTATACTTCCTATATTATTTATGTTTATCTTGATTAAAGAGTTACTATACTCAAGATTAGAAGAATAAACATACATATTTCCTTGATTAGTTTCTAAAATTATATAATCAATTAGAGTTATATTCAAACTATTATTGCTAATTAAATATAAATCAGCATTAATAGTCCCATCTTCATTAATATATTCTTGAATAAAAACTGAACCAGTGTATATTTGTTGTTTTTTTAATAAAACTAAGCTGATAATAAAAATCACTAGTATAAATAATAAGGAAAAATGCACTCTCAAATATTTTTTCATTAAATCACCTCTACTCTATTTTCAAAATATTTAGAATATGCAATATCATGATCGCACATAATTATTAAAGAACTCTTTTTTAAATCCATAAATAACTTAAATAAATAATAGGCAGTATGTTTATCAACATTACTTAAAGGCTCATCAATTAAATATAAATCTTTATTAGTAAAAAATAAACTTAAAAAATTAATAATTTGCCTTTGACCTTTACTAAGATTTATTCCATTATCATAAATTTTTTTATTTATATCTATATTATTTCTTTCTAATATTTCTATTATTTTAAAATTTTCTAGTATATCTAAATTTATTTTATTTTTAAATTGTTGAATATTATTTCAAACTGTTCCCTTAAATAAATAATCATATTGACCTAAATAAATATTTTTCTTCTGATAAGTTTTTATATTAATTTTATTAGTGTTAATAGTATTATTTAGTAACACCTCTCCTTCATATTTTTTAAAATGTCCCGATAGTATTTTTAACAGAGTTGTTTTCCCACTTCCACTTCTACCATGAACAAATGTATTTTTATCAAATTTAAAACTAAAATTATTTAAAGCACATTTATCAGATTTATAACTATATAAACTTTTTGCTTCAATAGCTTTTATTTCCTTAATATCTATATAATCATTTTCAAGTTCCTCAGTTAAAAAAATAAAATTTAATGATTTATCTGCAATTATTATTTCTTGCATATCAACTATGTAACTTGTTAATTGGTTGAAAAACATATTTATATAAAAGCTTATTGAAGTATAAAATAACAAGTCTGCTACACTAAATTTATTTTGATTTATATATATTATAGAAATATAAAATATTAAATAGAAAAATATTTTATTTAATAAGGAAAAAATTAACTCTGCTTTATTATTTAAATTAAAAATATTTTTTGATTGTTTTACAGAAGAGTTAAAGTTTTTATAGCTGATTGATTTTATTTCCTCTTCAATATTTTTATATTTTATTTCTTCAAACCCATCCAAAATTTCTCTATAACTATAAGAAAAATTAATTAATTCTCTTTCTTTTTTGATTTTATATTCTTTTAAAATAAAAAATAAGAGGACAGAAAGAAAAACAGATATTGTATTTTGAATTAAAACCAAAGTTAATATTAGAGGAGAAATTAAAATTAGAAAAATGGAAGACATTAAAAAAAGAGTTAATCCCAAAGGAAAAGAAATACTAGATTTAACAATAAAATCAGATAAAAGATTGATATACTCAAGTTTTTTTAATCATTCTTCTTTGGAGTTAGAGTTAAACTTTTCAATATCTAAATTTATCATTTTATTTTTAAATAGAACAAATATATTTTTACTTACTTTTGTTTTAATACTGAAAATTATTTTATTTATAAAATAAGAAATTGAGACTTGAATAATAAAAACAACCAAAAAAACCAAAAAAAGGATTTTCATTCCTTGATTGTTTTTTATTGCAATATTATCCATATATATCTTTAAAAAATTATTTGTAATTAAAATCAGTAAATTTAAAAGAATAGATATTAAAAATAACATAAATATTTCTATTTTAAATTGTTTAATAAAAGTAAATCAATTCAAAATTGTTTTTGATTTAAATTTTATTTTATTATATGGTTTCGTTAAAGATAAAAAGCCCTGATAACTATTTTCTATTTCCTCTTCACTCAATCACTTTAGATCTTTCAAATTGGAGTCTGCGACTAAATAATTGTTTTTTCTTTTTTTATAAATAATTATAAAGTGCTCATTTTTTTCTTTATTTAAAACATTTAAAACTATTGGATTTGTAATCTCTAAAGTTTTAAATTCTTCATAATTACATGCATAGGAAGTCATCTCAATATTATAATTATTTAAAAGTTGCTCCATATCATATAAACTCAACATATCATCACTTAAGGAATTATCAAATTTAACTTCTTCAATTCCAAAATTTTTACTATGATAATAATTTATTAACATTGTTGATACTGCTATGCCACAATCATTTTCACTTTTTTGTATTGAAAACTTATATTCCAATTTTATCACCATTTAATTAATCGCTTAAAAAATAAAAAAAGTTAAATTAAAATTTATATGAGTAATAAGCGATTATGTCCCTACATATTAACAAGCGACTTTGTCCTCCTTTATAATCAATAAATGGAGGTTTTATGAAAGGATTACTATTAAATACCATGAAACAAGAACAACTAAGATTAATTAAGGAATTATCTTTAAAAAAAGAATCTATTAAAAATACAGCCTTTAAGTTAGGTTATAGTGTTAGACACACAAGAAGAAAACTTAAAGAATATCAAGAGATTGGAGCAAAAGTTTTTATTCATAAAAATACCAATAAAATACCTGTAAATAAAATTCAACAAATATTTAAAGATGAAATAATTGAATTATTTCAAGCAAAATATTATGACTTTAGTATTAAACATTATTGAGAACTAAATTGAAAAAAGAGAATAAGTTACTCTGCAATTAGGCACATATTAATAGAAGAAAATATTTTAATTGAGACTCTTAACAGAAAAACAAAAAAAGATATTCGTAAAAATTTAAAGGCCGCAAACCAAGAAAATTTAACAATCGAGTATCTTTCAAAGTCAATTATAACAAGCAAACCCCATCCTACGCAAAAGAAAATTGTAAAGTTTGGAGAAATTTATGAAACTGATGCTTCAAATCATCAATGGATTAAAAACTTAAAATGTCATTTGCATATTGTAATTGATAAAGCTAGTAAAAGGATTTTGGCAGGTTATTTCAGTGAACAAGAAACTACTGAAAGTTATTACAATATCTATAAAAAAGTCTTTAAACATTACGGTTTACCAAAATTAAATGTTAGTGATAATAGAAATGTTTTTAGTAGTAAAAATAATCGTGATCACTTTGGTGATAGCGTTTCAAATACACAATTACAATTTATTTTTCACTCTCTTGGAGTAAATACAAAAACAACTTCAATCCCCCAAGAAAAAGCATTAGTTGAAAGAACTTTTGGAACATTACAAAAAAGATGACCTCAAATAATTAGACTCTTAGATTTAAAAAATATTGAACAATTAAATAATTATTTACCCCATCTTATTCAAGAATACAATCAAGATTTTTCAATACCTTTAGACCAATTAGAATCAGTAACTAGAAAATTTAATCAAGATGAAGACATTGTTTTCTCTTATCGAAGTGAAAGAATTATTGATAATGGTCACAGTATTAGTTTTAAAAAAGATAAGTGATTTATATGTAAGGGCTTTACTCCAATTTACTTTAAACCAAAGTTAAAAGTAATGATTATGGAAACAATAAATAAAAAAAATTATGCATTAATTGGAAATGACATTTACAATCTTATTCAAGTTGAAGATGAACGCTTACATGGAAATGTTAAAACAATATCTAATGAAGAATTTGAAACTACTAAAGTACCCAAAATTGACTCTCCTTGAAAAGCAACTAACTGATATTTTTTTGATAGAAAAAGAAAAAATACAAGATCTATTTATTAGATAAATCTTGTATTTTGGGACATAATCGCTTATTATCTACAAAAAATAAAAAAAGTTAAATTAAAATTTAACAGCGAATCTTATAAATTCAATATCCGTTCATTTTAAACTAACTTTTTTAGGTCTTCCTTTAATAAAAAAACTAAACAATAATTCTTCTCCTTTAATTTCAGTTAAAGTTCCAGAAAATTCTGTAAATACTTCAATTGGTTTTTTTACTGTTAAATAAAAGAAGCTACCAATATTGTGTTTTAATATTTCAAATGATTTAACATTTCTTTCAGCACCAGCACTGGCTACTTCCAAAATATATGTATCATCTAATTCCTTAATATTGTCCAAAAAGTTTGAGATATTCTCATTAGCTTTTATTAATAAATCAAAATCCATATTTTTTTTACTAATATCTTGATTTTCTACTAGAATCTGTAGTACTTTTGAGTCAAAATCGCTTACAATATTAAGTTCATAAAGTAAAAAGTCACACTCCTTAAGAATTTCTTTTATATTTTCTAAATATTTATTTTTAATAATCTCTAATGACATATTTACCTCTTTTATAAATTAATTTTATAGCATTTTAAGTTAATAAATAAAAAAAGATAATGATTTTCATTTTAAAAGTCAAATGAGAGTTGTTCATCATCTTTCAATTTTTCTGTAATTTTTAATTTATTAAAAATTTCAATTTGAGTTTGAGTAACTTGGGTTCTCAATTTTAAATCATTAACACTTGTTATTTGTCTATCACTTCGAGCATTTACAATTGAATTTGCAACAGCAAAACCTAATGAATCAATTACGTTAAATGAAGGTACTAATATTTTTTTTCCCTCATCATTTTTTATAATAACAAATCTTTCTCCCTCAGAAATATTAAAATCAATATTTGTAATTTCTATTCCTCTGGCAAGCATTTCTAAGACAACTTCAAAAATTGTTAACATTGCATTTTCTTTTGCTGTTACAGGCAACTTATTATTTTGTCTACTTTTAATATCTTCCATTGTTTTAATAATTGCTTCTTTTCCTTTTAATACTGTTTCCAAATCAAAGAAATCAGCTCTTGTTGAAAATCAAACAGCATAGTATTCTTCTGGATAATAGATTTTATATCAAGCAACACGATAAGCCATCAAAACATATGCAGTAGCATGAGCTTTTGGAAACATATATTTTATTTTTAAACAACTATTAATATATCACTCGGGAATATTATTTTCTTTCATAAGATTAATTCACTCCTTTGAAAGACCTTTTCCCTTTCTAACACTTTCCATAATATTAAAAGAAGTAGATGAATCTAAACCTTTAGCCATTAAGTAAACCATAATGTCATCTCGACATCCAATAACTTGAGAAATATTTGCTACTCCCTCCTTAATTAGGGATTGTGCATTTCCAACATATACATCTGTTCCATGACTTAATCCTGATATTTGTACTAAATCTGCAAAATTTTTTGGTTTCGTTTCTTTCAACATATTTCTAACAAACTGTGTTCCAAATTCAGGAAGTCCAATTGCTCCTGTAGTTTCACCCAGAAGTGAATTAGCTTCAATATTTAAAGCTGAAAGTTCAGAAAATAAAGAATAAACCGCCTTGTCATCTGTTGGAACTTTAATTGGATCAAAACCAGTTAAATCATAAAGCATTCTTAAAGCTGTTGGGTCAACGTGACCTAGTATATCCATTTTTAGTAAATTGTCATGAATTGAATGGAAATCAAAATGAGTTGTTTTTCAATCACTTTGTTCATCATCTGCTGGATAATTTACTGGGGTAAAATCTTCAATTTCATATTCTTTTGGTAGAATAATAATTCCCCCAGGATGTTGTCCTGTTGTTCTTTTAACCCCAGTAGAAAGAGCTGCTAATCGCTCAATTTCTGCTCTTCTAATTAAATCAAAATCAAGATTTTGCTTTTCAAAATATCCCATTGTAAAACCAAAGGCTGTTTTTTCAGCAACAGTAGAAATTGTCCCTGCTCTAAAAACATTATTTTCTCCAAAAATTTCTTTTGTAAAATTATGAGCTATTGGTTGATACTCTCCTGAGAAATTTAAATCAATATCTGGAACTTTATCCCCATCAAAACCTAAGAAAGTCTCAAAAGGAATATCATGACCATCACCTAATAATTTTGTATTACATTTTGGACATTGTCTTTCTGGTAAATCATAACCACATTTAATTTCTTGTGGGGTCTTAAAATCAGAGTATTTACATTCTATGCATCTATAGTGAGGTTTTAGTGGATTAACTTCTGTAATAAGTGCAACTGTTGCTACAAATGAACTTCCTACAGAACCACGACTTCCAACTAAATAACCATCTTCATTTGATTTTTTAACAAGTAAATGACTAATTCAATAAACAACTGCAAAACCATGTTTAATAATTGAAAGTAACTCTTTTTCCAATCTTTCTTTTACAATTTCAGGTAACTCTTCTCCATAAAGAATTTTTGCATTTTTATAACACTCGTCTGTTAATAATTTATCTACGTTTTCAATATTTGGAGGATAAGATCCTGTTTTAATTGGAATTATATTTTCATCTATCATATCAGCAATTTTATTTGGATTTTCAAGAACAATTTCATTAATTAGTTCACTATTTTCTAATCACTTAAATTCTTCAAGCATTTCTTTTGTTGTTCTCAAATGTTGATCTGGATTATCTTTAACTCTTTGTTTGAAGTCATAAAGAGGATGATAAGCACCACCTAATCCTTTTGTGTTTATATAAATATCTCTAATTTTTTTAAGTTCTGGTTCTACATAATGAGCATCACTTGTTGCAATTATTGGCTTATTTAATTTTTTTGCAACTTCAATAATTTTAAGAATTATATTTTTTAATTCTTCCATAGTTAAATCTTCTGTTTGAATTAATTTTTTATACACACTTAAAGGTTGAATTTCAATATAGTCAAAAAATTGTATAGCATTTTCTAACATTTCAAAAGTTCCTGTTCTAGCATTTTCAAAAACAAGTCCATTAACACAACCACTTCCAATTAAAATATTATTTCCATTTCTAACTTCTAAAATTTTTGATTGAAAGACTTTTGGAGATCCTAAAAAACTTTCAGTATGCGAATGAGAAATTAACTTATATAAATCCTTTAAACCTTTTTGGTTTTTTGCTAAAACATTTATATGATAACCTCTTGTTCTTCTAAAGTTTTCATTTTCATATTTATCTTTATTAAATTTATTTCAATCACTGTCAATATCAATTGGAGTTATTTTTTTAGCCTCTGTTCACATATGCTCATACATATTAGTTAAAACCTCTGCATCATAATCAGCACGGTGAGCAATTTTTTCATCATAAAGAATTTGATAAGCCTTTGCAACAGTTCCAAGTCTATGATTTTTTAATCTTGGTTGTAAAAGTCTTCCTAATGACAATGTATCTATAATTGTATTTTTTAATTCTCCATAACCAAGTTTTTTTGCAAATGTTTGTAAAAAATTAAAGTCGAAATTGGCATTGTGAGCAACTAAAATACCATCTTCAATAATATCCATTATATTTTTAAATTCAACTTCAATTGAGTTTTTATCTTCTAACATTTCAGTTGTAATACCAGTTAAATCAGTTGTAAATTTTTTTAAAGACTTTTTAGGTTTAATAAAAATATCATACTTTTTTGAAGTTCCCTTTGCATAATCATACACATTAGCTCCAAACTCAATGATCTCATCAAATTCTGGAGAAAGACCAGTTGTTTCTAAGTCGAAAACAACAAATTTAGCTTCTCTTAACTTTTTACCTTTTGGGTTTTTTACAACTCATGACTCATCATTTAACATGACAAGTTCACTTCCATATATTAATTTAATTTTTTCTTCGTCGCTTACTCCCTTATTAACATTTAATAAAGAATAATAAGCCTCAGGGAAAGTTTGTACATTTAAGTGATCTGTTATTGCAATTGCTTTTCACCCAAATCTTTTTGCACACTCAATATAATCTTTGGCACTACTTACACCATCCATAACTGACATTTTTGTATGAGTGTGAAGTTCAACTCTTTTAACTTTTGCATCATCTTTTCTATAGACTGTTTTAGACTCAATTTTTTTATATTTACTAATATAAAAAATATAACTTTTATCAAAAGAAGAATAATTGAAGTTTCCATTAAATGAAACTCAATCACCCTTATTTATAATTTGATTTTCAAAGCCTATTAAACTACTTTTTGTTTCTTCTGTTATTTCATCAAAAAAAGTTGGGTCATTATTTCTTTGAAAGAAAATGCACATTACAGATGAGGTTCCATCAGTAATTGCAATATTATAAACATTTCTTCCAGCTTTTGATTTTCTAATATTCTTAGAAATAACTTCTCCATGAATTGTTACATTTTGAGCATCTTCTTCCAAATCAATTATTGATTCATAGGTTGGTGTATTTAAAATATCATTATTTGATTTATATTTATACTTTACAGATGATGAGAGACTTTGAGTTTCAAAATTGCTTTTTTGAGTATCTGGAATATATTCAGCTGCCTTTTGATACTTTTCTCTAATTGATTCCAAAACATCATTTTCTAAATTTTCTTTTACTCTAATTTCTAAATCAATATCTCTAAAACCATATTTTAATAATTTATTTTTATAATATTGTTTATGTTCTTCTAAAAGTGATTTTTCAGTTTCATTTGATACATTAAAAAAAACCATTCTATGTTCTTCAATATAATCAACATTTGATGGTGAAAGAATTTTAATAGTACCTGTTTTTACTTCTGCTTTTTGTTCTTTTACATACTCAATATGGTTTCAAATTAATTCCTTTGAGTATAATTCATTTTCTACTCAAAAATTTAATTTTGTAGAAACTAATGTATTTGTTAACATAATAGTTTCAATTTTATGTAATAAATGAATTGGTAAAAAATCTTTAATTTTAATAAAGACTCTTAATTTATTTGCACTTTGACTAAACTCAGCTTCTTTATAAAAATGGGCTTGCTCAAAATATGCTTCTTCATCTGAATTTAAAAAAACGTTTAAACTATCAAACAGATCTTTAATTTGTTTATGCATATTTATTTTCCCCCCTTTTATATATTTATACTATGAAATCTTTAATTGTTATCATTATAAATAATATTAAAAATAAAATAGCTCCCGTTGCATTAACAATTACTTTATATTTTGTTGGCAACTCTTTTCTTATAACCATCTCAATAAAATTTTCAAGTAATCTATATCCATCAAGTGGTGGTATGAAAATTAAGTTTAAGATGAATAGATTTGCACTAATTGTAGCCACATAAATAAAGAACTGTTCAGGACTTGAAAGTAAAGTTGCTGTTTGTTTAGCAACTCCAACTGGTCCTACTAGATTTGAAAATTTACCTGTAAATATATTTCCAAATGATTCTAAAATTGAAATAGAAGCCTTAAATGTTTCACCCCAACCAGCACCATATGCTTGAGCTGTTGTTTTATAAATTCTACTTGGAGCACTAATTCCAATACTACTTGCTGGTTCAAATTCTTTTAATTGTGTCAATTTTCCCTGCTCATAATTTTTTAAAGCAACTCCACTATATGGATCAACTTTTTTATACATAAATTGAATTTTAACATTCTCTTTATCTTTTGAAAGAGGTAAATTATCAATGAAGTTATAAACTGTCTTTGTATAACTGACAGCTTTTTGATTATCAACTTCATTTATTTTATAATTACATTCTCTTGTACTTTCTAAATCACTACAGATATTATCAAAAAGAATAACTTCTTTTGTTTCTTCTGTTGCCGTCATTTTTCATCCTCAAATGATATATTCTTGACCGATATAATTAATATTATTTTCTGTTTGTGTTTCATTTTCTAAAATAGCTTGCGCAGCTATTTTATTTTGATCATAAATTGCTCCAAAATAAGTCATGTCATTTTTTTTAGCACCTACCGCTGCAAAAATGGTTGTAAATAAAAGTAAGGCCACAAATAAATTCATAGCAGGTCCTGCTAAAATAAAAAACATTTTTTTTCATCTAGCAATATAATCTAATTTTCTTTCATCAGGAACTACAATATCTTCTCTATCTTTTGGTGGATCGCTTTTATCTGAAGCAATTGAACAATATCCCCCTAGAGGAAATGCTCTTATTGAGATTCAAGTTTCCTTGCCTTTGATAACAAAAAGTCTAGGACCAAATCCAATTGAAAATTCATAGACATATGCTTTAGCAACTTTAGCTAAAATTAAATGTCCTAATTCATGAATAGTAATTAGTAAAAGCATAATCACTATTCCTATAAAGAAAGCTAGAACTACCATTCCACTACTAACTTCATTCATATTTATCCCTCAATTCTTTTAATTGTTTTTTCTCTAATAATTTTGTCATATTTTAGTATTTCTTCATAACTTATTAATTCAATATTTTCACATTCCTTAAATATTTTTTCAACTATTTTAGTTATTTGATAGAAATTTATTTTTTCCTTTAAAAAGTATTCAACACATATTTCATTTGCCGCATTTAAAGCAATTGATTTTGAATTATTTAACTCCAAACACTGTAAAGCAAACTTAATTGGTTTAAATCTATCTTGGTCAATTTCTTTTAAATCTAATCTTATTAAATCATTAAAATCTATTTCTTTTTGCTTATAATATGAATTTTTTTTAGGAAAGTGTAAAAAATAATTTATCACTTGTTTCATATCAGGGAGCGAAAGTTGTGCTTTTATTGACCCATCATTATAACCAACCATTGAATGAATTATTGATTGAGGATGTAATAAAGTTATAATGTTTTTAATTCCAAATAAATGATAAGCTTCAAGGATTTCAAAAGCCTTATTAAACATTGTTGAACTATCAATAGTTATTTTTGAACCCATATTTCAATTAGGATGTTTTAGAGCTTTAGCTAAACTTACTTTTTTAGTTTCTTGTAAAGTTAAGTTTCTAAAACTTCCCCCTGATGCTGTTATAAATAAAACTTTTGCTTGATTTTCTTTTTCTAGACATTGAAAAATTGCGCAATGTTCTGAATCTAAAGGATATATTTTTGTCTCACTTTTTTTTAACATATTATTTATCAAGTTTCCAGCAGTAACAAATGATTCTTTATTTGCATTTAATAAGACTAAGTTATTTTCAATTGTTTTTAATGTAACTTGTAAACCATAAAATCCACTTAAAGCATTAATAATTATTTCATCATCCTTGCTAAAAATATCTAAAATATTGTTTGTTAAAAAATCAACCTTTGGATATTTTAGTTTTAAATAGTTTAATTCCTTCTTTGAATATACTTTTTTAATTGTTGGAAAACAAAGTAAAAAAGATTCAATTTTTGAATCATTTTCACCAACACTCAAAGCTATTAAATTAAATTTATCTTTATTTTCTTGCAATAATTCTATGCATTGCTGACCAATATTTCCTGAAGCTCCAAATAATACAATATTTTTCACTTTAATTAGGCAACACTACTAATAAAGATAAATAATATAAATAATGAAAATAAGATTGAATCCATTCGATCTAAAGCACCACCATGACCTGGAATTAGGTTTGAGTAATCTTTAATGTTAACTTGTCTTTTAACTCATGAAAATAATAAATCTCCAAACAATCCAATTATTGGAAAGACAATTGCCAATAAGATATAAACAATTATTTCAAGAGCAATTGATTGACCACCCAATGATTGCATTGGTTCTCTTAATGGTTGAAAGTTTTGTAGTGGTGGTGCAAATTTAAAAATCATTGCAAAGATAATTCCAGAACCTGCAGCAACTCCAAGACCAATTAAAGCACCTTCTCAAGTTTTTTTAGGACTTATATTTGGGCTTAATTTAGTTTTCCCAAATCTCATTCCACCAATATATTGGAATGAATCACTTAAAATAATCATCATTCAAATTCAAACAATTGTAACAAATGAGAATCTGGCACTAGTTTTAACTTCATTAGTTTCTGGATTAATTGTTTCTACTAATCCTAAAGAAGAAATTGAAAATGCTTTTAATCCCATAATTATAACCATTGTCATAACAAAGTTTATTAAAGCATTTTTAACATCAATTTTCTTATCAGCAAATCCAACTATAATTGTCACAATCAAATAACTTGTAACTAAAAGTGGAAATTGTCATGCTTGTAATCAGTTTTGTAAACCCATTGATGTATAAAATGAGAAATTATACATTTTAAAAGTTAATGGAAAAATAAATATTACTGAAGCAAACGCACTCATTAGTAGTTGATAATATCATTTTTTAAATCCCATTGTTTTATTCATTTCAAACATACATATTCAAAGTAAACCAATAGTTAGAATGATTGAAGTATATGAAGCAGCTTCAGCATTTAAATCTGTATAAGTTTTCAATGAAGTATATATTGCTCCAGAAACAACAAAACCTAAAAGTAATGCTAAAAGCACTATTGTTGAAAGAACTCTTATTTTAAAATTACGTTTAGCAGATGGAAGTTTGAAACGGTTTTTACCAATTTCACCATTTATATCTGGAGTAATTTCAACTGTTTCAGGCATTTCAAACTCATTTTTATCTTTATTATTTTTCATCTTGAATAACCCCAAATCTCCTATTTCTATTATTATATTCTTCAATAGCTAATTTTAAATCGTTTTTTTTAAAGTCTGGTCAATATGTATCTACAAAATATAGTTCTGCATATGCTAATTGAAGTAACATAAAATTACTCAATCTTTTTTCCCCACCAGTTCTAATTAGTAAATCTATTTGAGGAGAATTTTTTGTATATAAATTATCTATAACTGTATTAATAGAAAAATCTTCAATTGATAATTTTTTACTATTAATATCATTAAACACTATTTTAAAACAATTTTCCACCTCTTCAAAAGAACCATAATCTAAAGCAATGTGAACAATAATTTGATTTGCCTCTTTAGTTTTTTCTTCCATTTCTTCTAAAGCTTTTCGAGTTTTTTCAGGTACTATATTTCTTCTACCAATTCATACAACTTTAATACCTTCTTTTAAATATTTTTCTTGTTGTTTTTTTGAAAAAATTTCAGATGGAAATTGCATTAAATAATTAACTTCTTGTTGTGGTCTTTTTCAATTTTCTGTTGAAAAACAAAACATTGAAACATATTTTATACCATAGTTTTTTGCATCCAAAATTGTTGGATAAATATTTTCCATGCCAATTTTATGCCCATAAGTTCTTTGCTTATTTTTTTCTTTTGCCCATCTTCCATTACCATCTAAAATGAAAGCAACATGTTCTAATTTTTTAATGAATATCCCTCTTTTTTATTTAACTACTTGTAATTCTCTCAATGGTGTTGTTAAGAATTCATAACCAGTTTTTGTAACTAAGATATCATCTTCAATTCTTACTCCCCCAATTCCAGGAATATAAATTCCTGGTTCAACAGTTACACACATACCTTCTTGCAAAGTTTTATCTCCTGCAACTGAATTATAAGGCTCTTCGTGAATTTCAATTCCTAAACCATGACCAGTTCCGTGAGTAAAATATTGACCATAACCTTTAGAATCTATATAGTCATAACAAATTTTATGTACTTCATTTCCCTTAATTCCTGGTTTAATACTTTCAATTCCTAACTGTTGTGATTGATAAACTATTTCATAGATTTCTTTTAACTTTTCATTATTTGAATTTCCAACAGCAAATGTTCTTGTTTGATCAGAACAATAGCCATTATAGTAACATCCCATATCTAATGTGACAAAATCTCCTTCAGCAATTATTTTATCAGTTGGTACTGCATGAGGCATACTTCCATTTTCACCACTAGCCACAATTGTATCAAAACTTAATTTCTCAGCTCCATTTTTTAAAAATGAATCACTTACAAATCTTGCTAATTGTTTTTCACTGATACCTGGTTTAACAAAATCTAATACTTCCAAAAAAACTTTATGAGTGATATCACAAGCTCCTCTAATTTGATCAATTTCTCATTTTTCTTTAACCATTCTTATTGCATCAAAATTATGTGAAATAACTTCTGATTTTAAATGCTTTTGAAAAATTTGAGCTTCTTTGACAAAAACTCAATCACTTTCATATACAATGGTTTTTACATTATTTTCCTTAATTTTATTATTTAATAAGTCATACAATTTTCCAAATTCAACTATTTCATCAATATTTATTAATAACTTTGAGTTTCTTGCAGCCGTAATATATCTACCATCAACAAATAAGTAAGACTTATTCTTTGTATATAAAATATATCCTAATGATGAATGAAATCTTGAAAATCAATATCTATTTTGAGGTGAATATAATAAAATTGCATCTGCAACTGTTTCTTTTAAAATTTTGTTTAATAAGTCTTTTTTCATAGTTAATAACTCCTTATATATAACTATACAAAAAAAGGGATGAAAAAACCTTATAAAAAGTATTTTCTATCCCTATTTTTTTTGTTTATGAACTTGGTGTGAATTACATTTAAAGCAATGTTTTTTAACTTCAATCTTTTCTTTTCTTTTGTCGTTTTTTGCTATGTAGTTTTCTTCTTTACAAGTTGCACAACGTAAAATAACTCCTTCACGCATAGTCTTAAGCCTCCTTTTGGTACTGTCTTTAAGATAATAAGCAAATTAATAATACCAAAAAAAATCATTAATTCTTGGTTTTTTTTAAATTTTCATTGATTTTATTTAAAAATAAAACTATTTAAAAACTAGAATTTTAAAATATTTTTAAAATATTGTTGCTTTATCAACTATATGTAGTATTATCTATATAGATAGTTATCTATATAGATAACTATCTTAAGGAGGCACTATGTTAAGAATTTATTCATTATGTACTTGTGAAGTATGTACTTGTACAAATTGTCAATGTGGGAAATAAAAGATAGAGTTCTTGTAAAAAAGAACTCTATTTTTTTTCATTACAATTTGAACAAAATAGTAAACTTTTTTCAACTTGAATTTCAGAAACAAACAGTTTTAATTGGTCAATAACTTGACTATTAACTTTATAGATTTTAGAGTTTTTTTCTTTAAAAGATGTTATCAATCCCGCCTTTTCAAGCATCTTCATATGATAGCTTAATGTTGGTTGTGTTATATTTAAATTATCTAAAATATTTTGTGCGCATTTACTACATCCACAATCGCAGATCATATTTATGATTTGCAACCTTGTAGGATCTCCAAGAGTTTTAAA
>NZ_CAXIQF010000006.1:0-52278 GCF_964030855.1 Spiroplasma endosymbiont of Cantharis lateralis
TTTATTTTCATAATGGTATTTATTATAATGCTTTTAACAAAAAGGATATGATAGATCTTCAATCAAAAATGCATAAAGGATACTACTATGATGCATTTAAAACAAAATATGATGCAGATGGCTTAATGTATGAAGAAAAAAATGGTCCATTAAAAAATACTATGAATCAAAGTCCTTTGGAAGATTCTTTCAGATATAAGGAAGACTATTTTAATGATTATTTTTATGATAATTTCTGGTCTTATTTTTCTAGTAATATAAATAATATTATCTCAAATCAATTTAAATATAAAATTACTCTAACTGCTCCAAGTGGTCAATGATTTGAACTAATTCAAAATACTCTTAAAGGAATAGACATTAAAGTATTAAACTCAGGAAAAAAATTAGAAATTAATGTTAGTGATGAAGGAAGGGGCCAAATAGTACTTACAGAATTTATAAATAGTTTAAAGACTAGAGGAAGTTGAAGTGAGCATTTGGTGTCTGATTATTGTAGTTTAGTTAAAAATAATAGAAGAAAATGACATGATTTTAAATATTATGACTCGTTAGATGGTAACAATTATCTTATGCTTAGACTTGACACAAATAATGATCGATGTGCACAGAGGGGGTTTAATGATACAAACCCAGAAAAAATAATAGTTGATGAAAGTGAAATAAGTCAAAAAAATTATGAAATTAAATTTTTAAGTAATCAATTTATTAATAAACTTGATGATGTTTTTAATATTAAAGGCAATTTATTTAATGTAAATGAAATTATTGAGACTATAGCAAATAAAAATGGTAATTCAGTTGAAGAAATTCTACAAAAAATTGCAAATTTTACTAAATTTTCACAATTTAATGAAGTTCAAAAAAAAGTAATATTCAATTCTATTTATGATGAACTTTTTAAAAATTTATATAATACAGATATAAAAAACTCTCCAATATATGAAGATTGATTGTATGGAAAAACTTTAGATAATAAAAAAACAAAGTATCAATTCTCTTTCCATGAAAGTCAGGTATTTTTTCAAAGTGAAATATTAAAGAATGTACAAAATAAAAATAGCAAGAATGTGACTTTGGATATTGGAGATATAGAATTTACTACAACTTTTGAAAATTGAAAGAATAATTTTTATTATTTAGACAATGATAAAAATAATAATGGAATAAGAATTAAAAGAATGTATTATGTTGACAATAACGATAAAAAAGATATATCTGATTTTTCAGATCAATTAAATGAGAATATAGCATCAAATCCTAATGCGGCAAAAGAAATAATGTTTCAAAATTCATTACAAATTTTAAGAAAGGCTTATGAAATTTATGATATAAATGGAAAAGTCTACTTTTCAAGAAAAAATGAAGAAGAGGTCATTATAGAATTACAAAAACAAATAGAATTGAGTTATAAGTATATTCATAAAAATGAGTCAGTTAATTTAAAAGATCAAGAAAAAGATTGAGAAAATATTATTAGTGCTGGTAAATATACTGTCTTTAAATTTAAACTTAATACTGGGAAATGAGTTTATTATAAGGACTATCAAAGTGCCTTGGAATTATATAAAAATCAATTATCAATTATCAATTCAATATCTGAAGAGTTTATTATTTATAAAATGTATTCAACCATTATAAATAATAAATTAGTAACTTATGAGTGGAATTCTAAAACAAATACTGGAAATCTAGCAGAAAATATTTATAATGATATTATAAGAAATGGAGAAAATTAAAAATGAAAAAATTATTAGCAGTACTTGGTTCAATAACATTGGTAACTTCAAGTTCGTTTACAGTAGTATCTTGTTTTGGAGGGACAACTGACCCAGAAAAAGAGAAAACTAAGTGATCAGATGAAGAAATTTTAGAAAGATTTGGTTCATTAGAAATTAATGAATTAGATAATGGTGACTTACAGTTATTATCAAAAGATGATCACTTCAAGATTTGATCAGGTTCAAGTAATGGAAATAAGTATGAAAGAATTGTTAAAAAAAATGATATAGATAATAATAATGTTAATTTTTTATATGATAGTTTACTTCCAATGGATGCAAGTTTAGAAAAACCATTTGGAATGGAATTGATGTCAGGGTTTTATGTTGGTAAAAGTGAAGATGAAGTAAGAAAAGCTTTTTCAAATGTTTATAATAATATTCAAATTGAATTTGGCTCAGAAATGACAAATGATAATCATTGGAATCTAAAAAAGAAAAATGCATTCTCAATATTTTTGGGATCAGGACATATATCAGGTAATACATTTTCATGTACAAGGATATGAGAGGATGTACTAAAAATCAAAACAGATCAAGGAGAAGATATTTATATTGGTTTAATTTCATTATATGTAGATTACTTTGTGGGGTATGTTGCAAATAATTTAAGCACTTGAATGAAAGAATTTTTTGAAGAATATAGTAGCCAACTTGATTCTCCAAATTTGGAAATTGAAGAAGTCGTAAATGAAAAAGATAAGATTATTGCAAATAGCAATAATCAACATTTAAAATTAATATTTAGAAATGCCGATTTTACATTTAGTCAAAAAATTAATTATAAGCGTGATGAAGAATCAAATGTGGAAAATATAAAAATACAAGAAGCTTTGGATTCATATATAACAAATAAAGTTTGATCTCATACATCTGCTTTTAATTATAAGTATGAAAACTCAAATTATAAAGATTTTAAATTTACTTATAAATTTGATTTAGATGACTCTAATAAAGATAAAGAAAAACATTATAATAGTGGATGTAGTGTAACCTTTTTTCGGACACATTTTAAAAATACTTTATATATTGATATAAAATATTTGTGAACGAAGAGAGGTTTTATTTTGACTAAGTATTCAATCGATCAAAAAATTGAATTAGTATTAAATTTTTATAAATCAAATTTGTTATTATCACAATATTCAAAAGCAGTAGGAATTGATAAATCAAGATTAAAAAACTGAATAAAAACCTATGATGAAAATGGAAGAAGTGGCTTCAAAAAGTCCTTTAAAGCAAATAATGAGGAGATTATAAATTTAAAAAAAGGGCTTAAAAAATCAAAAAGAGAAAGTGAAGATTTAAAATTAAGAGATGAAATGTTTAAAGAATTAAGAGAATTGATTGATAGAAAGAAGTAAATAAGTGAGAGTTAAACACATTTAAATCAAAAGTAGTTTATAACTTTGCAATTAAAAACCCAAATATTGCAATTAGAAGACTTTGTAGACTAATTGATCTAGCAAAAAGTACTTACTATGATTGAATATCAAAAGGTAAACCAAAAATTAAGGCTATTAATTGAGATTTGGTTTTGAGAATTAATGATGTTTATAAAAATGAAGTTAAAATCTATGGATCTAGAAGATTATTGAAGTATTTAAATTTAAATTGTAGTCATAAAAAAGTTCTGCGAATAATGAAGTTTCTAAAGTTAAAACCTAATAACTATAAAATACAAAAGAATAAATCAGTTACTCCAGAAAAAATTGGTAAGTATCCTAGATTATTTAAATATCAAACAGATTTGAAAAATTATGGAGATATTTTCTCTGTAGATATTACAGAGAAAATAATAGCAGGATGCAAACTATATACTTGCGCTTTTTATCATGTAAACACTAAAAAAGTTTATGGTTTGGTAACTAAAAATATTAAAGGTATGAAATTAGTATTAGAGTCATTTTTTAATATGGTTAATGAGTTTGGAACATTTAAACCAAACTCAATTATTCACTCTGATAACGGTTCAGAATTTAAATCTTATCAATATCGTTTAGCTACAATGTGATTTGATTTTGGTTTAAGTATGTCTAGAATAGGCAGATCAACGGACAATGGATATATTGAAGGTTTTTGAAGCACTCTTAAAAGAGAAGCAATCAAGGAAGGTTATAAATACAATGTTGTAAATGAATATATTTATAATTTGAAAATGTATCAATATTTTTATAATACTAATAGAGTTAGTTATAAAATATAGGTGTCCGAAAAAAAGGAACAGTACACATTATAATAGTGGACTTGAAATATGAGGACCAAATAGAAAAAGATGAGATTATAACAGTATAATATATACAAAAATAGATATTTTATAGTTAATTCAATAAAGAGGGATAAAAATGAAAAAATTATTAGCAGTACTTGGTTCAATAACATTGGTAACTTCAAGTTCATTTACAGTGGTATCTTGTTTTGGAGGAAAAACTGATCCAGAAGAAGAGAAGACTAACTGATGAGATGAAGAAATTTTAGAAAGATTTGGTTCATTAGAAATTAATGAATTAGAAAATGGTGACTTAGAGTTATCATCAAAAGATGATCATTTTAAGATTTGATCAGGTTCAAGTAATGGAAATAAATATGAAAGAATCGTTAAAAAAGATGATGTAGAAAATAATAATGTTAATTTTTTATATGATAGTTTACTTCCAACGGATGCAAGTTTAGAAAAACCTTTTGGTATGGAATTGATGTCAGGGTTTTATGTAGGTAAAAGTGAAGATGAAATAAAAAAAGCTTTTTTACCTGGCCATAATAAAATTGTTTTGGAATTTGGTTCAGAAATGACAAATGATAATCATTGAAATATAAAAAAGAAAAATGCGTTTTCAATATTTTTGGGATCAGAGATTAGACCAATATCAAGTAATACATTTTCATGTACTAGATTATGAAAAAATATACTAAAAGTAAAAACAAATCAAGGAGAAGATATTTATATTGGTTTAATTTCATTATATGTAGATTATTTTGTGGGGTATGTAACAAATAATTTAAGCACTTGAATGAAAGAATTTTTTGAAGAATACAGTAGTCAACTAAATTCTCCAGATTTGGAAATTGAAGAAGTGGTAAATGAAAAAGATAAGATTATTGCAAATAGCAAAAATCAGCATTTAAATTTAAAATTATATAATGCTAATTTTAAATTTGACGATGAAATCGAATATACTATTGAGGGAGAAATTCAAAAAGGAAAAATCTCATATGAACTTAATTCATTTATTTATAAAAAAATTACGACTCATTATAAGGAGTTTAACAGTAAATATGAAAATTCAATTTATAATAATTTTATATTTGGCGAAACTTATGACTCTGATGACACAATAAAAGATAGGAAAAACCATTATAATAAAGGTTTTGAAATATGAGGACCAGATAAAAAAAGATGAGATTATAACAGTATAATATATACAAAAATAGATATTATAAATAGTTAATTTATTTAAAAATATTAGATATAATTTTATTATTAACTTCAACTATTAAAAGTTGAAGTTTTTTATTTTTAAATTAAATTCTCTTATATAATTGTCATTAGTATAAAGCAATTAAATAGATAATTATTGAAACTTTTTTATATTAATGGACTTTTTTGTTAGATAATTAAATAAATAAGGAGAACTATAAAATGACAGAAGTACAAGCAAATAGTATAAGTGAATATATTGATAATTTACCAGATGAAATAGCAGATAAGATGTTTGAAGAATTAATAGCTGGAATGAGTTTATATTTTGCTATTGTTTTATTTGGAGAAGAAATTGAAAAAAATTATGAACCATTAAAATTAGATGGAAAACCCCTTGAAGAAATAGCAAGAGTTGTTAAAGAAAATGAAATAGGTGAAGAAGAGGTTTATTCTGCTCTAATGGGTTCATTGCAAGAGGAATCAGATGCTGAATTATTTGCAGAAGATTGTGTACAATCAATTGCTTTTAGTCCTGATTTTCCTAAAGAAGTTTTAGAAAAATTAAAAGAATTAGATATTGAATTAAATGACTTTTCAATGAACTTAATTGTTACTTTAAAGGATGAATTTATTGACTTTTTTGTTAATGATTTAGATATTCAAGAGTGAAAAAATGATATTATTGACGCTTTAGTGGCAAGTTGAGACTAAAAAAAATGATAAAACTAGATTAAAAAAATCTAGTTTTTTTAATAAATATGTTATTATAATTAAGATTGTAGATAGGGTAATTTACAGTTGGGCTAAAAAGGTGATTGTTATGAAAACACTATTAATGAGTAAAACAAATTTTAAAGTATTAGACTTTAGTCTTCCTTTATGAGTTGTATTGCTAGTTTTTACAATAATTGCATCTATTTCTTTCACTATATATTTTTTAATACTTTTTAGAAAAAATTCAAAATTTTACTTTGAAAAAGAACAAGTATCAGCAGATGAATTTAAAAGACTTGAAAAATTTGAAAATCAAAGAAATAATTTTGAGCTAGAAATAGCTAAAATTAAAAAAATTCAAAGAGATAGAAGAAAAAAATAAAACCTTTTTATGCTCATAAAAAAAGGGGCGTTTTTTTATGAGTGGATTAGTAAATCCAATTAAAAATGAAGAATTAAATGAAAATCAAAACCAACAAACTGTTGGAACTTTTGCGTTAAATTCAAACCCTCAAAATAATCCTAATTACTTTAACGAAACAGCAATATATCAAAAAAATTTAATTGAAAATAAGAACTCTGGGTATATAAGACCAAGACAATTAAATTTTGATAATAGTTATCAACAAAATAGAATGCCTGATTATAAGAGAAGTGAAGTAAGAGATCCAAATGAAAAATTCTATCTTCAAAATAATCAAAGAGATTTAATTCAATATCAACAACCAAGATATCAACCAACTCAAATGCAGTCATATGTAAATTATCAAAATCAATATAGTAATAATTTAAAACAAGAGCGTTTAGATTTTGAAAATATGTCAAGAATTAATTATGGAAATTATAGAGATGAAAATCAATATAATAGAATGGTTTATCCTCCAAACAATCAAATCAATAATCTTCAAAGAAATGAAATTTATAATAATAAGCCTTTATATGAAAATTATCATATGCCAAATAATAATATGCAATATGGCTATAATGATTTCTCTAATAATAATCAATTTTATAATCCAAATCCAAATTTTGGATATAATCCAGAAGTTGACTATGCACCAGTTAGTTCAAATAATTATAATCCTTATGAGCATAATTCATATGGAGAAAGAATGAAAAAGGCAAATATCATTCCAAAAGAAATAGCTAAAGAAATAAGAAGTGAAAAATTAAGAATATTTTTAATTTTCTTAATAGGAGTAGTTGGTATAATTACGACTTCAATTATGTTAGCAATTTATTATAAAGCTGGAGATAATGGAACTTACATGGGAGTAGAAAGAGCAAAAGTAATGTATCCTTTCTTCTCAATAACATTATTAATTGTATCAGCAGGATTTTTTATAACTAGTTTAACTGACTTTGCCTTTATTTATTCAAATGTCAAAAAATATGAAAAGGATCTTTTATTTGGAAAAGAGCTCGTACCTTATTTTATTACTAGAAATTATAGAACTTTAATATCAAGAGGAGTTTATTTAAACTGAGTATCATTTTGTATTTATATTTTTGGAGCAATTTCATTAGCAATAATGTATGGTTTACAAAGTAAATATTTAAATGGAAATCCAGATATTTATTTCTTATTTTGAAAAGTTGGGAGTCTGAAATCACTAGATTCAGAAATTAAAACAAATATAGTTATTTTATTTATTACTTTAATAGTTCACGTATTAAACATAGTAACAACTAGAACAAGAAAAAATAATTTAATTGGGTATTATGGATATGAAATAATACCACAACAAGAAATAAAAGAAATTAGAAAAAAAGCAAATAAAGTTTGTATGATTATATTCTTTACTTCAATGGCAATTCTTTTATTTTTAATTGTTATACCTTGATTAATTATTAGAAAAAAAAGAGGTCTTTCACTAAAACCATGAGGAGTAATAAATCAATAGATAGAAAAATTAATAGTTTATATGTTCACATTCCATTTTGTGAACATATTTGTTTTTATTGTGATTTTGTAAAAGTAAAAAAACCACAAGATCCAAAAATAATTGAAAAGTATTTAGACAAAATTGAGCTTGAATTAGAGGGCTATGAAAATAGATTAGAAGATATTCAAAGTATTTATATTGGGGGAGGAACTCCAAGTTGTTTAAACGAAGAGCAAACAAGAAGGATGTGCAATATTCTTTTAAAGTTTACTAATAAACCAAACTTTGAATATTCAATAGAGTTAAACCCTGAATCAGTTACACTAGAAAAATTAAATATTTATAAGGAGTTTAATATTAATAGAGTTAGTATGGGAATTCAAACTTTTGACAATGAATTATTAAAAAAAATTGGAAGAATTCACGATAATTCATTAGCAATAAAAGCTTTCAAACTAATTCGAAAAGCGGGATTTAAAAATGTAAGTATAGATTTAATGTATAACTTATATGATCAAACTAAAGAAAATATTGCAACAGATTTAAAGTATCTTAAGGAATTAAAACCAGATCATATTTCATGATATTCATTAATAATGAAAGAAAAATCAATTTGGGGAAGAAAAAATATGAAACTACCCGAAAATGACGAGTTATTTGATGAAATAGTTAATCAAGGTCTTAAAGATTTAGGTTATATTAGATATGAAATATCAAATTATGCTTTAGGAGAAAATAATAAATCATTTCATAATATTAGTTATTGAAATAATTCCACATTTGCTGGTGTAGGTATTGGTGCTACAGGATTTGAACAAATTGATAATAAATATTATCTGACTAAAAATGAAGGTAATATTTTAAATTATAAAAAAGAGTTTGAGTTGCTTTCACAAGAAGATTATTATTTTCAAATTATAATGATGGGTTTAAGAATGGTAGAAGGAATTGATGTGTCTTTAGAAAAAAATAAAGAGATAGTTACTTTTTATCAACAAAAAATTGAACAAAAAATTGAACAAAATTTATTAGAAATAGTTAATAATAATCTTAGATGTACAGAAAGGGGATTTAATATCTTAAATGAGATATTAATAGATTTTTTATAATATGAAAAAAGCTTTAATTGTAGTAGATTATCAATATGATTTTGCAAATCCTTTGGGAAAACTTTATGTGCCTCAGGGTGAATTAATTCAAAAGAAAATTGAAAATAAAATTAGTGAATATAAAAAGAATGGAAATTATGTTATTTTTTCCGGAGATTTTCATCCCCAAAATCACATTTCTTTTATTGAATGACCAGAACATTGCGTAGTTAATTCACAAGGTGCAGAGTTTCTTATTGATTCATCAAATGCTGACTTAATAATAAGAAAAGGAACTAAATTAGATTATGATAGTTATTCTGCTTTTTATATTTCTAAAGATAAAGAAAATGAGAAGTTAAATGTTGAATCTGAATTAGACTTTTGATTAAAAACTAAAAAAGTAGAGGATTTAGAGATATGTGGCTTAGCTTTAGAAGTTTGTGTGCAAGCTACATATGATGATGCTATTAAAAAAGGATATAATTCTGTAATTAATTATGATCTTTCTAAAAAAATAAATTAAAAAGAGCGATTAATTGTTTGGAGGAACACATGCTTAAACAATTAAAAACTATTGATAATAACAATTTATCTTTTTTAAAAGTAACTAATGATGATAATTTTATAGATTTTAAAGATATTATATATAACTTTTCAAATCAACCTCAGGTAAAAATAGAGCAAAAGTACGATATACTTTTTTCTGAGGCAATTAAAAGTAATTCTTTCATAAAAATAGTAAAAGAGTTGGAAAGAGAATTTAATAAGACTTATATTTTGTGAAAACTAACAGAGAATATATCTTATTGAACAACAATGTTTTTTTCTAGTAAGTTTACAATTGGCAATGGATTTAAAATATTGCAAAGAGTATTTATTTTAAAACAAATCTTTTTAACTCAATTAAGATATAACTCAAATATTTGATTGAAGTTAACTAAAAAACAAACTGAAAAAATTAAAAACTCTAAGGATTCAAATGCTATTAATTATAAGTTAATTTTACTATTTTATGATTTTAATGAAAATGAAGATTTAAAAAGTCTAATTAATGAAGAACAAAAACTGCTTTTAAATTTAGTTTTGAGATCAGATAAAACTGAAGATTTTATTGAGCTAAATAAAAATATAAATTTGGATGTATTTAAATATTTGCCAATAAATATGAAACTCTTTCAAGGAGAAGTAATTAGGTCGACTTCAAATTTAAATTTAAAAGAAAAGGCAAAATTAGCTTATTCCACTTTTATGCAACTATATTGTATTTTTATTGAGGAAAATTATTCTAATAAAATTTAATACTTAAAAGCACTGGTCTAAACTAGTGCTTTTAATTTGTGTTTTTATTTTTAGTTGGGATGTATATTTACTAGATAGATTTCTAATTGATAAGTAAGCAATTAACACCTTATTCTTAAATTCAAATTATTTTATAAAAATTTCAAAAAATTAGCACTTAAACATTGACATTGCTAAAACAAAATGTAATATATTATTGATTAGCAATTAGACACATAGAGTGCTAATCAAGAGGAGGAATGTTTATGGATTTTACACAAAAACCAGATCCTTTAAATGATCCAGAAATCCTAAATAAATATACAAGGGATTTAACAAAGGATGCAAAAGAAGGAAAAATTGATCCAATCATTGGAAGAGATGATGAGATTATGAGAGTAATTAGAATATTAAGTAGAAAGACTAAAAATAATCCGGTTTTAATTGGTGAGCCTGGTGTTGGTAAAACAGCTATTGCAGAAGGTTTAGCTCAACGAATAAATAAAGGTGATGTTCCAAGTGTTTTAAAAGATAAAAAAATTCTAGAGTTAGACATGGGAAGTGTTATGGCTGGAGCTAGTTTTTTAGGAGATTATGAAGCAAGAATCAAGGGAATTGTAAATGCAATTCAAAAAGAAAATGGTCAAATAATATTATTTATTGATGAATTACATTTAATTGTGGGAGCAGGTAAAACTGGAAACGGGGGAGGAATGGATGTTTCAAACCTATTAAAACCTTCTCTTGCTAGAGGTGGTATTAAAGTTATTGGAGCAACAACTCTAAAAGAATACAGAGAATATATAGAAAAAGATGCGGCACTTGAAAGAAGATTTCAAAAAGTTATTGTAAGTGAACCCACTATTGAAGAAACAATTTCAATTTTAAGAGGATTAAAGGAGCGTTTTGAAACATACCATGGAGTAAGAATTCATGATAATGCTTTAGTTGCAGCTGCACAATTAAGTGATAGATATATCTCCGATAGATTTTTACCAGATAAGGCAATTGACTTGGTAGACGAGGCAAGTGCAACAATTAAAACAGAGTTAGCATCAGTTCCTACAGAGTTATATCAAATTGATAGAAAAGTTATGCAATTAGAAATTGAAAAAGCAGCACTTTCTAAGGAGCAAGATGAAAAATCTAAAGATAGATTACAACAAGCAGAAAAAGAACTAAAAAATTTAAAAACAAAACAAGCCGAATTTAATAATAAATGAAATTCTGAAAAAAAAGCATTAGAAAAAATTAATCAGTTTAGGTCTACTATTGATAGTTTAAAAATTGAACTAGAGCAAGTTCAAGCACAAGCTAATTATCAAAGAGCTGGAGAAATTCAATATTCATTATTACCAGCCTTAGAAAAACAATTAAGTTCTGCACTTGATAATAATAAGGAAAAATTAATTTCAGAGGAGGTTACTGAAATTGAAATTGCTTCAATTGTATCTAAATGAACTGGAATAGAAATGGAAAATCTAATTGAAAGTGAGAAACAAAAACTTTTAGGTTTAAGTACAACACTTAAAAAAATGGTAAAAGGTCAAAATCAAGCATTAGAACTTGTATCTGATGCAATTATTCGAAGTAGAAGTGGAATTAAAGACCCAAATAAGCCAATAGGTAGTTTCTTATTTTTAGGTCCAACTGGTGTTGGTAAAACAGAAGTTGCAAAATCACTTGCAAAAAATTTATTTGGAAGTGAGAAAAAAATGCTTAGATTTGATATGTCTGAATATATGGAAAAACATTCAGTATCTAAATTATTAGGTTCTCCTCCTGGTTATGTTGGTTATGAAGAGGGAGGTAAACTTACTGAGGCTGTAAGAAGAGCCCCATATTCAATACTATTATTTGATGAAGTAGAAAAAGCTCATCCAGATGTTTTTAATATATTTTTACAAATTTTAGATGATGGTAGAGTTACTGATTCTCTTGGAAAGACAATTGATTTTAAAAATACAATCATAATTATGACTTCAAATATTGGTTCTGAATATCTAATTTCAACACCACCAGAGTTAATTGACCAAGATGTTCTAAATGAGAATTTAAGAAAATTCTTTAGACCTGAATTTTTAAATAGAATTGATAATATTGTGACTTTCAATGCTTTATCTAAAGATGTTATTAAAGAAGTTATTATAAAAACTTTAGATGAATTAAAAGAGAGAGTTTTATTATCAAATGAATATATTATAAATTTTACAGATTCATCTATAAAAAAAATTTTAGAAGAAGGTTATGATCAACAATATGGTGCTCGACCAATTAAAAGATATATTGAAAGAAATATTGAGACTTTAATTGCAAGGGCAATAGTTTCGAGTGAGATAGAACCTAAGAGAAATTATGTAATTGATGTTAATAATAACAATTTTGTACTATCAACTTCAAATAAATTAAATTAGCACTTGATTATTAAGAGTGCTATTGATAAACTAGAAATGTATTGTTATGGAGGTGTTTTTAATTGTTAACAAAACGTCAAAACCTAATTTTAAAATCCATCATAGAAGAATATATTAAAACTGCATTACCAGTTGGTTCTAAAAGGATTCAAGAGGTATTAACAATGGAAGTATCATCTGCAACAATTAGAAATGAATCAGCATTTCTAGAGGAACAAGGCTTTTTAGAAAAAGCTCATACTTCTTCTGGAAAAGTTCCTTCAACAAAAGGTTATAGATACTATGTTGATAATCTTATGGAATCGAATAACATTGAAGATATCAAAGTTCAGATTAATGAGATCTTTAAAAAAAGAGGAGCCACTATTGATGAGATTTTAGAAAAAACTTCATCAATCTTAAGCGAAATGACAAAATTAGCAACAGTTGTTGCGACTTCAGAAGTAAATGGTGAATTACTCTTATCAAAAATTGAATTAATACCTATTTCAAATAAATCTGCAGTTGTAATATTTGTTCTTTCAAATGGAGCAATTGAAAATAAAAATATAAATCTTGATTCAATAACTTTAGAAGAACTAAGATTATCAATTGATTTATTTAATGAAAGATTAGTAAATTCTAAAATTTCTGAAATTGAAACAAAATCACAAGCAATGATTCCTGTATTAAGACAGCAAGTTAAAAAATATGAGTTTGTATTACAAACTTTAATAGGAGCTTTAATACATACAGATTCAAATAAATCAAGAACAAGTGGTGTTAAATATTTATTAGAAAACCCAGAGTTTAATGATGCAAATAAGATAAAAGATATTATTCAATTTATTGAAAATGCTTCTCCCTTTGTTTGATTTAATTACCAAAGTAAAACAAACAAAACTACTGTAGCTATTGGTTTAGAAACAGGTAATGAAAATGATGATATTGCAGTTATTGGGACAAACTTTCCCACAAAAGGTGGGGGCAAAGGTGCTTTAGCTCTAGTTGGGCCTAAAAGAATTGAATATGATAAAGTGTCAAAACTTTTAGAATGAATAAGCAATAAAATTGAAGAAAAGTTTTTGTTGGAAGGAGAATAAAAATGGAAAAAGAAAAAATGAAAAAAATTTTGGATCTATTTGAAAATATTAAAAAAGAATTAAATATAAATCCAAAAGTAAAAGAAATTAAAGATGAAAAATCTGATAAAGATCATAAAGATATAAAAACTGATGACAAAAAAAATAAGGAAGTTAAAGTTGAAGAACTTTCTAATATTGAAAAATTGGAATTAGAGTTTGTAGCTTTGAATGATGAAATTGCAAAACTAGAAGAAGCAAAATTAATTGCGGTAGCTGATAATCAAAATACAGTTAGAAGATTTCAAAATGAAAGTGTTTTGGTTAGAAAGTATGGCGGTGAAAAATTAGCTTCAGAGCTGATTCCAGCAATAGATATGTTTAGAGGAGTTTTAAAATCAACTCCTGATAATGCTGAAATTAAAAATTATTTAATGGGATTTGAAATGATTATTAATCAAATTGACCAAGCATTAACAAATGCTGGTGTAGCAATGGTTGTTGTAAAACCAGGAGATGATTTCAATCCAGAATTGCATTCTGCAATTGAGCAAGTAAAAAGTGAAGAATTTAAATCAGGGAAAATAGCAATCGTTGTTTCGAATGGTTATAAATTACATGATAGAGTTATTAAACATGCAGCTGTAAAAGTTGCAGAGTAATTTAGAAAAATATTAAAGGAGAGATTAATTATGGCAAAAGAAAGAATTATAGGAATAGACTTAGGTACAACAAATTCATGTGTAGCTATTATGGAGGGTGGACAACCAATGGTTCTTGAAAACCCTGAAGGTCAAAGAACAACACCATCTGTTGTTGCATTTAAAAATAGTGACATTATTATTGGGGGAGCTGCAAAAAGACAAGCAGTAACAAACCCAAATACAGCAATATCAATTAAACGTGATATGGGAACAAATAAAAAAAGAAATTTAGAAGGAAAAGATTATTCTCCAGAACAAATTTCTGCAGAAATTTTAAGATATTTAAAAAAATATGCTGAAGATAAAATTGGTACAAAAGTTACAAAAGCTGTTATTACAGTACCAGCTTACTTCAATGATGCTCAAAGAAAAGCTACAAAAGATGCAGGGAAAATTGCAGGTTTAGATGTTGAAAGAATTATTAATGAACCTACTGCAGCTGCATTGGCATATGGAATTGACAAACAAGATAAAGAAATGAAAGTTTTAGTTTATGACTTGGGTGGAGGAACATTTGACGTTTCATTATTAGAATTAGCAGAAGGAACATATGATGTTTTATCAACTTCAGGAGATAATGAATTGGGTGGAGATGACTTCGACCAAAAAATTATGGATTGAATCGGTCAAGAAATTAAAAAAGAACACAATATTGATTTATCAAAAGATAAAATGGCTTTACAAAGATTTAAAGATGAAGCGGAAAAAGCAAAAATTAACTTATCAAGTCAAGTTGAAACAGAAATTAACTTACCATTTATTGCAATGAATGAAAGTGGACCAGTTAACTTTTCAACTAAATTATCAAGAGCAGAGTTTCAAAAAATGTCAAAAGATTTAGTTGAAAGAACTAGAAAACCAGTTGAAGATGCTTTAAAAGAAGCAAAATTAAAAGCTAGTGATATTGATCAAGTTCTTTTAGTTGGTGGATCAACAAGAATTCCAGCAGTTCAAGAATTAGTAAAATCATTACTTGGAAAAGAACCAAATAGAACTATTAATCCAGATGAAGTTGTTGCTATGGGTGCAGCTATTCAAGGTGGAGTTTTAGCTGGGGACGTAACTGATGTTCTTTTATTAGATGTTACTCCTCTAACATTAGGGATTGAAACAATGGGTGGAGTTATGACACCTTTAATTCAAAGAAATACAACAATTCCTACTGAAAAATCACAAGTATTCTCAACGGCAGTTGATAATCAACCAGCAGTTGATATTAATGTATTACAAGGTGAAAGACCAATGGCTGGAGATAATAAATCATTAGGACAATTCCAATTAACAGGAATAAAACCAGCTCCAAAAGGAACTCCTCAAATTGAAGTTACATTTAAAATTGACGTAAATGGTATTGTATCTGTAACTGCAAAAGATAAAGCTACTAATGAAGAAAAAACTATTACAATCTCAAACTCAGGTAGTTTATCTGATAAAGAAATTGAGAGAATGGTTAAAGAAGCTGAAGAAAATCAAGAGTCAGATAATAAAAAACGTAAAAATATTGAACTAAAAAATAAGGCTGAAAGTTACTTGAATATAATTGAATCTTCAATTAGTGAAACTGGAGATCAAGTAAATGAAGAGCAAAAAAAACAATCTGAAGAAATGGCAAAAGAAATTCGTGAATTAATTTCAAAAGAAGATTATGAAACTTTAGAGAAAAAAATGAATGACTTAGAGCAAGCAATGAAAATGGCTTCAGAAATGGCAGCTCAACAAACACAAGCTGGTGCAACTGAACAACCAAAAGAAGATATTGAAGATAAAAAAGACAAAAAAGATAAAAAAGACAAAAGTAAAGATGAAGAATCTAAATAATTTTAAAAAACAACTAATTTGTAGTTGTTTTTTAAAGATAAGAAAGAAGGTATATTATGGCTAAAAGAGATTACTATGAAATTTTGGGTATTGCCAAATCTTCATCTGAAGATGATATCAAAAAAGCATATCGTAAGTTAGCTAAAAAATACCACCCAGATATTTGTAAAGAACCAGATGCGGAAGAAAAGTTTAAAGAAGCTACAGAAGCAGCTGAAGTACTATTGGATGCAAATAAACGTCAAGCTTATGATCAGTTTGGTCACGATGGATTAAGTGGAATGGGTTCTGACTTTGGTGGTGGATTTGGACAAGGATTCGGAGACTTCTTCTCAAATATGGGAGGAGCAGGAGACTTTTTCTCAGACATCTTTTCTAATTTTTTTGGAGGAAGAGGTAATTCTTCTTCAAGAGCAAGATCTTCAAGAGGAAAAGATGTTGTAATAGATGTTAATTTAACTCTAAAAGAATTATTATTTGGAGTTGACAAAGAAATTAAAATGGATTTAATTTCAAAATGTGATGATTGTGATGGAACTGGTGCAAAATCAAAATCAGATATTGTTGAGTGTGAAGTATGTAATGGACATGGTGTTGTTACTGTACTTCAAGATATGGGTATTGCTAAATTTCAAACACAACAATCTTGTCCAAAATGTAAGGGAAATGGAAAAGAAAATAAGAATCCATGTAAAACTTGTAGAGGAAATGCAACTGTTCTTAAAAAGGAAACTGTCATGATGCCAATACCAAAAGGCTTAGTTCCAGGTCAGCAAATTGTTTTAAGAAATGCAGGAAACTATTCTCCAAATGGTGGAGAACGTGGGCATTTATATGCAGATATACATCTGAATGGTTCTAAAAAATTAGCAATAGTAAATGAGTTTGATATTAAATTTAAATTTGATATTAGTTATCTAGATGCTATTCTTGCAAATGAAATTTCTATAAAAACATTAGATGGAAATATTAATGTAAAAATACCAAAAGGTATTAAAAATGGAGATATTATTACTGTTAAAAATTATGGACTATATAGAGGTGTTAAATCATCTCACAGAGGTAATTTATTATTAGAAGTTAATTTTGTAATTCCAAAAGATCTTGAAAAAAACGAGAGAGAAAAATTGCAAAGTATATTAAATTCAACTGATTTTAAAGTTACAAATAATTTAGAAGAATAACCTATAAGGTTATTTTTTTTACATAAAGTATTATTTTTCAAAGCCACTAATTATTGTATAATTAGTTAGTGAGGTTTATTATGTCTGATAAAATAAAAGTTTTAAAAATTAATAAAAATTTAACAAATACCTTTGATGAAAACTCAGGGGATTTTTATACAAATAAACTATGATTTGATGAAAACTCTGGAGAGACAATTTTAACAGAATTGGATAAAACAATGGAATTTAAAACAAAAAACATATCAAAAATTGATCTTGTTCAAAATGCTAATTCTCATTTTTTTGCTCCAGAAAATTCAAATAATTTGGCTTTTCAAAAAACTGATATTGGTAATAAAACATATGAGTCAATTAATTTAGTTGATAAGATGATTATGCCAAGAAGATCTGATATAAGAAAAGAAATTATTGATTTAAGAGTTAGAAGTTATGAAAATGAACAAAATGATAAAGATTATCTTCTTAATAAATTAAATATTGATTTAAAACCAAATAATAAATTTAAAAACTATAATTTAGCTAGAAATGAGAAGTTAGTGCCTAAAACAAATTCTTATCAACAAGAACTAAAAGAGTTAGAAGTTTCATTAAATAAAAAAATTGATGAGATTAAAAAAACTGTGGAAATGACTTCAGAACAAATAACTGATATTTTTAATAATAAAGAAGAAGTTGTAAAGAACAAAGAAAATAATGAAAAAGATATTGTTTTAGTTCAAAAATCAAATGAAGTAAATTTAGATAAAAATGAGAATGAAAATGTATTTTTTTCTAAAATTATTAAAGAAGAAGAGAAAAATGATATTAAAAATGATGTAAAAGATAAAATAAATTTTGATAATAAAAAAGAATTCTTTGAAAATCAGTTAGATGATGAAAAATTATTATCTGCAAATATGTTATTAGTAGAAAATAAGTTGTTAACAGAAAATAAAAGATTAATGGAAGAAAAATTATTAGTAGAAAATAAACTTTTAGCTGAAAAAAAATTAATTGAAGTAGAATTAGAAGAAGAAAATAGATTAGCAGAAATAAAACTATTAGAAGAAAAAAGAAAAATGACAGAAGAACAATGATTAACTAATAGAAAATTAATAATTCAAAAAAAACTAGTAGAAAAAAGACTGCTTGATGAACAATCAAAAGCACTTGAAGAGCAGAAAAAAGGAATTGAAGAACAAAATCTTAAAGAACAAAAAAATTTTCAAGATCTGCAAGAAATTGAAGATGACAAAAAACTTCAAAAAATGGAAATTAAAAGAGATGAAATGAACGTCAAACAAAATTTAGAAACTAAAGCCGTTGCTGAACAAAAAATAGATAAAATTGTGCATGTTAATTTTGAAGATGAAAATGTGAAAAAGAATAATGATAAATCTTTAAACATTAGTAATACACTTCCAAGTGCTGATTTAGATACAAAGGAGTTAAATTTATTCTTTAAAGAGGATAATAATTACTCATTGCCGGTAATAAATAATTCTGATTACACTATTGCAAATACAGTTGATGATCTACAAAAAGCTTTTAATAGTCTTGAAAATAGAAATAAAAAAAATAAGGTGAAAACTGATTTTTTTGAAAAAGATGGTGGCACAACTCAACTTGTAGAAAGACTACAAGTAAAATCAAAATTAACTAAGAATCAAAACTTAAATTCTTTTAATTTTGATTCATTTGAGGATTGATATAATGACTCAAAAGTAGATAAAAAAATTAGTAAACTATCAAAAAAGGAACAGAAAAAAAAGAAATAAAATAAGGCGAAAATTATGGAAAAAAAGAAAGTTATTGTTGGTCTAAGTGGAGGTGTAGATTCCTCTGTTACTGCAGCAATATTATTAGAACAAGGTTATGAAGTTGAAGCTCTTTTTATGAGAAATTGAGATAGTAACTTAAATAATGATATTCTTGGAAATAAATTAGATGAAGAAGTATGCCCACAAGAAAAGGATTACTTAGATGCTTTAGAAGTAGCTAAAAAATTGAATATAAAAATTCATAGAGTTGATTTCATTAAAGAATATTGAGACTATGTTTTTGAGCATTTTGTAAGTGAATACAAAAAGGGAAGAACACCAAATCCAGATATTCTTTGTAATAAATACATTAAGTTTGATAAGTTTTTAGATTATGCAATCAATGATCTTAAAGCAGACTATATTGCAATGGGTCATTATGCAGGAGTAAGATTTGATAAAGATAAAAATACTTATGAATTAATAAGAGGACTTGATAAGGAAAAAGACCAAAGCTATTTTCTTTGTCAGTTAAATCAAAAACAGTTATCAAAAACGCTTTTTCCACTTCAAAAATTTCAAAAGAGTGAAATTAGAAAAATTGCAAAAAAATATGATTTAATAACAGCTGAAAAAAAAGATTCTACAGGTATTTGTTTTATTGGAGAGAGAGATTTTACTAATTTTTTACAAAATTATATTTCAAATCAACCAGGAGATATTATAGATATAAAATCTAATAAAAAAATAGGAACACATATTGGTGTAATGTATTATACAATTGGCCAAAGAAAAGGACTAAATCTTGGTGGTCAAAAAGAACCATATTATGTTGCTAAAAAGGATATTATAAATAAAATTATTTATGTAGCTCCAGCAAGCGACGAAACTTTTTTAGAATCAAAAAGTTGCATAGTTGAGGAATTTAATTTTATATCTAATTACGAAATATATTTTAAATCAAATAAGTTTCAATGTAGTGCAAAATTTAGATATAGACAAAAAGACATTAAAGTAGAAGTAGAAGTAATCTCAAATAATAAAATTAAAATTACTTATCAAGAACCAGTTAGGGCTGTTACAGAGGGTCAAGAAGCAGTATTATATATTAATGAGATTTGTCTTGGTGGTGGAGTTATTGATAAAGTTTTAAAAATTTAAAAAAATGAGTTAAAATAAAAAAGAATTAGAAGAAGGTGTAGAGTTACATGTTATTAAGCAGTTCAACAAGTACTATTGTAATTGGAGTTGTTGTTTTAGTTGTTTTAATATTTGTTATAGTTTCATCAATAACAAGTAAAAAGGCTCAAAAAGTTGAACAACAAAAAAGAAAAAAAGTAGTTAAAGAAGAAATTAAAAACTATCTGGCAAAAACACAAAATATTAAAAACATTAAAGTTGAATATGAAAAGGTTTATGCTAGAAAAGGCGTAGAGTACAAATATAGAGATGTTTTTGATGTTGTTGTTCAAATGTTTGAACCAAAAACAAATAAGTTAATTTCAACTAATGCATATGAAGTAGAAGGAATTACTACAAAATCAGGAAAAAATAACTATGTAACTGCTTGACAAGTTAATGGTGAAATTGACCTTGAAAATACAAAAAGAAGGATAGCTATTGCAGAAAAAAAAGTTAAATTAACAAAACAAGAAAAAGTTGTACTTAAAAAAGAAGAAAAATTAAAAACTATTGAACATAAAACTCAAGTTAAAGAGGAACTTAAAAATATTAAAGTTGAGAAAAAAACTCAAAAAAGTAATAAAGATATTTCTCTTCAAATGGATAAAGCTATTAAAGCAACAACAGTTAAATTTATACCAAGAAGAAATAAGTAACATATTTTATAATATGTTTTTTGTTTAGGGGATTATAAGATGAAAGTAGTTACAAAAGAAGATTTTAAAAGATATATGGGTGTATGCCCAAAAATAGCTTGAATTTTTCACAATTTAGAAAATTTTAAAACAATTATTAATTTGAAAAAAAATAAGATTCTTGAAACTCATTACAAAGTTGAAATGAACACGGAAGATGATTTTAATTCTTCTTCTGGATTTAATGCAATTGATTTATATTCTGATTTATTAACAAAAGAAGAAAGTCTTTTATCAAAAGAGGAGCTGAATCAAAAAGAATTATTAATTAAACAATTAAATGATCTTAATGGTTTTGAAATATCAGGTCTTCCTGCAGAAACAATTGTTGATGGATTGGCAGTTGGTGAAGCTGCTAGGGAGTATTTTATTGAAAAATTATATGAAGAGAATTCAGTGGAGAAAACAAATTTTGAATATTTTGATTTTCAGGAAATGGAATATAGTCAAACAATTCAAAAAACACGTGAGATTTTAGATAATAATAATATAAAGTATTTGTTTGAGCCCACTTTTGAAGCTAATGACTCTATGTTAAGAGTTAGATGTGATGTTTTAATTAACAATGGTAATAAGCACGTTACTATTGTTGAATTTAAGGCATCAACCTCTTCAAAGACTGAGCATTTTTTTGATATTATGTATCAAAAAAAAGTTTTAGAAAAAAATGGTTACATTGTTGATGATGTAAAAATAGGTCTAATAAATAGAGACTATATTAGAGGAATTGGTATTAAAGAAGAAAGACGAGATTTTGAAGTATCAGATCTATATGATATAGATTATGAAAAGGACGTAAAACCTAAAACTAAGGATTTAAAACTTCCAATTAGTGGCGAATCTGATTTAATATATTCACAATTAATAAGAGTTACAGATAAATTGGAGAATTCAATAAAGCTTCCAAAAATTAATAGTTTAATTGAAGGAATGGAAGCAAATGATTTCTATTTTGATGGTTGTATAGCGGAAATATCAGCTTTTTTTGAAACAAAAGAGAATTTATTTAATGAAAAGTGTAAAAAAATTAAATTAGAATATGCAAAATTAAGCTATAAACTTGATGAAAAATATTGTCAACATGTTGTTCCATATTATGATAAAAGTAAATTTAATCTTTACGAATTATCAGGTTTTAAAGCTTCTGCAGCAGTTATACATTCCTTATTTCCAAAAGATATTTATATTGAAAATATCAAGGACTTAGATGATAATAAATATATTTATAATTCTAAAAATTTGTTTAAGCAAGATCAAAAAAGAGTAATTAATGTTGTTTCCAATTTTATAAAAAATAATAAAATTACATCCAATGATATTATCAAAGCTGGTTCATATGAAACAATCTTAAAAGATTTAAAACAATATTATGATTATCCAGTTTATATGTACGACTTTGAAACAGTAAAATGAGCAATTCCTAAGTATGATAATTCTTGAGCTTACCAACAAATTCCATTTCAATATTCAATTCATGTTATTGATAATCCAAATTATGATTTTAATGACCCAATAAATACAATGAAACATTTAAACTTTATTGCAAGTAATCAAGATGATCCAAGACCAGAATTTTTATTAAATTTTATTAGAGATTGTTTTAAATATGGTCCAGGCATTTATGTGGCATATAATAAATCTTTTGAAAAGGGAGTTTTAAAAAATCTTATTTATTGTTATCCTCAATTCACAATTCCTTTAACTTACATTTATATGAATACTATTGACTTAATGGAATTTTTCAGAAAAAGAGGAGACAATTGATTAATTTATCATCCAGAGTTTAGAGGTTCATATTCAATTAAAAAAACTCAACCTGCTTTGGATAGTAGTTTGAGTTACAAGGACCTAAAAATTAATAAAGGTGATAAAGCAAGCCAAACTTTCAGACAATTTTTAGATAATGTAATCAGTCAAGAAGAATATGAAGTAATTTTAAAAGAAGATATGCTTAAATATTGTGACAGAGATACATTAGCCATGATTGTAGTTTTACAAAAAGTTGTAGATATTGTTAAGGAATATAATCCTAATTTTTTAAAAGATCTTATGAAATTAAGAGAGGATGAGAAATAATGTTTAAAGTAATATTTTGTGGTACTCCTGATATATCTGTTGAGATTTTAAAAGGTATAGAAAAAACTGGTCTAACAATTGTTGGTGTTATTACTCAACCTGACAAACAAATTGGTAGAAAAAAAGAGATTAAGTTTTCACCAGTAAAAGAATATAGTCTAAGTAAAAATTATAGGTTATTTCAACCTTTTAAGATTTCAAAAATTTATGATGAATTAAAAAGTTTAAAAGCAGATTTTATGATTACTTGCGCTTATGGTCAATTTATTACTCAATCAATTTTAGATCTCTTTAAAAATTGTATTAATGTTCATGCAAGTCTTTTACCAAAATACAGAGGTGGAAGCCCGATACAATATGCAATTATGAATGGAGAAAGTAAAACTGGTATTTCATTAATGAAAATGATTAAAAAGATGGATGCTGGTGATGTGTATTGCCAAGCAGAAATTTTAATTACACAAGAAGATAATGCTGATTCAGTTTTTAAAAAAATGGCTGTTTTAGGTAAAAAAATGATAGAAGAAAGTCTATTACAAATATTAAAAGGGCAATTAATTGGAGTTCAACAAGATGAATCTAAAGTTAGTTTTGCATATAATTTAAAAAATGAAGAAGAAAAAATAGATTGAAATAAATCAGCTGAGCAAATTTGCAATTTTATTAGAGCTTTGAGTCCTCAGCCAATTGCTTTTACATATATTGACAAAGAAAGAATTAAAATAAAATCAGCAAGAGTTATAAAAGATGAAGAGAAATTAATGACATTAGATAAATTATTTGCTAATGGAGAAATAATTGCCATTGATAAAGAGGGAATAATTGTAAATACAACTAATGGATTTTTAAAAATTATTGAACTTCAAAGAGAAGGAAAAAAAATGGTTAGTGCATCTACTTTTAAAGATCCAAATTCACCTATAAAAGTTGGTTTAATTTTTAACTAATTTTTAACTAATTTTTATTTATAAATAATTCCTTTCAAATTAGCACAAGAGAGGATTTTTTATATATAATTTAATTAGATACATTAAAGGGAGATTATTTTATGTCAGTAAACGATTTAAGACCTGGAAGTACATTCTTATATGATGGGAATATTTTTGTTGTTTTGGAAAACTCATTTTCTAAAACAGGTAGACAACAGGGAAAAGTTACAGTTAAAGTTAAAAACTTGAGAACTGCAGCAAGAGTTGAAATTACTTTTACAGGGGGAGAAAAAGTAGATAAGGCTTTAATTGAGAAAAAGGATATGCAATTTTTATATAATGATGGTTCAAATTGTGTTTTAATGAATACTGAAACTTATGAACAAGTGGAAATTGCTTCAGCAAAATTAGAATGAGAATTAAAATTTATAACAGATGGTATTATGGTAAAAATGACAGAGTATGATGGTGAAATTCTGGGAATAACTATTCCTGAAAAAATAGAATTAACAATAGTTGAAGCTGAACCTGCTGTTAAAGGTGATACAACTAGTGGAGCTCAAAAAAAGGCAAAAGTTGAAACAGGGTTAGAAATAACTGTTCCTTTATTTATTAAAGAAGGAGAAAAAGTGTTAATTAATACTACTGATGGAAAATATGCAGGAAGAGCAAACTAAAAGAAATTAGAGGTGAATAATATGTACATATCTATTGAAAGAAACTCTAGAGGTAATCTAGAAATAGATGAAAAAATACTAAGTAAAATAATTGAATTTGATGTTACTTCAATTGCAGTTGGCTATAAAAGTATAAATGTAAGTGTAACTATTCATCAGGAAACTGATCTATTTATTTTGGTAAGAGTATATGCACTTGGCAAAGGAAAATTTTTTATGGATGGAATTAAAGCAACATCAGTTATTAACGATTCTATTTATAAAACTTTAAAAGTAAAACCAAAAAAATATATCTTTTGCATTTATTAAATAGATGCTTGTCTATTTAATTTTTATTTTATAAACTAAAAATTATTTATCTTTTATTATAACTGTTCTAGGCAAGATAACCTTTAAAAATAGGGTTAAATAGTGTATAATAAATCTATATTTAAATGGAGGAACTAGGCATGGCGGCTAATAATAAATCATTAGGAAAAAAAATAAGTACTACAAGGACAAAAACAGTTATTGTAAAGAAGCCTGGCTCAAATGAATATTTATATCAAAAGTTTGGTCCCAAAGCATTAGCTTTAATTAATAAATATAATCTACAAATTGATGAAAGTTATAAAAAATTAATTTCTTCATATGAAAGAATAAACTCATTACCTAAGAATGACCCAAGAAGACCTAATTTAATTGACTTATGAGAAGGTGAATTTAATAGGATTTTTAAACATTTTTGAGAAAATTTTGCTAATGGACAAAATTCTACTAATGAAAGAGCGATTTCTGGTTGAAAAGATAGATTAGATGTTAAACCAGTATCAGTATTACCAGATGAAAAAAGAAAAGATTTAATATCAAGACTTTCTCCTACTGCATCAAGCTTTAAAGGTAGCAAGACAACTAAGGAAGAAATTTTATCTAGAGCTGGTTATTCAAATCAAATTAAAGCAGAAAAATTTAATTTTACTGCAACAGCTAAAACTGGACAAAGCTTATTTGAAATTGAAAACTTATTAAGTGCGGCAGAAGAAAAGGGAGTTGGAGAACCAGAAAGCATTCTAAAAAATAGCTTTGCAGCTCTTCAATCTAGTGAAAATGAAGTTGCTTCAACTAAATCAGTTATTAGAATAGACGAAGAAACTGAATTGATGACTTCATCTGCAGTTCCAGATCCTAATTTGTTAGATTTTATTAATGATGGAAATGTTTCAAATAATTTAATTAAAGAGGAAAATGTCAATGTTGCAGATCAAGAGTTAACAAAAGAAACTAAAATTTCTGAAAGTGAATCTCAAGAAAATAATTCAGAAAGTATTGGATATATTGCAAGAGAAAATATGTCTAGAGAGGATTTTAATAAAACAAACAATATTGAAGTACAAGAAAGTAACTTAGTAAAAGAAGATGAAAATCTTGCAGCTTTAGAATTAGGAACAGAATTTTTCCAAAAACACTTAACTGAAGAATTTGACATCAATACTAATATTTATGTTACAGATAAAATGGGTAAAATTGAATATAGTATAAAAGATGAAATGATAATTCCAGAAAAAAGAAATATCCTTTCAAAAGAAGGATTTGAAATTAATTTAAATCCTGAAAAAACTAACTTATTAATCACAAACAATGAAAGAACTGAAAAAAAAGAGCAATCAAAACCTTATCATGAAGAAAGACCAGTAGGATACTATCCAATAAATTATGATGCTGCAAAAAGACCAATGATTCATGATTTAATTGCTTCAAATGAAAGAGAAAGTTTAGCACTTGATGAAATGACTCATAAAGTTGAGTATTTGAGACAATTAAGAAATGATCGTCGTCATAGAGTTAATATGATGAAAATCGAAAGAGCTAACAGTTATATTGTTACTCGTGCAAGAAGATTGGCCGAATCACGTGAATTAAGAAGACTTAAAAGACGTGAGGATGTAAACTTAAAAGCAATCGAAAAAGCAGAGAGATTAAGAAGATTACATGAAAGACAAAAATTAATTGAATTAATGAAAGAACGTCAATTAAAAAGAACTGAAGAAAAACGTGTTGCTTCAGTTTTAAGACTTGAACGTGAGAGACGTTATGAAAGAGATGCTAAATATAGAGCTGAAATAGCAACTATTGACGCACAAATTAGACAAGAGCAAGAATTAATAAAAGGTACTGAATTAAAAATGAAAGCATACTTTACAAAAGTTAATGATAATGAAATGTTTGATGAGTCATTAAAAGTTGCTAAAGAAATAGTTCCAAATTACAAAGCAATTCAACAAAAAGCAGAAACTATTCAACAATTAGAAGAACAAAAACGTAAGGATAGAGTTGAAAAAATTAGTAGAAAATTTATAAAAAATATTAAATAATAAAAAGACAGTTTTTATGATAAAAATGTCTTTTTTTATTTTTTAATGATATTTAAAAAACTATTTTAAATTGAATAATATACTTTATTTTGTAAATAAAATATGATATTTATAGTAAAATATTTTTAACTAGTAAAAGTTTGCTTAAATTGTTTAAACAAACTATAGTAATCAATTTGATATTTATTTTTAATTGTTTCAAACAATTAAAAAAAGAAAAAGAGGTAATAAATAACAATGGCAGTTAAGAACAAAAGTAGAGTAAGAACAGAAAGTGATTTTTCATTACTATCTGGAAAAGTTAGAGCTAGAGTTAAAAATTTAATTGAAAAGAGACTTAATAGTAAAACAATAGTATTATTTGCTCAAGAATATGAAGCATATGATATAAATTTTCGTATTCAATTAATTGACTATATTAATTATTTAATGGAAATTGAGAATTCAAATTTACCTGCTTATTTAAGCAACAGAAACCAAGCAGCTAATGAAGCTGTTTATCAAAGTTTAAAAAAAACTATTTTTAAAGATAAGGAACTTGATAAAAAAAATTTTAAATTCCAATTAAATGACTCTAAAGCAGCAACTAGTCAAAAATTAGTTAATAGTTCTATTCAAGCAGATCCAAGAAAAAAAGCTAAGGAAAATGATGTTCCTAAACTAAATTCTATTAATAGAAATTCAATTGAAAAATTATTATTGGAAGCAAAACAAAGAGAAGAACAAGAAACTAAACTTAGAGATGCAAAATTAAAAGAACAACAAAGATTAATTGAGCAACAAAAAAGAGAATTAGAAGAAAAAATGGCCTTAGAAAGAAAAAGAACTGAGGAACTAGCAGCTAAATTAAAAGAAGAAAAAAGAATACTTGAAGAGAAAAGACTTGCAGAAGAAAGAAAAAGAGAATTAGAAGAACAAAAAATTCTTGATAAAAAATTAAAAGAGGAAAAAGCAGCTAGATTAAGAGAAGAAAAAAGAATAGCTGAAGAACAAAGAATTGCTGAAGAAAAAAGAAAAGAATTAGAAAAACAAAAAGCTATTGAGAAGAAATTAAGACAAGAGAAAGCAGCTAAATTGCGAGAAGAGAAAAGAATAGCTGAGCAACAGAGAGCCGAAAAACAAAGATTAGAAGAGGAAAAAAGAGCAGCTGAACAAAAAAAACTAGCTGAAGAGCAAAGAATTGTTGCAGAAAAAAGAATAGCTGAAGAACAGAGAATTGCTGAAGAAAAAATAAAAGAATTAGAAAAACAAAAAGCTATTGAGAAGAAACTAAGACAAGAGAAAGCAGCTAAACTTAAAGCAGAGAAAGCTGAAAGAGAAGCAAAAATAAGTGAAGAAAATAAACTAGCTGAGAAAAAGCGCTTGGCTGAGCAAAGACAAATTGCTGAAGAAAAACGTATTGAAGAAGAACAGAAACGTTTAGAAGAAGAGAAAGCAGCTAGGGAAGAAGAAATGGTTTCTGTTGAAAGAGTTATTGAGACTAGATCTGTAAAAGAGAGAGATTACTTTAGAGAGCAAGCAGAAAAAGAAAAACTTTGAATGCAATTATATGGTAGATCAAGAGAAGATGCACAAAAATATAGACAGAGTCAAGAAGAGAAAAAAGTATCTAAAATTAGTGAACATAATAAAAAGGTATATATTGATTCTTCAATTGAAGCTCAAAAAACTTTTACTATTCTTGGATATGAGTTCTCAATGTCTGAAACGATAGACCCAAAAAGCAAGTTCTTTAGTTTTTGATATGATTTAAAAAAGAAATTAAACACTTCAAATATCTCTGTTTGATTAAATATTCACCCAGAAAAACAAAAATCAATACTTAAAAAAAGATTAAAACTTGAAGCAGGACTTTGAGAAAAAATAAGATATATATTTACAAGTGAACCAATTCAGAAAAAAAATCCACCAAAAAAAACTAAAAAAAATAAATAATAGCAATATAAATAGATTAAATAATAAATATTTTAATCTAGTATTTATCTTCCAAATAAAAAAATAATTTAGTTGCAATATATTAATTTAAATTACTGATGGGAGAGAAAATTATGAAATGTTGTGATTGTAAAAATAAAATAGATAATTGCAGTTGTTCAATAATTGAATGTAATTGCAATGAAATCATTAATTGTTTGTGCTGTTTATTTAAGTTTTGGGAAGAAAGAGATAAACAATTAAGTATTCATGAAACTTTTATAAATTTTTGAAAAGAGACAATAAAAATTAAAACCATCCCTAGTGTTATAAAAAAAGATATTGAAAGTAGTTTTAAGAAACTTTCAAAAGTAGAAAATTGTTTAAATAAGCTAAATAAGGCCAATTATATAAAATATCTTGATTTAAAATATGATCCAGAATATATTGCAAAATTAATGCAGAAAAATAATATGTCTAAATTAAGTTATTTTATTACTAAACTTGAATCATATATTGAATTTTCTAATATTTTAATAGATGTAAGTGAATATTTAAATTCTAAAAATATTTACTTAAAATTAAATGTAAATATTAATGAAATAGTTAAATTACTGCCTATAATTGTTGAAATATTTGTTTGTTTTGAACCATCAATTGAGAATTCTCTAGAGTATGAAACTTTAAAAGAAAAAATGTATATTTTTGACTCAAATTTAATTAATTTAGAAAATAAGTTAGATATTAAAATTACTTTATAATAGTCAAATATTTGTTATAATAAAAAAAGTTATGTATAAAAGAGGAGAAATTTATATGAAATTTAGTACAAAAAAAATTGCACAAAAAGGACAAGGAATTTGGATAGTTACAATTGAAGGTAAAGAATGAGAAGAAGCAGTAAAAAAAGGTAAATCAAAAGCAGCAGCTAACATTGAAATACCAGGTTTTAGAAAAGGTAAAGCGCCAAAAGAAAAAATTGAACAATATTTAACACCAGTTAAATATTTAAATGCAGCAGTTCAATCAATTATGGATAAAGCTTGGACTTTTGCAAGAGATCAAAAGTCTGATATTGAACCATTTACTTCACCAGTACCAACGCCTGTTAAAATTAGTGAAAAAGAATGTGAGTTACACTTTATTTTTGATTTAAAACCAGAAATAAAAATTGGAACTTACAAAGGACTAAAAGATAAAGAGTTATTGAAAGAAGAGTTAAAAGTTACAAAAGAGGAATTGGATAAAGCAATTGATCAATATAGAGAAAGATTTGTAATGGAAAAACTAAAAGAAAAAGGTGCTAAAATTGCTAAGGGCGATTCAGTATCATTTGATTTTGAAGGATTTATTGATGGTAAATCTTTCAAAGGTGGAAAAGGACTAGATTTCAAATTAATTATTGGAAGTGGCCAAATGATTCCTGGTTTTGAAGATGCAATGATTGGTAAAGGACTAGGAGAATCTTCAATTAATGTAGAGTTTCCCAAAGACTATACTGAGGAATTAAAAGGTAAAAAAGCTGAGTTTAAATTAGATGTAAAAGAAATTAAAGAGAGAATTTTACCTGCAAAAGATGATGAATTAGTAAAGGATTTAAATCTACCGGGAATTACTACTTTTAAAGAGTTAGAAAGTAGTTTAAAAACTCAAATTTTAGATCAAAAAACATTACAATCAAAAAACATTTTTGTAAACAAAGTGATAGATTTAATTAGATTGAACTCAACTATAGAAATTCCAAAATCAGCTATTAATAAAGAAATTGAAACTTTATACAAAGAATTTGAAGCAAAGGTTCAAAGTCAAAAAATAACAATCAAAGATTATAAAAAACAAACAGGGTTAACTGATAGTGATATTAGAAACGAACTATTTGGTGATGCAAAAAAACGTATTGAAAGTTATTTAATAACAGATCAAGTTAGAAATACTGAAAAATTTGAAGTATCAAAAGATGAATTGAAACAAAAGTATGAAACTTTAGCTAAAACATTTGGTGTAGAAATTGACTTTATTAAGAATTCTTTCTTACCAGAAGCACAGATAAAAGAAGAAATAATTAAAGAAAAAATCGTTGATTTCTTATATACAAATAACGGTTAAAAATGCAAAATTTCTTGTATTTTTTTTTTTTTTTTAGCACTTAACACTTGCAAGTGCTAATAATTATGATATTATATTTTTGTACCTAAGGAGGAATATTATGAATAAAAAATTACCTATGTTAATTACTCGTGGTAGTTATATTTACCCAACTTTTGAACAAGTTTTAGAAATTGGTAGAGATAAAACAACACTTGCAGTTAAAGAAGCTGTTGAGAAATATGAGGGAAAAATTCTAATGGTTTCACAAAAAAAACCATTAGAAGATGATCCAAAATTAAATGATTTATTCACATTTGGTGTATTGGCTGAAGTAAAAATTAAAAAAGAATGAAAAGATGGTACATTAACTGTAAATATAAAATCAATATCACGTATAGAAATTAGTGATATTGAGTTGAAAGAATTTTATATTGCAAATTATAAAGTAAAAGATAGCTTAAAGAGCTCAAATAAAGAAGCATTAGATAAGATAACAAAATATATTAAGGCAATGATAAGTTCACAAGATGAATTCCCATCAGAAGTTGGTGATATTATTAAAACTTCTGCTGCAAATGTTGACCCTAATTTTATTGTAGATAGTGCTGCTAATTTGATGCCGTTTATGCCAATTGAAAAGAAACAAGCAATGCTTGAAGAATTAGATCCTGTTAAAAGAATTGAAATAATTAATGACTTTTTAGATGAAAAACGTCAATCAGCAGATATTGAATCATCAATTAGTAAAAAAATTAAATCAAGAGTTGATGAACAACAAAGAGAATTTTATTTAAGAGAAAAATTAAAAGCTATTAAAGAAGAATTAGGGGATATGGATGGAGAAGGAGATGATTTGGCTAAATATAAAAAACGCCTTGAATCAGAACCTTTCCCAGAAAACATAAAAAAAAGAATTTTATCAGAAATTGATAAATGTGAGGGAATGCCTGCTTCTTCTTCAGAGGCAAATATTACAAGAACATATATTGATTGAATGATGCAAACACCATGATGACAAAAAACTGAGGAAAAAACAAATCTAACTTTTGCAAAAAATGTTTTAGATAAGCATCACTATGGATTAGAAAAAGTTAAAGAAAGAATTATTGAGTATTTAGCTGTCAAACAAAATACTAACAAAGTGAAAGGGCAAATAATTACATTAGTAGGTCCTCCAGGAGTTGGTAAAACAAGTTTAGCAAAATCAATTGCTGAATCAATGGGAAGAGAATTTGTAAAAATGGCTCTTGGTGGTGTTAAAGATGAATCAGAAATTAGAGGTCATAGAAAAACTTATATAGGAGCAATGCCAGGTAGAGTGATTCAAGGAATGAAGAAGGCAGCAGTTAAAAACCCAGTTTTCTTACTTGATGAAATTGATAAAATGGCAAGTGACTATAGAGGAGATCCAGCTTCAGCAATGTTAGAAGTATTAGATCCAGAACAAAACTCAAAATTCTCAGATCATTATTTAGAAGAAGAATATGATTTAAGCGATGTTGTATTTATTGCAACTGCAAATTATCCTGAAAATATTCCAGAAGCTTTATATGATAGAATGGAAATTATTGAATTATCAAGTTATACTGAAATCGAAAAAATGAAAATTGCAGAAGAGTATTTAATTCCTAAAGTTTTAGATGATCATGCTGTTACTAAAGAACAAGTAATCTTTAAAAAAGAAGCAATCAATGAAATTATCAAACACTATACTAGAGAAGCTGGTGTAAGACAATTAGAAAGATGAATTGCTTCAATCACAAGAAAATTTGTTGTAAAAATGTTAAAAAAAGAAATTGAAACATTAACAGTTACTCCTAAAGTAGTTAATGAATTACTTAAAAAAAGAATTTTTGAACATACTGAAAAAGAGAATGAAGCTCAAGTTGGAGTTGTTACAGGACTTGCTTATACTCAATTCGGGGGAGATATTTTACCAATTGAAGTTAACCACTTTCCTGGTAAAGGGGGATTAATTCTTACTGGTAAACTTGGAGATGTTATGAAAGAATCAGCAACTATTGCTTATGACTTTGTTAAATCAAATTATAAAGCGTTTGGTATTCCTAAAGAAGTATTCAATGAAAATGATATTCATATCCATGTTCCTGAAGGAGCTGTTCCCAAAGATGGTCCCAGTGCTGGTGTAACAATTACTACAGCAATTGTTTCAGCATTAACAAATAAACCTGTACCAAAAGAAATAGGTATGACAGGTGAAATTACATTAAGAGGATTAGTATTCCCAATTGGTGGATTAAGAGAAAAATCAATTTCTGCCCATAGAAGTGGTTTGAAAAAAATATTAATTCCTTTTAAAAATACTAAAGATATCGAAGACATTCCTGAAGAGGTAAGAAAAGAATTGGAAGTAGTTCCTGTTCAAAAATATTCAGAAGTTTATGAAAATGTATTTGGTATTAAATTAAATGATCTTGTTAGAGAATTGCCAATTGCAACTTCATCGAAAGAAGAAGGCAAAAAAACTCATTAAAATATAAAAACAACTTTCTAATAGTTAAGCATATTATGTCAAGTATAGAATAGCTTTTTTATTCTATTTAGAACACCATGTTTCTCATGGTGTTTTTTCATGCTTTACCATTATTCTTTTGAAATTATAAAATTGAATATACTCCAAAACATTATTGTATACTTCTTGAAAAGAGTTCAAGTTCTTTTGATATCACTCTGTTTTTAAAGAAGAAAAAAAAGTTTCACAAGCAGCATTATCTAGTGAGTTTCCAGGTCTACTTAAAGATATAGAGATTTTATTCATCTTACAATACATCTGACTAAAAATTGATGTATATTGAAAGCCATTATCTGAGTGAATTATTAAGTTCTTATTTTTTAGCATATAGCCTTCAGCCATTTTCAATGTTCTAAAATAAATTTTATTATCATTTCTCATAGATATATCATATCCAACTATAAAGCCAGTATTAACATCTTTCATAATACTCAAATATGCAAACTTATTATAACCATAAGGCAAATATGTAACGTCCGTTACAAATAATTCACCTTTATCAAAACTATTTCATTGCCTATTAACAATATTAGGGTATTTAGAATTTCTAACTTTGATCTCTTTTGGTTTTATATTTCTCTTTATTCTAATTTTTGATCTTATTCCCAAAAGTTTCATATATTTATAAACTAATTTATTTGAAACATTGATATTATAAAAGCGCTTTAAAACTATATTGATTCTAGGATAACCATAAATATGATTATAATAATTAAATATCTCTAAAATATAATCGGCTAAAACCTCATCAAACTTATAATTAAATGAGGGCCTTTCTTTTTTTACTCACCTGTAATAACTTGATTGTGTTGTTTTAAGTGCTTTACATAAAAAAATAATTGATCAATCAGATTTATTTTTCTCAATATAGTTATACTTTAATTGTTGTTTTTTTCTCAATCCTCCAGGAACTGATTGAACTTTTTTAGTATCTCATTCTCCATTTCTAAAAGTTTATTTTTCTTTTTAAGTTCCAGAATCTCTTTTCTAAATGGGTTATTTTTTAGCTCTATATCAATTTTTTTAATTCCTGCGGTTTGTCCCTTTCTTGAAGAAATCTTCTTGAGATATTCAATTCCATATTCTTCATATCCTAAAGCTCATTTTCTTGCAGCAGAATATGAAACATTATGTTTTTTTGCTAATTTCTTTCAACTTTGTTGATTAATTGCTCAATCCTTTGCAACTTCTATTTTAGTTTCCAAAGATACCATATTTGATTTATTTCCTTTAAAATTTGCCATATAAAAAATCCTCTTCTATATAGATTATATTAGAATTTTTTTATTCTAACTCTATACATAGAGGATTATATTCAACTTTCTAATAGTTGTTTTTATATTTTTATGATAATATATCAACAATATAAAATAGAGGGGAAAATTTATATGGATAATTCATATAATGCAACAAGTAATCCAATTGGAGATGCAATTGTTGCTGATAATAGAGAAGAATCTAAAAAATATATTCCAGATGATAAGGTTTATAAATTAGTTAAAGAAAAAAATAAACTTAAATTTTCATGAATAGTATTAATTTATGGATGAAAATATAAGGCATTGTTTTTAAACGTAGTTTTTGTTGTAACTTTTAGTGCATTTTTAGTAAGTTTAAATACTTTATTTCTAAGAAATGTTCTTAGTGCAGCACAAGCCCAAAATGGACAGTATTGAAATTTATCTTGAAAAGCATGAATGGCTATAACAGCTACAGATTTAATTTTGCTATATTTTTGTACATATATCAGGAACTCATGTTCAATTATGCTGGCAGTAAATATAGAAGTAGAGTTAAGAAATTTAACAATAAAAAGATTATTAGAGCAAGACATTAGTTATTATTCTGATAAAAAAATTGGAAAATTAATGACAAAATTAGTTGGAGATACTAATGTTATTGGAAATGAAATTTCAGGAATGATTGCTTGAGTAATTCAAGCACCATTAGTTATTGTAATGGGAACAGCTATGATGTTTGCAATTCATTGACAACTTGCTTTAGTTGCAAGTATTTGTGTTTATTCATTAACATTTATTGTAATAATGTTTTCACTTCAATATCAAAAAAAGGTTAAAAAAGTTAGAGATGTAATTTCTGATGTCAATGGTGATGTAATTGATCGAATTGGAGCAATTAAATTAGTAAAAGCAACAGGAACAAGAAGATATGAAGAATCAAGATTAGAAGAACTTCATAAGCCTTATATTAAGGCTTTTAAACCAATTTCAAAAATAGATGGTACTTTATTAGCAATTTTAATTGCTTCAGATGTTCTAATTAATTTAATTATGATAACTATTGCAATAGAATTTTTTAATGATAATAAGATGTTAACAACTACTTTACCATCATTTATTTCAGCTATGGTTGGTTTAACTCGTCCTTTATGACAAATAGCTGCAATTATTCCGGGTCTATCAAGAGCATCCGCATCTTCTGCACAAATATATGAAGTTATTGAAAAAGAACCAATTCTTGACGATAAAGATAAATCAGGGATTTTATTTGATGAAAATATTTCAAAAATTGAGTTTAGAAAAGTTAAATTTAATTATCCTGAGAAACCAGAAGTTAACATTGTTCCAAATTTAGATATTACTTTAGAAAAGGGAAAATCTTATGCTTTTGTTGGTGAAACTGGAAGTGGTAAATCTACAATTTCAAAATTATTGTTAAGATTTTATGATCCAACTGAGGGTTGCATTTTAGTTAATGATAAGAATTTAAAAGACTTTAACTTAAAAAGTTATTTAAGTCACGTTGGTTATGTTGAACAAGAACCATCAATAATTTTTGGTGATGTTTATGATAATGTTAGATATGGTCATTTTAATGCTACTGAAGAAGAAGTACATGAAGCTTGTAAAAAGGCCCAAATTGATCAAATTATTAATAGTTGACCTTATGGTTATCAAACTATTTTAGGAGAACGTGGTTTATTACTAAGTGGTGGTCAAAAACAAAGACTTGTAATTGCAAGGATTTTACTTAGAAATCCTGAGTTATTAATTTTAGATGAGGCTACAAGTGCGTTAGATAATATCGTTGAAAAAGAAATCCAAGTTCAATTAAATGAACTGATGAAAGAAAAAACATCAGTAATAATTGCACATAGATTAAGTACTATAAAAGATGTTGATAAAATATTTGTATTAGCTCCTGGTAAGGGAATTGTTCAACAAGGAACTTATAAAGAATTAATCAAGATTCCAGGAAAATTTAAAGATTTGCATGATGCAGGTAAGTCTTAAAAACTAGCCAAAAGGTTAGTTTTTTTATGCTATTATTCAATTAGGAGTTAAAAAAAATGAACAAACCTTTAAGTTTCTTATTAAGACCAGATACTTTAAAAAATATCATTGGTCAGTCACATTTAATTAATAATAAGTATGGTTTAATTTCAAAACTTGTTGAAAAAAAATTTCTTACTAATTTAATTTTTTATGGTCCTCCAGGAGTTGGTAAGACATCAATGGCTATTTCTATTGCAAATGATCTTAAAGCAAAATATGATTTTTTTAATGCCTCAAATGATAAAAAAGAGAAATTACAAAAGTTAATTGAATCATCAAATCATGATGAACAATTAATATTAATTGTTGATGAGATTCATAGAATGAATAGAAATATTCAAGATTATTTATTAGAGTTTATAGAGTCAAAAAAAGTTGTAGTTTTTTTGACTACAACTGAAAATCCTTATTTTGTAATTAATCCTGCTATTAGAAGTAGGTGTACAATTTTAAAGTTAAAAGAAATTACTATTGAAGAAATGAAAGAAGGCATAAAAAGAGTATTGAAAAATAATAAAATTAATCTAGATATTGAAAAGGATGCCTTTGTAAAACTTTGTGAGCTTTCTAATGGAGATTTAAGGGTTGCTATCAACTCAATAGAATTAATGCTCGAATTATATCCAGATATTAAAATTAATAATGAAATTATTGAGGCAATATTTGAACAAGCTGTTACTAAGGGAACAGGAGAAGGTGATGAATATCATGATCTAAAATCAGCATTACAAAAATCAATTAGAGGAAGTGATGTTGATGCTGCTTTACACTATTGAGCAAGATTAATGAAAATAGGTGATTTTGAAGTTTTGATGAGAAGAATGATTATTATGGCTTATGAGGATATTGGACTAGCCAATCCAACAATTCCAATAAGAGTTTATCAAGCGTGCCAAACTTTTAGACAAATAGGAATGCCAGAGGGAAGAATTATCTTGGGCTTAGCTATTATAGAAATGTCTTTAAGTGAGAAATCAAACTCATCTTATTTAGCTTTAGAAAAGGCAATAGAAGATGTTAATAACGGTTTAGCACCTCCAATTCCACCATATCTTAGAGATAATCATTATCGAAATGCTCATAAATTAGGCCATGGGATTGGTTATAAATATGCTCATAACTATGAAAACGATTGAGTTGAACAGCAGTATTTACCAGATGAAATTAAAGATATAAACTATTTTACTTTTAAACCTCATAGCAGTTATGAAAAAAAATTAATGGAAATATACATAAAATTTACAAAAGGAAATAAGATAAAATAATAGATAGAGAGTAGGTAATTTAAAAATGAAAACTAGTGCCAAAATAAAAGAAGAATTAGCTCAACAAGGTTATATTTGATTGCCTACATACAAAAATATCTTAGAGAAAGTTTGACAACACAGTGAAACTTATATTGATGAAGATGAAATAGTTTTATCAGCACTTTGAGCAAGTTTTAAAAGATATGATGAAAATATGATTGGAATTGTTTTTATTACATCTAAAAGAACTTTTACTTTAGAAATTGGTGATGATGATTCAAGTACTCAAATAAGATATTTACCATTTGACTCGTATTCATTGCAAAAAATTCAATTGCAATTTTCAAAAAATGATGGAGGCTTACATTATGTCTCACTTCAAAATGATAGTTTTGGAAATGGTATTACATTTGGAACTACAAATAGAGATGTAGCACAGCACTTTGTAGATACATTAAGTGGAAGAACAAATGGAGAGATTGAAATGCTTCCAGATTCTGATGAACCGTTACTTGCAGAAAATGAAAAGGAGCAGTTCATTGATGAGGATTTAAAGAAAGCAAAAGAAAAGAAACCTCATAAATTTGAAGAAAAACATGAAGAAATAAAACCAATTAAAGAATTTGAACAATGAAGAAAAGCTCCTCCAGAAGCAAAAGATAAAAATGTAGAGATTAAAATAGTTCCTCCTAAAAAAGAGAAACCTAAAAAAGATAAAAAGAAGGGTTATGGAGTAAAGTGAAAATCAAAAACATGATTGTTATGATTTTTGTTACCAACTTTAACTTTAGGAACTATTATAGCAATTATATTTACAATGTAATATTTAAAAAACTCGTATTTTAAACGAGTTTTTATTTTCTTTCAATTGAGCTGATTTTTCATTCATCAGTGCCATTTAATAATAAAAGTTCTATTTCATATGTAAATGTAGCTTTTGAATAAGGTATTGTATATAAGGTTCTATATTTTATAATAGCATCAGTGTTTTGTTCATCAATACCATTATAACTTAAAATTTTTGTCTTAAAATTATCATTATGAATTAAAGGCTTATAATAATATGTTGTAAGATTACTTTTTATTTTATTAACTTCCTTAAAGCCAAGTAGTATTTGATCTAAGAGGTCATTAATATCAGAGTCATCTAATATTTTTTCCATACCACTTAATATTGTTTTTTCTCTAAATATATTCTTTTGTCTACCATCTTCATCATAGTCATTTCCAAGAGCAAACATAGCAGATCTCATACCTTTAACATTTTTATTATTTTTGTCATCAAATTTTATATATAATCCATTTTTATTATTTGTCATCATTAATGTTTGAAGAGAAGTATATTTATTATTACCTTCCTTATATGGAGTATCTTGACCATAAAAAATAGAATACTTATCATCAACCAACGCTGAAGAAATATCTCTAATTCCATCAGTTAGTCCTATTGATGATTCTTTTAAATCTTTTATTTTTCTATAATTTGGATTTGTTGAGCTAATTGAATAATAAATAAAATCTAATATTTCAGAAATAGTTTTTCCTTCATATATTTGAGAACTTAGTATAGTTTGCAATGAGATATTTTTTTCTCCTCCAATGATAGTTTTCAAAAAAGTTGATTCAGAGCTTCATAAAGTTTTTCAAGATTTTTTCATCATTTCATCTTGATTAAATCTAAGTGGAATATTAACACCAAAAGTTTTTAAAAAATCAAATAGAGAGTCTAAACCATTAATACTTCTGTTTTCAATAAAAGCATCGATCATAGCTTTTACAAGATTACCTATTTGATTAGGCCCAACCTCTGCAATTACATTAATTTTAATATTTTTTCATTGTGCAAAACCATTACCCATTGCATAAAGAAGTGGTGAAAAACCCTCAACACCTTTATAATCTCCTGATAAAGTCGCTAATTTACGTGGTAAATTTATTGTCCAGCCAGCTGCACCAATAAGAGGTTTTGCCATATCAAAACTATTACTACTTCCACTTTGAAATAATAATCCCAATAGTTTTGCAAAATTTAAACCATCATTATCTTTTGCATTTAATGCAATAGAAAGGTTTTTGATTAGTGTTTTAGTACTAAATTGACTATTTTCAAATTCAGTATTAGCAAGTTCTTTTAAGAATTTTAAATTCCTTTTTTCTCTTCTTCCAACTTCTCCTTTATATGAATAAAGATCATCATGACTTTGTGGAGTATCTTGTGAGAAGTCAATACTTGTAATTCTTTGCAAAATAGCTGAAATAACAAATAGGGCATCAAAAATAATAGAGAAAATATTTGATGTGTCTAATTTATTTAAATTATTTAAAAATCCTGCAAAGACATCGCCAAATTTATTTTCAAAATCAAAATCAATATCTTGATATAACTCATCTGTATTTTTTATAACTTTATCTTTTTGGCCTGAAAGTTTTGCAAATATATTATTTGATCTTTTTATAGCAGCGTTCATTATTTTTTTATTTGTTAGATTTTCAATATTATCTACTCTTAAAATACTGTTTACTAATAGGTCTAATATTGATACAAAGTCTATATTTAAAAGAGTTTTAATAATTGATTCCTTAACGAACTTTCAGTCATTTTCTCTTAAAGCTGTTAAAAAATTAACATTTAATAAATTCGAAATTAAAGTATATGGTAATTTTGCACTAACAGCTATTTTTATTATTATGGCAATTATATCAGCTCATTTATCTAAAGTATTTGAAATTGATGCCATTTTTTCGCTACTAAATTTATCTACATTATCTTCACTAAGATTTAATTGAGGCAAAAAAGATTGTATTAGTCCTGAAGAATTTGGATGAATTCCTCCATTTGACTTTATAATTCCTATAAAAACTGTTAAAAGACTTCCAATTGAATCTGCAGCTCCAACAGGAGATTTTACATTATCTGTAAGAAAAGGACCGTTATCATTAGACTCATTAACCTTAGCTATTTTATTTATTTCTTCTCTTGTCAAACTTTGATTAAAATAACTACTATTTAAAGAACTCATATCTGTTTGATAATTTGTATTAAAACCTGGCATAAGTTCTTTTGCTCTGCTTGAGTTTATTAAATCTAGTAAATAATTTGCATCATATGCAAGTTCATAATTTACTTTTTGACTAGCATTTTGCACCATTGCACCTCTTAAAAGAGTTGATGATATTTGAGTTAAATTATTTACTTTATTAATAACTGACTTTTTTTTGTTATTAATTGTACTGCAGCTTGTGACACTTGCTGTAGATGCTGTTATTGAAACTATTCCTAAAAGTGAAATAATTCTTTTCATTTTCCCCGACTACTCCCTCTAATTATAATTATTATATATTAAAAAAGTTTCTTTACTTAAAGAAACTTTTTATAACCAAAATCAAATTTATACTCTTTTTATATTATTTATTTTTCATGAAACTTGATCAGGTTTAAGAATTAGATTAATTTCATAGTTAAAACTTTTATTATTAAAGGGATCAAAGTAGGTAGTTTGATAAGTTATTGATTGTACTAAATCTGCTTTATCGATATTAACATAACTTAAATTTTTTGTTTTAAAATTTTTGCTTTGAATTAATTTTTTATAGATATTATTTGAAACCTCAGTATCAATCATATTTATATCATTAAATGCTTTTACAATATCTTCTAAAATATAATTAGTTACTTTATCATCAAAAATATATTCCAATCCTTGCATAATAGAAGATTGTCTAAAATTACTAAATACTTGATTTCCATTTGAATCAAAATCAGTTCCCAAAGCATACATCGAAGCCTTAGAACCTTTAACTTTTTCATTTACTATTATTGGGTTTTCATTAATTTTTAAGTAAAGCCCATTTCTTGTTGAAGATAAAATTAAGGCTTGTAGGGGGTTATAGTCTCCAGTTAGACTATTTTCTATGAATTGCTTTTCACTATTTTTGCTTTTATATCATAGTTGATATTTATCATTTACAATTTCTTTACTAATAATATCTAACCCAATAGCTAATTTTTCTGCCTTTTTATCAATACTTTTTTTAATCTCCATTTTATTATTTGGATCAGCTTGAGCTATATTTTTATAAATTAAATCAATAAGTTTTGATATTGTAATACCACTTGCAATTTCATTTTTAAAAATAGAGTATAAACTAATTTTTTGTCCAGTTAAATCTTCAATTAAAGTAGAATCCTCATCTCAAATAGCGCTAAATAGATGTTTTAGTTGACTTGTTGTCTTTTCACTAACTTTTAAATCTATTGTAATACCAATACCATTTAATATTTCAATAACTTTATTTAGACCACTAAAGTCTGAATTAAATCCAAGACCATCACCAATTACTCATCTAAGCACATTTCCAACTTGATCGGGTCCAATTCCACCAAACGATCATCCTTTTCAAATTGCAACTCCATTGCCAATTCCATAAAGAAGAGACGAGTAGTTATTTTTTTTATTTTGTCCTAGTATTGGAGAACTTAATTTTGATATTAAACCTATTAATCCAACATTTTGATCAATATTTGTTACTTTTTCACCAGAGTTAAAAAGTAAATAAAATAGTTTTTGCATTTGTTTACCATCTAAATTTTTTTCAATGCTTGTAATTGTAGAAAGATTTTTTAAAAGTTTCTCTGTACTATAAGGATTTTCTTTTAAGCTTAAATTATTTAACTCCTTTAAAAAATCATTGTTTAATTTTTTACTATCAAATAAATAATCATTTGATAGTGGAATATAACTTGCAAAATCTATTGAAGAAATATATTTAAGCAGTCCAGAAATTATAAATAAGATATCTGTAATATTTTCAGTTTTTTCAAAAACTAATTTTAGTATTGTTTCAATATTTAAATTTAGATTATTTTTTTCTATTTGCTGAAAGAACTCCCCAATTATTTTTCCCAGGTTTTTATCAAAATTTTTATTTAAATCATATATATCTTCATTGCTGATAATTTTATCTTCTTGATTTAATACTCTGGCAAAAATATTATTAAACTTATTCAAGGAAGCATTTAGAATCATTTGTCCGTTTAGTTCTTCTGCTTTTTTATCTTCCATTAATATTGAGTTAATTAAGTTATCAAGTATTTTGGCTCCTCCTGATAAATTTACCTCATTTAAAAAATCTATTATTCATTTAAATATCTCTTCAATATTTTTTTCTTTTATAGCATTTTTAAATTCAGAATTAAAAAAATTCTTCAAAACTCCATAAATAACATTTGACTCTTGCAAAAAACCTATTGTTTTTGATAAAGGTTCATTAATTTTTTGAATTAATTTTGCAATTGGTTGAATATTTTTACTGTTTAAAGAATTAACTAAGTCATCATTTAAACCAAGTTGAGGTATAGCACCTTGAATCAAACCAGAAATACTTGGATGAATTCCTCCATTTGATTGAAGAGTAGTTATTGCAAATATAAGAGTTCCTGCAATATTTTTAACTGAGGTTATTGGAGCTTTAACTTCATCATTTAAAAAATTTTCTTGTAGTTGATTAATTGCAGCTCTATTTAAATCTTGACTATCAAAATAAAGATCTCTAAGGTTATTTAAAGTTGTTTCTTGACCTGTATTAAAAAGAGGTATTAAAGAATTTACTTTTGAACTATAGACAAGATTATTTAAATAATTTGAATCATATGCAAATCCAGTATTTGTTTCTTGACTTGCATTTTGAATCATTGAACCTCGTAATAAAGTTTCAGATATTTGAGTTAAATTATTAACTTTATTTATAATTGATGCTTTTTTTAAATTTATCATGCTACAAGAAGTAACACTTAGAGTAGAAGTTGTCACACTCATTACTGCTAATATTGATATTATTTTTTTCATTTTATCCCCCGATATTTAAATTATATTTTTAAATTATGATAAAATATTTTTGAAATAATATAATATTTCAAAAATAACTAATGAAGTCGGGAAAGATAAAATGAAAAAGACATTATTTTTATATTTAAAACAAGGTATAAAAGGTGTAATGAAATTTAAAATACAATTTATTGTAATTGTAATTTTAAGTTTTTTGGCTACCTTTATTTTAAGCGTCTCTTTTTCTACAACTAAAAGAATTAGTGAAGATTATGAAAAAACTATGTCTAAAATGGACCCATTTGATTTTGTTAGCCAACAAGTAGTAGGGGTTAATTCATCAGAAGGAAAAGGTTCAAATATAATTGCTCCTATGGATATTCTTAACAATCAGTTTTTGTATGTTAAAGATTCAAATGATTTAACTAGTCAAAGAAGTAATAAAGCAATTGATTTAAATTATAATATTTCTCACTTTGAAAATTTTTCAAGTGAGGGTTATGAAGAAACTTTTTTAACTAAAACTTTTAAAGATTCAACTATTCAAGAAAAATTTTTAGAAATGTTAGCTCATAGAGATTATTGATATAGTATTTTTCAATATACCTATGATCCAATTAGAGATGAAGTTAAGTGAAATCCAAACTTAGATGTTAATTATTATCCAGGTGCAACTTCAAACTCATATTTAACAAAAACCGCTGCAAATCAAAATAATCAGATAATTTCATCTTTTTATTTACCAACAATTGAACTGCTAAAAAAGAATTATTTAGAAGATTTATTTAGTGAAAATCCTCCAAGTTATGTCAAAAACACTTTGTTTTATGAGTTAAAAACTAAAGAACTGATTAGCAATAAAAATTTTGGTGCAGACTTAAGAGATAATAGTGATTTTGATATTTATAATCGATATCTATACTTTTCATTAGAAACTTTTATTAGACAATTAATAAGTTCAACAACTGAATATCCTTCATATTGAATTAATCAAGCAATAGCAAAGTCTAATTCAAAAGAAAGAGAAGATATAATTAAAGAATTTAATGAATTAAATGAAAATAATGAAATAGGCTTTAACTTCTTGTTAGAAAAACCAGAAGAAGAAAATAAAACTGAAAATAGAAAATTTGCACTATCAATATTTGGGTGAATTTTTGGATTTAATCCCACTTTACCCGAGGATTGAAATGAAGAAGAATTAAGGATTAATGATAAGTTTCTTGTTGATGATAATTCTAAAAGACCATGAAAAAACAATATTGATTTAGGTTCAGAAGATCCTGATTTAGATAGATATCCAAACTCAAAAGAGGAGATATTTAAAAATGGAATGAGAGGTAGTTTAAATCAAATTATTGTTAAAAGAAGCGAAAGTGGACAAATTTATAATTATGATAGTAGTTTTAGTAGTAAATATTTAAGACATTATGAGAATAATAGTATTGAATATTTAGCTGGTTATAATAGAGATTTTGAAGAGTTTGATAATTATAATAAAGAATATAATTATGAGGAAATATCGGCTTTAAAAGCATTCTATCTTAAAAATGAAATTTTATCTAAGGCAATGGGTTTTAAATATGAAGCAAGAGCTGAGATGGAATTTACAGATGTAATCTCAGAAGTTAATTATAGAATTATTGATATTAATAATGATTTAAAAAATAGACTAACTTTATATGAAGGAAATTTACCAAGAACCAAAAATGAAATTTTAATAAATCCTCAATTTGCAACGGCAAATAAATATCGACTAGGGGATAATATAGTCTTAGGTGAAAGCAACTTTGTTATATCAGGGTTTGCTGTAGAACCATTAAGTTATTTCCCAATGGGGAATACACAAGACCCACTTCCAAATAATAAGAAGAATGCTATAATTTTTGCTACAAAAGACAACTTTAATAAAATAATATCTACTCAATTAGAAAAAATTGCTACAAAATCTGTTTATTCAATGTTAACTGTTGAGAATAAAGAAGATATATCAGAGAGCAAAAAAAATCTAGAAAAATATAGAGCTTATTCATTTAATAATATTGTTGAAATATACAATTCATATAATTTTATAACTGGAAATAATGATAAATTAAATGATGTGTCATTTATAAATACTTATTCAACATTTGATTCAAGTAATCTTAAATTGAATTGAATTGTTGCACCAATGTTAATTTTAGGGTTTAAAATATTCTCCTATGCTTTTTCAATTTTAGTTTTTATAATTACAATAATAGCAACTGTTGTAGCGGTTAAAAAGACAGTTGAACTAAATTCTGGAGAGATTGCTATCTTAAAAGCAATGGGAGCTGGGAATTTTGAAATTTCATCTTCATATATATCTTATGGAATAATTGTAACTATGTTTGTGGCTCCCATTGCTTGACTATTAGGTTCCTTTATTCAAGAATTTGTTGCAAAAGTATTCTTGCAATTTTCTTCAGGAAAATCAAATTTAATTGTTTTTAGTCCTGTAGCTTTACTAATATCTATATTAATTTTTGGATTACTCTTATGTTTAATTTCATTTTTTACAGCGTTTTTATTAGTTAAAAAACCGACTTTAGAAATTATGCATAAAATGGAAAAAGTTAAAAGAATTAAATGAGTCGATAAAATTAATAATAAAATTTTTAGAAAAAGGTCATTCTCTACTAGATTTAGTATAGAGTTAGCAACCTCTGGTTTCTCTAAAACAATTCTTTCAGCTACAACGGTATTCTTTGCTGGTTTTTTAGTATCGTTTGGTCTAACAATTCCAGGTTTAGTTCAAAATGTGGTAGGAAGTTATTATAAAAATGTTTATTATTCTAATTATTTTGAAAATAGAGAATTAATAGGGAATGCACCTTTAGCAAAAACTTCTTTATCACCGACAAGAGAAATTGACTATTATGAGAAATCATTATTTGACAGCAATAATATTTTTGGAAGCGGAATAACAAAAATATCTAAAAGTGTATCTGATTTTGCACCACCTCCAGATAACTCAGCAATACCTCAAATCTTGTTAACTCAGGAAGGAAATAATCAAATAAAGGCAAATTGACTTTATGGTTTTATGAATGGAACTAGTTCTGATGAAATTAATTCAAGAGAACAAAACTCTTTAATTGCAATAATTGCAAGTTTATTGGGTAATAATATTAATCAGCTTGTTGGTAAAGGAATCTCAATTTCAGATATTCAAAAAATATTAGAATGAACAATTCACTCTAATTCACCTGATTTAGAAAACTTTGATGATAGATTACAAAAAATAAAAGATCTATCTGGATTATTAACTGATGGATTACCACAATTATTGATAAACTTTATTGATGGTTCATCAATAACAGATGGAGATTGAAAAGAGCAAATTGTAAATATTATAATTGCTCAAACACCTTCGTATATAAAACAATATGTAACTAGATCAGAAAATAGACTTAATAATTTTGCTTTTGGTTGACAAATAAATAAATATATTCCAGGAGTTGATAACTTTTATACAAGACTAAATGTTACGACAAATAATAATAGGAACTTAGACTTAACTGGTTTACAATCAACTCAAAATGCATATAACATGACTATGAATGATAGAGAAAATTTATTTATTAGTGATTATCAAATTCAAATCTTGCAACAATTGATAAAAGGCGAAACAATTGAACCAAATGAACTAAAAGAAATTAGTAGATTTTATGATGGAAAAAATTTAACTATTCCTGTTATTTCAAATGAGCAAACAGATTTTGAATTAGATAAAAATTGAGATAATCTTGAAAGTCCAAAAATTCAAAAGGATAGACTTATATTAAGAGAAAACGCTTTGAATATTCCAAATGAGGCATGAATGTATGACGATGGCGATTGATTAAAATATAAAAACTCATCTAGTTCTAAACATTTTATTGATATGGATGGACTATCTGCAAGTAAATTTACACATGCTCCAATATTTGATCAAACTGGATTTGATTTATTTAACAGTGAGAAAGAAATGAAACTTAAAGATAATGCTTATGGATTTTTCAATTTAAATTCAACTCCAACACCAGAAGGGGAAAAATTAGATTTTGAAATAAGACCGTACTATTCTTTTGACAATATAATAATGTTTATTCCATCAATCTATAAAGAAAATTTTATGAAGCTAAAACAGAGTGGAAATAGAGATAGTAGTAAATGATGACAAGATAATGCTTCAGATTTTGTTCCAGAAGAAACTAAAAAAGCTTGAGCAAAAATTAACCCGAATTTAGAAAAAAATAGTGAGTATTTTGCATTCAAACCTTATTCTCTATATTATGATGCATCAGGAAGTTTTGAACGTGAGCAAGAGAATTTATCAGGAGTTCCAGTTGAATATATGTCAAAAGGGTATGAAAACCTTTTTGCAAGAACTCTAAGAGAAATTGATGGTCCAATAACTTTAGGAAACGTTGAAATGAATTGAATATCAAATAATAAAAATATTGAAAAAATAAAATTTAAAAAAATTGGTTCAATTGGAGTGTATGGAAAACCTATAGTAATTGCAGATCAAAGTATTGTAAATATTTTAAGTGGATATGGTATTTCAAAATATATTCCATTCAATCTAAAATATGAAGACACTTCAAAACCTGTTGGCTCTTATAATGTTAATGGAGTTGACATCAAAACATATGATTATATAAATCCAAATGACTTTAGTGAAAAAGCTGATAATAATATTGAAGATTTAATTTATGGTGATAATGACTTTCAAAAAAGTGTTAGACCAAGTATGTGGTATAGTGGTATATTATCAAATGCAGAAGAACCATACTTTATTACAACTCAAGCATCTTTTTCAAGAGACTATAAAGCAGGTCAAGATACTATCAATGGAAATAATTATGGATCAAGTACACTTGAAATGAAATCAACAGTTTTATTAGGTCAGCAAAAAGCTCTAATAAACCAATTATCTTCTATAATTTTAAGTGTGGCCACTGTAGCAATATGCTTATTAATAATAATTATGGTTTTAACAATTACCTTAATAAATGATTTATACGTTAATCAATATAAAAAATTTATGATTGTTATGAAATCATTGGGATATTCAAATTGAAAAATTATTAAATATACATTTGGTAGTGTTACTATATTATCTGCATTATTCTATGCATTAGGAGTGTTTGCAAACTTCACAATAATATCAATATTATTTAATGTAATTAGTAAACAACTTGGTTCAATACCATTTGGTTTAACTTGATGAAGTCCATTATTGGCAATTATTCTTGTTTTTGGTTCATTCTTTGTTTCAATTGTTATAACAACTAAAAATATTAGAAAAAAATCTCCCTCAGTTCTTATGAAATAAAAGAAAACTAATGAGAAGTAAGAAAAATTTATAATTATGATATAATTTTATAAATTAAAGGAGTTTAAATATGAGTGAAAAAGTTTATCAATTAAGTTCAGATCAATTAGGTGTAGTTAAATTTCCAGATTCATGACTTTTAATTCATTTTGAACTTGAAGAAGAATTGGAGCCAAGTCAATATTTTTTCCCCACTTTAGATGAGGGGATTAAGAAATTTGCATTGATTTTTGAAAAGAAAATAATTAATTATTGACTATCAAAAGGAAATGAAGGAAAATTAAAAATTGCTAAATTAAAAGAATACTTATTAACATCATGAAATAATCCTGGAGTTGAGACAATGAAAGAATTATTGATTAAAAATTATGACTACTTGGAATTTAAGCAAAAATCCTCAAAAGAACTAATTGACGAAAATCACAGGTTTTTAGCATTAACAATTATTCATATTTGCTTAAATCATAATAAAAATCACTTTTATTTTAATGGATTGCATGTTTCTACTAAATTTGTTGATAAAATGTTAGCAGTGGATTTTTGGTCAAAAGTTGAACAAGAATCTTTGCAAGATAACAATAAAATATAATTAAAAAATAAAATTGACTACCTAGGTAGTCAATTTTATTTTAAAATTTTCAATAAATCATTTTGTTTGATATTAAGATATTGATTCATATTATTTGCTAGAACATATATTGATGCTGCCTTATCGTAGTATTTTGTCATTTTGTTAGGGCCAAAATTTGAATAAGTTTCAATAACCTTATTTTTAACATCACAAATAACTAAGTCTATATTTTCTTTAAAACCAAAAGAATTGAATCCTTTCGAATAAATTAGTCTAAAACCATTTTCTGGAGAAAATTTATCTTTAAAAATTAATGAACTAAATTTTTTAGAAACATTTCTAATAGTTCTTATATTTATTTCTAATAGTTCTTGATTGTGGATTAGTTTTGAAGAACTATTTTCTTTAAATAAATCTTTATTTTTATCTTTTTTAAATATTTTTGTTACTAGTATTAAATTTTTAATAGTTCCCATAGAAATCACCTATAAATATTATATATAAAAAATAGTAGTATAATATTAAAAGAAAAGAGGAATAAAAAATGGCAAAAGTAGCTATCTTTGTTGCTAATGGTTTTGAAGATACAGAAGTTGTTGCGACAGTAGATGTTTTAAGAAGAGCAGAAAAATTATTTCCTAAAAGTTTTCCTGTTGTTGATATAGTATCAATTAACGATTCAAAACAAGTAAAGGGTGCTTGAAATATTGAAATTATGGCAGATAAATTAATTAATGATATTAATTTTTCTGAATATGATTGTTTAATTTTACCTGGTGGAAGAATTGGTGTTGATCATTTAAAAGAAAGTGAAATTTTAATGAGTGCACTTGAAAAACATGCAAAGGCGAATAAAGTTATTGCAGCTATTTGTGCTGCTCCAGAGATATTGGGTAAATTAGGATTAGTTGATGGGATTGAAGTTACACATTATCCTGGGTGCACCTCTAATTTAGAAAAAGCAATTAAGAAACCTCATATATCTGCAATTGCTGATAAAAACTTCATTACTGGAAGTTCAATTGGTGGGGCTTTACAATTTGCTTTACAGATAGTTGATCACTTTACTTCAACTGAAAAAATGTTGGAGCTACATAAGACTTTAGTATTTAATTATTAGAAGAACACATTTATGTGCTCTTTTACTATATAATAAATTATGAAATGAAATTTTAAGGGAATTTATGAGAAGAAATAATAGTAATCTACAATTGGTTAAATATTTAATGGCTTTTTTAATTATTTTGTACCATGATTGAACTGCTTTCGGTTATCAAAATATTATTTTTTTAGAGCCAATTATTGGAGCTTCTATGAGCGTTTTCATACTTATTACTGGATATTTTAAAGTTGATAGTAAAAATTATAACTTTTTATAACTTTTTATGATTGTAATGTGTTGTTTAATAATAAATACAATAGTTTGTCTTTCAATTAATAATTTTACAAATATACTTGGTCATGTAAATAATTTATTTCTTGGTGGTAGAGATTGATGATATATTTGATGTTTTCTATTATTACAACCATTTATTAAATATCTAAATGACTTTGTGAACAAAACTACATCAACTTTTTTATTTATATCAATATGTTTATTATTTATTTTTTCTTCTGCAACAACTTCTCTATATAGATTTGGACAAGTATTTACAATGTTTAATTTATTCTATATGTTTACTTTTTATTTAATTGGAGCCTGAATTAAGAGATATTATAATTTAGAGGGTATTAAAAAATTCCTTATTCCAATGTTCTTATTTCTTCTAATTTACATTCCTATTATGTATTACAACATGAATGTAATAAATTATAAAATTTCAATGAGTACATCAAATATTATTACATTTCTTATGTCTATTCCATTATTTTTAATTTTCTTATCTATTCCATCATATAGTAATAAGTTTATTGATTATCTTGGAAAATTATCATTATATGTTTATTTATTTCATTATCTTATTCAGATAATATTTATGGAGAAATTATTTAATAACAACTTCTTAAATTTTAGTCCAGTACTTATAAGAAATATAGTATACGCCTTAATAATTTTAATTGGCACAACACTTATTTCAGTTCCTATTTGTTATTCTTCTGAGAAATTTTCAAAATATACAACAAGTCTCATTTTCAAAATTTGAGATAAATATAAAATTTATTAAATAAGTTAATAATAGAAAATTATTTTTTATGTTTTTAGAAAGCAAGGCCCTGTCAATAACAAATGAAAATGTCTCAAAATCGTAGATTTATTAAACTGTAAATCTACGATTTTTATATTGTTCCTTTCATGTTTTAGAAAAGTAAATATAATTTGTATATCTAAAGTGATTAGATGGAACACTAGGTTTTTTAATTTTAGACTCAGTTTTTTTAACTTCATTAACCTGACCAACTGGTGTATTTTTAGTTTTGACTTCCACTAATCTATAGAACTTATCTGTATAATTTGCATA
>NZ_CAXIQF010000007.1:0-56212 GCF_964030855.1 Spiroplasma endosymbiont of Cantharis lateralis
AGTGGTAGTGGTAAAACAGTGATTTTAAACTCCTTAATTGGAGCTACAAAAAAATATAGTGGTGATATTTTGATCGATAATCATAATCAGAAAAAAAATTGGTAATCATATTTTAAATAAACAAATTGGAATTTATATCCAAATGGACTTTTCATTATATGACATGAAAGCATATAATTTTTTAAAAACTATGGCATCAATTTATGGAGTTAAAAAAGAGTTAATTAATGAAAAAGTTAAATACTGAATGGAGTACTTTAATTTATGAGAATCAAAGGATAAAAGTCTTAGAAATTTTTCATGAGGAATGAAAAATAGAATAAATTTTATTTTATGCTTTTTAAAGGAACCCAATATAATTATAATGGATGAGCCAGGAGCAAATCTAGATTCAATTTGAAGGAATAAGGTTAAAAACTTATTAATTAAATTTAAAAATGAAGGAAAAACAATTATTTTTACAGTTCATAATATTGATGAGATGACTGATATAATTGATGACTATATTATCATCGAAAGAGGAAAACTAATATTTTTGGGATCAAAGGAAGAATTAAATATTTATAATAAATATAAAGTATTTTTAGATTCTGAATTTGAAGTTGAAGAACTAAGATCATTTTTAAATAAACGAAATATAAAAAGTTTTAAATTTGATTTACAAGAAAATTCAATTGTGATTGCTACAAATAATACAAAGGAAATTAATTGACTATTTTTATTTTTCTTGAAGAAAAATATTCCAATAAAAAATTTAGTGAAGCTACCAGTAAATATGGAGTCAATTAATAAAGCTTTAGAATCAAAAACTTAGCATTTAATGATAATAGTTTTTATATAATGCAAAATATATTTATCTAATATTTTAGAATTAATTTATATACCTATAAAAATATAAATGAAAATATTTTTATTTGATTCAAACATTTAATAGTTTATTAAATGTTTTTTTATATTTAATAAGTAATCAAAGTACTTTAAGTTTTTAATTTAAAAGAATATCTTTAATTAGTAAATATATAATAAAAATATTGCATTTATCAATTAGGGATGTTGGGCGGGCTATGAAAGAAAGAGAAATTACAATTAATATATGAAAAAATTATTAAATCTCTTCGGAATTTTATCACTATCATCAGTTAACTTACTTCAAAATTCTTGAGTGAAAATTCAAAAGAAGATATTAAAATATCAAATAAAATTAATCTACAACTGAATAGTAACTCTTGTGATTATTCAGATGTAATAAGAAGCTATAAAGAATTTATAGCCTATAAAAGTGATTCTTATATATCACGAGTTAATCAATTATCTTTAGATCAATGAACTGTAAATTTTTTATTCAATGCTTTTAGAGCTAATCCAAAATTGGATTATACAGATGTGGAGATTTTTTTATCTACTTCAATTTTAGACTTTTCTTATAGCAAAAATACCAAAGCAAAAGAGAAGATATCTAAAGCAATAATAAGTCATGATTTTAAATATGTCAATTATCAAATTGATGGAGTTTTTATAAAAGTGGAGGAAAGGAGATATGATTCACCTGGTTATGAATGATGAATTATTGGTTTAGAAGTAGCAATTTTGACACAGCAAAAAGACAATAGTTAGAACAGGAAATATACTCTGATATAAAATTTAGTAAAGCTTTAAACTTATCTGAACCTTTTGAAAGAAAGACAATTGAGAGTGGGGAATTAATGAATTATTATTCCATGCCAAGATTTGCATCAAATATCTCAATGCTCAAAGAAGATTTTGCTTATCTTTCTTTTCTTGATTCTAAAATGGATGGAATTCTAATTGATGAATATAATGAAATCTATCAAAGATATAACTACTCAAAAGCTTTTAATGGATCAGATTTATATCAATCATTTAAAACCTATGATTTAAAATGGAATGGAAATAATGAAAATGAGTATTATTTAAATACAGAATTACAAGAAACATTTACTTATCAAAAGTTAGATCCATCCATTTTTCTAATTAATGATACTGAAGTTAAATTAATTTTTAGATAAAACTCTGAATTTAAAAATAAATATGACATTTGATTAGAAAATAAACATCATTTTCAAAATTATTGTCCTTTTTTTGAAGAAACATCTATGACTTTTAATTTTAATTAAATAATAAAATAGCTTTTTTAATACATTAGAACTAAAAGAGGTTGAGAATGTATACAATAAAAAAATATTAGCAAGAGAAAAAAATCTTTCAAAGGAGAGAATGTTTCCTTCAATAGGGGGAAGTCCATTTTTAACAAGAATTATTTATGAAGACTTTCATAATGACTTTTGAGGAATGGAAGTCTATATAAATAGAGAAGCACCTAAGCTAATATGATTTGTATTGGAAAAGATAATAATCAACCTTTTATAAACATAGTAAGAGAATTATTAATGTTAGCAGCACCCGAATACTTTGAATACACAATTGAAGAACAAAATTTAATTGTAACTCAAATTGATGCAACAATTAGAAATAGATATGATAATCATCCAAATTATTTATCTCTTTTCTTTAATGAATTTTATTATAATGAAGAGGCTACCTTTGCAGTTTGAATTCAAGTAAAAAACTTTGAAATGGAGATCCTAATAATGTTGACTATGATATAGAAATTTGAGATTCTCCACCTCATAATTAGATAGCAAGATTTTAATAAATTTATATTTTTTATAACTAATATATAAAAAGTAAATATTTATTATGGGAATTAGATATTAAAAAAGCAGATTTAAAATCTGCTTTTTTAATAAACTATTTTGATAGTTGATATAAAGTTTTAAATAAACCTTCTATAGATATAAGTTTTTCAAAGTTTCCAGTTTCAACAATTCCCTGATCTTGTTCTAATACATAAATTTCATCAAAATTTTTAATTGTGCTTAATCGATGGGCAACTGAAATTGTTGTTATTCCTTCCATTAGTTTTTCTAACTTCTTTTTGAATCTCAGATTTAACAATACTATCAAGTGCACTTGTAGTTTCATCTAAAATTAATATTTCAAGATTTTTTAAAATAAGTCTTGCAATTACAAGCCTTTGTTTTTGACCACCACTTAATTGTGCCTCACGTTCAGATAGAATTGTTTCATATTGATTTGATCATTGCATAATTAATTCATGAATTTTTGCCTTTTTACCAGCTTCAATAATTTCTTCATTACTTTTATTTTCTAATCCATAGGCAACATTTTCAAAGATAGTACTACTTAAAATTTGTGACTGTTGATCGACATAACCAATCTTATCTAATCATGCTTTCATATTTAAATCCTTTAATTTCATTTTATTATTTATTAGAATTTCTCCTTGATGAGGATCATAGAAGCGCAATAATAATTTTGCTATTGTAGATTTCCCACTTCCTGTTGGTCCAACAAAAACATATTTTTTACCTTTGACTAATGTAACATTTAAATCTTTAATAACATGCTTATCAGTATCAGGATACATAAAATCAATATTTTTTAGTTCAGTAGAATTATTTTTTTCATTAAATTTTTCAATAGTAATTTCACTTTTTAGAAGTTCACTAACATTGTTAGCTGAAATTCTGGCATTGTGAACAGCTGAAATCACTTGTCTTAATTGCATAATTGGAAATATCATAACAATACACCTGTTGTAAAAGTAGTAATAATACTGATTAAGGATTGAGTATTATTATAAAATAGAAATACTCCAAAGATAATAGAAGCCATTGAGAAACTACCAATCCCTCCAATTATTAATGCAGAAGGGACTTCTGAAGCAAATAATTTTTTCTTTTCTTTTTTTTGAAACTCTTTCAATCATTTCATTAAAATGCTTTTTCTCATTTTTAAATGTTCTCATAGATTTTATTAATCTAATACTGTAAATTTTTTCACTAATATCGTTGTCTAAATTTTGTGTAATTTTGCTATTTTTTTTAGTAGCACTATTTGATATTAAAATAGTGATAAAGATTATTATCATAAATGCTAATAATAATCCAAAGACACAAAGTGCTAATTTTCAACTAATATTAAACATTAGAATAGCTGAAAATAGAATTGTAACTGTTAAAAGTAAATAAATAATTGGAGCTTCTTTAATAAAGGAAGCCACAATTGAACTGTCCTTAACAATAGTTGAGATCAATTGACCTGCTTTATTAGAATTAAAATAATTTAAATCTTGATTAACTATTTTATTAATTAATTTATCTTTTAATTGATTTTCATATGCTTGAGCAATATAGCCACTTACAATAAAGTTTAAGTAAGAAAGTATAACAACAAAAATAACATCAACAATCATTGAATAGGCAAGAGTGAATAGTTTAAAAGCCCTCCTAAAATCTTAATATAAAGTTTGTTACCATCATAATAAACAAAATCATAAAAAAACTTTTGAATGATTTGTTCATAGACATTAGAACCTAGTGATATTGTACTAAGCATTTGTTCTAATTGATCTTGTGTAATTTGAACTCCAATTTCTTGAACTATTTCATAGATATCTGTTGAATTAATTGATTGCATAGAATCAAGTACAATTTTTGATACTAATAAAGCTGTAATAAGTTCAGTTACTTTAATATTTCATATGAATAATCAGGTAATTGAAATTGTTAAAGTTAACATTAAAAAAGTTAATGGTATGGGGGGTCTAAGTACATAGGTCTCCCAATTTTTGCGTTTTATAATTCCGAACAAGATTATAATTGTATTAGCAAGAAAGGTTGTATCTAAATGAAATATTCAAATGAGTTAAAAATTCAAGTTGTTAATGATTATATTAATGGAATTAAATTAAAAGATATTGCAATTAAATATAATCTAAAAGCTAATTCAAGTATTTTAGATTGATATCAAAAATATCATGAGTCATCTGATATTAAAGTATTTGATAGGAAAAAACTTAATAAAACCAATAAAGTTAGACTTAAAAATAAAGTTAGCAAATATAGTAAAGAGAATAAAGAATTGAAAAAGAGGCTTTTTGAATTAGAAGAACAAATTAAACGAAGTGCTTATTTAATAGAACTTAAGAAGGAAAAGAAGAAAAGAGAACAAGCAGAGAAGGAAGGTGAGTTATTAAAAAAGTCCATAGCATCATTTCTAATAGGTTATCAAAAGGTTAATAAAAAGACATATACAAAAAAAGATATAAATCAGATATATCAAACAGTATATGAATTATCATTAATGGGAAATGATGCAAAAAAAACTATTCTAATTTATGATGTTGGTTATCGTAGTTATACTAATTGAATTAAAAGAGGAAAACCCGAATATAAAAGACAATATCATCTTCATGCCAAAGAGGCTGTAGAAAGTATTTATTCAAGGAAGGACGGTATATTTGGTGCTGAAAAAGCTAGATTAAAGATATTAAAAGACTTCAATATAAATCTTTCTAGAGAGACAATTATTGAACTTAGAACAGATGTTTTATTAAAATTAAAAAAAGAAATAGCATCCTCTAAATCAAAAACAAGAATGGGAATAAGTACTCATAAGAAATATAACCTCATTAGATCTTATAAAAGGAGATTATAGCTCTAATAAATATTTAGAAAAGATTGGAATTGATGGTACATGATTTAAAAATATTTATATTGGAAGAGTTAAAACAAAACGCTTATTTTTACCTGCATATGACTTTTACTCTAATGAAATTAGTTCATATTCAGTTGGCAACTCTGAAAATATACTAGTAACTCTTGAAATGCTAGAAGGTTTAGTAAGAAAAATGGATTTAGTTAGAATAAAGAAAATTATTATGCATAGTGATTTAGGTTCTGCATTTACAAGTAAAGAAACAGAAAAATTTTGTAAGCAGCATAATATAATTAGATCAAATTCAGCATCAAGATTTAAAGGTAATCAATTTGTAGAACAAACACATAGATGAGTCAAAAAGTATTTTTATTTAATATTTGGTAATAAATTTAATAATGATCAACATTTTATGTAGATAATAAGCGATTATGTCCCAAAATACAAGATTTATCTAATAAATAGATCTTGTATTTTTTCTTTTTCTATCAAAAAAAATATCAGTTAGTTGCTTTCCAAGGAGAGTCAATTTTGGGTACTTTAGTAGTTTCAAATTCTTCATTAGATAGTGTTTTAATATTTCCATGTAAGCGTTCATCTTCAACTTGAATAAGATTGTAAATGTCATTTCCAATTAATGCATAATGTTTTTTATTTATTGTTTCCATAATCATTACTTTTAATTTTGGTTTAAAGTAAATTGGAGTATAGCCCTTACATATAAATCACTTATCTTTTTTAAAACTAATACTATGACCATTATCAATAATTCTTTCACTTCGATAAGAGAAAACAATATCTTCATCTTGATCAAACTTTCTAGTTACTGATTCTAATTGGTCTAAAGGTATTGAAAAATCTTGATTGTATTATTGAATAAGATGGGGTAAATAATCATTTAACTGATCAATATTTTTTAAATCTAAGAGTCTAATTATTTGAGGTCATCTTCTTTGTAATGTTCCAAAAGTTCTTTCAACTAATGCTTTTTCTTGGGGAATTGAAGTTGTTTTTGTATTTACTCCTAAAGAGTGAAAAATAAATTGTAATTGTGTATTTGAAACACTATCACCAAAGTGATCACGATTATTTTTACTACTAAAAACATTTCGATTATCACTAACATTTAATTTTGGTAAACCATAATGTTTAAAGGCTTTTTTATAGATATTATAATAACTTTCAGTAGTTTCTTGTTCGCTGAAATAGCCTGCCAAAATTCTTTTACTAGCTTTATCAATTACAATATGCAAATGACATTTTAAATTTTTAATTCACTGATGATTTGAAGCATCAGTTTCAAATATCTCTCCAAATTTTACAATTTTCTTTTGCGTAGGATGGGGTTTGCTTGTTATAATTGATTTTGAAAGATACTCGCTTGTTAAATTTTCTTGGTTTCCGGCCTTTAAATTTTTACGAATATCTTTTTTTGTTTTTCTGTTAAGAGTCTCAATTAAAATATTTTCTTCTATTAATATGTGCCTAATTGCAGAGTAACTTATTTTCTTTTTTCAAGTTAGTTCTCAATAATGTTTAATACTAAAGTCATAATACTTTGTTTGAAATAGTTCAATTATTTCATCTTTAAATAACTGTGAAATTTTATTTATAGGTATTTTATTTGTATTTTTATGAATAAAAACTTTTGCTCCAATTTCTTGATATTCTTTAAGTTTTCTTCTTGTGTGTCTAACACTATAACCTAATTTAAAGGCTGTATTTTTAATAGAGTCTTTTCTTAAAGATAATTGTTTAATTAATCTTAGTTGTTCTTGTTTCATGGTATTTAATAGTAGTCCTTTCATAAAACCTCCATTTATTGATTATAAAGGAGGACAAAGTCGCTTGTTAATATGTAGGGACATAATCGCTTATTACTCATAATGTCAATAACAAATGAAAATGTCTCAAAATCGTAGATTTATTAAACTGTAAATCTACGATTTTTATATTGTTCCTTTCATGTTTTAGAAAAGTAAATATAATTTGTATATCTAAAGTGATTAGATGGAACACTAGGTTTTTTAATTTTAGACTCAGTTTTTTTAACTTCATTAACCTGACCAACTGGTGTATTTTTAGTTTTGACTTCCACTAATCTATAGAACTTATCTGTATAATTTGCATAGAGCTCATTATCATATGTTTCAGTTATTAGTAATTTTGTTTTACTTGCAAAAGTTGTTATATCGTATCCATCATATGTTAAATATGTTTTTGTTTTATATTTAATTATTCCACCTTTATGAACTTGTCTTTCTTCTCTTCTAGCTAAAACAAAATTAATATCCGTATTTTTATTTCAAATTTTCATTTTATTTTTGTTATTATCAATTTGAGTAGAGAACTTGTGATTAAAATTAGGTATGAAAACATTAATTAAGTAATCATTGGCCTGCTCAATAGTTTTGATATTGAATTGTCTTAGTTCTTGGGGAAGTCGTTTTTGAAAAGAACCTCAAAGACGTTCAATCTTGCCTTTGGTTTGCGCGCAACTAGTACTTGTTAGCTTAATTCCAAGTTGTTGACACGTAAAGGCATACTGTATATTAGAGTCTGTTTCAGTAGACTCTTTTTCTTTTGTCTTATAATAAAATACTGTTCTTTAATCTGTAAGTATTTCCTCAGGAGTTCCATAATTTAGAAACATTTGTTTTGTAGCTGTATAATATCCAAATAATGTTTCTTGATAATCAAAATAACCTGCTAATACTTTTCCTGTTGAGTCATCAATGAAAGCATGTAGCGATCATTTTTCATTGGTTACTCAATTATGGCTACATGCGTCTGTTTGAATTCTTTCTCCAAAATATTCCTTTCTATTTTGCATGGGTCTACATTCTTCTAAACTAATAATCTTATCTTTAAAAAACTCTTGTTCCTTATTTGTTAATTTATTTTCTAAGGACTTTTGTCTTAATTGTCTAATTAATTCTTTTCTAGTTGATCTGTGCATATAAGGGGAGTAAACCTCATTTTTAAATAATAAATCTCTTAAGTAAGTGTAACTAACTTTTAAATCTTCATATTCTTCTAAGGATTCTTTGAAATGAACTAGATTATAGTCATGATATTTTTCATTTCTCAAATTTAATATTTTTTGTTCAATTTCATAGGGTGTAGATCTATTTGATAATTTACCTCAGTTTTTATGTATAAATGCAGATATACCTTCATTTGATAATCTTTTAATATTTCTATTAATTGTTCCTCGTGTGCAGTTAAGAATTTGCTCTGCTCTCATTTTTGTTATTTCCCCAGAAATAACTTTTTTAATTGTTTTATATTTTAAATTCTCCATATAACTTAATTTCCTTTTTAATTTCATAATTTGTTACCTCTAATACTTAATTGTAATTGGAGGATATCAATATTTATATAAATATTGGGACATTTCTATTTGTTATACATTGAGACATTATCATATGTTATTTACAAATATCATATGTTATTTACAACTTGCTATTGATTTTTTATTGGAATTCTAGTATTATATTTTATAAAGGGTAAAATAATTATGTTTTTCTAATTTTCATAAACTAGAAAATAATATATCTAGATTATGTCGTTTATTAAAACTTGATTTTAAGGGTAAAATATATGAAAGATATTAAGCAAAATATAAGTTTTTTTACTATTTTTAAATATCAATTTAAAAGTATTTTTAGAGAAAAAACTTTTTTAATAATGTATTTAATATCAATTAGTTTATCAGTTCTTGTAGGTATTATTTTAATGATATTCAAAACATCAGATATGAAAATGATAGTTTTTAATTATTATGTACTAATACATACATGTGCAATTGTAATTCTAATTTCAATGAGATTGCTAAATTATTTTTTTTATGTTAAGAAAACAGATAAAACAATAAACATAATCTCAACTCAACATTTGAAAAGGTCAAAGATTTTTGTTGCAACAAATGCAGTTATTTGAGTTTATTGCTTTTTATTATTTACAATTAATTATTTAATTATTGCAATAGCAAATATTAGTAGTCTTGTTATTTTTAAAGCAGCAACTGTCTATACATTATATTTATTTTTAATTATAATACTATTATCAAATTTTATATTATTCTTATTAGCTGTTCTTTCTCCACAAGCAACAATAGTTATAGTTACTTTAATTATGTCTTTTAGTTTTATTTCATCATTACCTTATCAATTTTTAAAAACATCAGAAAAGACACAAAATTTAACTTTTTCTGGACAATCAGGTAATGTGCTTTTAAAAGTAGACAGTATTTATAACTCATTTGATTTAGTTTCTTATGTAAATAAATCTGAAATTGCATATCCAAATTTAAGTAAGTATATTGTTGATCATTTTTTAGAGCAAAAATATAGAATTAGTACAATAAATACAGATGAAAATATAGATAATAGAAAAAGACTTTGAAATGATTTAGGTATTATTGATGATGAACCTTTAAAAATTCGTTTTGATGCAAAAATTTCATCAGTTCCTTTTGATTCTGAAATTTCAGATTGAAAATATGATGATAAAATAAGAGTAGAAACCTATTTAAAATATAAGTTTATTAGTATAAAAGAATTGGAAACTTTAATTGAAAATACTAATCCAAGCACTTATGGTTATAATAAGTTTAATATTTTAAGTGAATTATTAGAATTTAATAATTTCATTAATTCATATATAAATAATTTTCAAGAAAAATTTTATTATTTATTTGATGATTATATTCAACTTGAGTCATGTGATACAAATAATATTGGTACTTGCTGAGAATCAACTGATGAACAGGGAAATGTTGTTACACAAAAAAATGGTTATATAGAATTAATTAATAGTGCAAATAATACTTATGAAGGGGAAATATTACCTGCAAAAAGAGGTTTTAAAAGATCTTATTTAAGAGACATCTATCAAAATCACTTCATGAACTTAAATGGATTAAGAATTCAACGAAGTGATGGAGAGAGAATTATTGAAGGGGATATGGATGAAAACTATAACTCAAGTGAAAACTTTTACTCATCAATTTATAATCCATTAATGTTTACTACTAGAATATTGGAAGACTATTTTATAAATTATACTTCAAACTATGTTATTGCAACAACATACCAACTTGATCAATCAACTGAAGATTGAAAGAAATATCTTTCTACAAGAACAGTTTATAATACATTCTTTAATTTTAATTTCTTATCAAATGTACTTGTAAACTATACATATTATGCTGGAATGAGCTATGATGATATTTGATTTGATCCAAATTTAAAATCTAATATTGAATTAGAATCACAAAAAAATTTACTATTGCCATATAAAACTTATAATCTAACGGTAAAAAATGGTTTAATAGATCCACAATCTTATGATAAAGGTATAGATACATATTGGTATTTAATAGCTCAAGTTGCGATTAGTTTAGTTCTATATTTTATTGCTTTTTATAAATTTAATTCTTCAGATTTACAATAATAAAGAAAAAGGGGTGGCAAAATATGAAAAATTTAATTGTCTTTGACAAATTTATTAAAAAATTTAAATCCAATGCAATTGGACCAATAAGTTTTCAAATTGGAAAAGGAAGAATTTCAGGTCTTTTAGGTACAAGTGGTAGTGGAAAAACAGTTCTTTTAAATTCTTTATTAGGTATAATTAAAAAATATAAAGGTAAAATAACAATTGATAATATAAAAAGAAAGTCACCAAAATATCATAAATCAAATAGAGTGATTGGTTATTATACTCAAATGGACTTTGCTTTACATGATATATCTGCTTATAATTTCCTAAAAGATAGTTGTATGATAATGGGTGTAAAAAATAATAAAGTGAATGAGAAAGTAAAATACTGAATGCAATATTTCGATGTTTGAGAACATCGTAAGAAAAAGGTAAAGGATTTTTCATGAGGAATGAAAAATCGTATGAATTTAATTCTTTGCTTTATAAAAGATCCAGAAATTATTATTATGGATGAACCTGGAGCTAATTTAGATTCTTATTGAAGAAATAAAGTAAAAAATTTATTAATTGAGTTTAAAAATCAAGGTAAGACAATTATAATTACTGTTCATAATATCGATGAAATTTCAGATATTATTGATGATTATGTAATTTTGGAAAATGGTAAAAAAATATTTGAAGGTTCAACTGACGAATTAAGTTTATATCCAAAATACAAAATATTTATTAAAGATTTCTTTGATGTGGAAGCATTTAGAAAATATTTACTGCAAGAAAATATTAGATCATTTAAGTATGATGAAGTTGAGAATTCTTTAGTAATTGCAGCACAAACTTATCGCCAAATTAATTATTTATTTTTATATTTAATTAAAAATAATTTACCGTTGGTTAATCTTGTGAAATTACCAATAAATATGGAGTCAATTCATAAAGCCTTAGAAAATAGAGATATCAAAAATTAATTTAATTATAAATAAGATTAGACAATCTAAAGGGATTAAACGTCTCAATAAAGGGTTGTTTTTTTATGCCAAAAATAATAAATAAAAAATGATATTAGAAAATATCGAAATTGAGAAGGTTAGAATAAAGTAACTTAAATCCTTAAAAAGATGATAGCAAAAATACTTGCTTTTATGAAATTATGGAAATATTTTTGATTAATTAAAGAATTCTAAATTTAAATCAAAAAATTCACTTTATAGATAAATAATAATCAAAGTTACACTTATTTAGATATAAGACTCACAATTTATATAACAATTAATTATGAGTCTCTTTTAAAATTACCATTTATATGCAAGTATTTTAAAAATCTTTTTAAACTTCTATTAGTATTTAAAATCCTAGGTTTTTTTTTAAATAAGTATATAGTAAAATCTATGATTATAAAATAATCAAAGGAGAAATTATGAGAAAATTATTAAGCTTATTAGGAGCAGTTAGTTTAGTTGCTACAACTAGTGCAACTGTAGTTGCATGTGGAAATGGTGAAACTAAGCCTTCACCGGGAATAGAATATGACAAACTAGTTAAAGACCTTAATCAAGATGTTAATAAAATTTTTGTAGATCATTTACAAAATAATGTTTATGATAAATTAATTGGTTTAACTATTGGCGAGAAGGAGAATAAGTTTTTAAATAAAACTACTATAAAAACATTTAAGGGTAAAAATGCAGATGAAATTGGACAAAAAAACTTAGATCTTTTAGTTGAAGATATTAATAGAATATTAGAAGTTAGTCAATTGGAAACTGAATTAAATAAATTAAAACTTGTCAATGAGTATAATATTCTTTTAAATGATGTAAATACCTTATACAAAGGAATTGTTTTTGATTGAAATAGTTTATATATTAATACAAATGAAAGTAAAGAATTATATTTAGCTAATGTTTTATTAGACTATAAAATAGAAGTTCAATATAAAGGCGAAAAGGAAATTGAACTTTTAACAATTAATGATTCTTTTAAATATACTTTAACAAATGATGCAACACTAAAAGAATCATCTGATAATTTTTATCAAAATATTACAAAGGATTATTTTTCATCACAAGACTCAGATGCCATAAAATACTCAAATTTACTTTGAAATGATATTAACGTATCAAAAAGTGAATCAGATGGATATGGAAATATTGATGAAGAATTAGATAATTATTGAAATAATACCGCACAAAATAATGGCTTTAAAGAGTCTATTACTAAGTTTATCAAAACTAATTATTTTAGTGAATTGTCAACGTTACCACTATCTTTTGAAACAGATAATTTTTACAAAGGTTCAGAATTAAGTAAAACATCTCTATTTAATTCTATTAATCATACAAGATCTTATGATTATAAAGAATCAATTAAATTTGATTATAAAACTGAAAAAGGTCAATTAATGTTGGAAAGTATTTTTAGAAAAAATCCTGACATTAATCCAACAGAATTTATATTAAGAGAAAATTATTTTACTGAAAATAATCTTAAGGTTTGAAAAAAGGAATATGATAGATTAAAAGAAAATTTTATTAAAGAACTAAATTTAAACTTAAATGAAGAGTTTAAACAAACTGAGGAATATAAAAAATCATTTTCAATGAATTATGTCAACTTAACTGGACTTTCAATTAATTTTCCTGATCAAGAATATATTCATTATTTACCTGACTTTAAAATAGCTACTAATTATATAATTGATTCAAATCAAAACTCAAAAAAAATGTTGGATAATATGACTGAGTTTTCTATCAATTCAATTAAGGCTTTTCATGCAGTTTATGGTGTAGATTATGATTATAAATATTTGGATAATAATAACTCCAAAGATGATATTTTAATGGCTCTTAAGAAATCTGAATTTACAGATGCAATGGATTTTAATCTTGTTGGAGTGGGTGGAATGGAGAATATGAATCCAGTTTTATCATTAGATAATAATAATTTAAAATCTTATAGAAATGATCTTTTACATTTATCAAACTTACCATCAAGTTCGTTATATTTATTTGATTCTAGACGTACTAACTACAGTGGTGATGTGCCTAACATTATAATTCGTAGTAAATATTGAAGAGTTTATGATAGGGAAAAAGGAATAATTACAAAACCATATAGCGAAACTATGAATGAACCATTTGTTAATGAAAAATTATTTTATTGAAATTTAGGTTATTTAAATATGCATTTTGATTTAGATCAAATAATTGATGGAGCAAAAAAAGAAGAAAAATACTTTATTGTATTTTCATAAATAATATTTGTATCTTTAATTATAAATATTACTTTTAATTTATGCATTCTTATCAATTATAAAAATATTTTTTACAAAGAAAATATTATAACTAAATTTTAATAGTTTGCAGATATTGCAAACTATTTTTTATTAATATAATTCTCTTTGTATACATAATGTTAAAAAAACATAAAATGTGTACAAAGAGAATTTTTTTATATATCAAATTTTACAGATAATAAATAAAATATGTTAAGTATTAAACAAAAGCAAGAGTTAGTAAACACTATAATGAAAATAGAACTTTTAAAGAGCTTTCAATTGAATATGGTGTATCTTATTCAACAACAAGAAAGTTTGGCATAAATTATAAAATATATAGATTTGAGTGTTTAATTTCAAAAACAGGAAAGCACAACAAGCATTCTAGCGCTAGACCAAATTCTTTAGATTCAAAAAATAAGAAACTAGCAATTCTTAAAAAGAAGATTAAATGCTTAGAAATGAAAAATGAAGTTATAAAAAAGGTTGATGAGAGGATGGAAAATAAAAAAAATAAATTATATTTATAAAATCATAGAGGAATTTAAATATAGTATTTCAGATTTATGTAAATTTTTAAAAATTACTTGATCAAGTTACTATAGGTGAGTTAGCAATTGTAAAAAGGATCATATTCTAAAAATAGACATTAATATTGTAAAAGAAATAAAGTTTCTATTTTTTAAATATAAAGTTATTAATGGTAGTCCAAGAATAAGAATGTTTTTAAAAAATAAGGAAATAAAGATTAGTCAAAATAAAGAGCAAGAATAAGGAGAATATATAAGATGTATTCAGGAATTAGAATTAAAAAAGAGGATTATAAAACCTAAGGAAAAGAAAAGTATTACTCATGAACCTAATATTGTTAATAGAAAATAGGAAGTTTATGAGAAGAATAAATGCTGAGTGACTAATATTACTTATTTACCATTAAATAATAAATTTACTTATCTTAACTCAAAGTATAAAATTTTTATAAAAGATATTTTTGATGTTCAATCTTTTAAAAATTATTTATTACAAGAAAATATATTATCATTTAAATTTGATGCCTATGAAAAATCATTAGTAATTGCAGTACAAACTTATCGTCAGATTAATTATTTATTTTTATATTTAATTAAAAATAATTTACCATTAGTTAATCTTGTGAAATTACCAATAAATATGGAGTCAATTCATAAAGCCTTAGAAAATAGAGATATCAAAAATTAATTTAATTAAAAATAAGATTAGACAATCTAAAGGGATTAAACGTCTCAATAAAAGGTTGTTTTTTTATGCCAAAAATAATAAATAAAAAAGGTATTCGAAAATTATCGAGATTGAAAAAGTTATAATAAAGTAGCTTAAAACCTTAAAACGCTGATAGAAAAAATACACTTGTTTAGATAAGAGACTCACAATTAATTGTTAAATAAATTGTGAGTCTATTTTAAAATTTCCGTTTATATTCCAATATTTTAAAAATATTTTTAGACTTCTATTAGTATTTATAATCAAGGAGAAAACATGAAAAAATTATTAAGTTTATTAGGAGCAGTTGCACTAGTTGCATCAACAAGTGCAACTGTAATTGCTTGTGGTAATATTGATCCAGAACCACCAATAATTGATTATGAATCACTTGTAAATAAATTAGAAAAAGATGTTAATAAAATATATGCAGAGCATTTGCAAAACAATGTTTATAAAAATATGATTGGCTTAACTATTAATAATAATAAATTTTTAAATCAAGCTACTATTAAAAAATTTAAGGGAAAAAACGCAAAGGAAATAGGTGAAACAAACTTAACTCTTTTAGCTGAAGATATTACTAGAATATTGGACATTAGGGAGTTAGAAAAAAAATTAAATGAATTAAAGCTTGTTAATGAGTATAATACTATATTAAATGATGTAAATACTTTATATAAAGGTATTATTTTTGATTGACAAACATTAGAGATTAATTCAATTGAAAAAGAAGAACTATATCTAGCAAATGTTGTATTGGACTTTAAAATAGAAATCCAATACAAAGGTGAAAAAGAAATTGAACTTTTAAAAATTAGCGATTCTTTTAAATATACTTTAACAAATGATGCAACTTTAAAAGCCTCATCTGATAAATTTTATGAAAATATTACAAAAGATTATTTTTCTTCAAAAGAATCTGATGCTAAAAAATACTCAAATTTACTTTGAACTAATATTAAGGGTTCAAAAAATAATTTAGATGGTTATGGAAATGTAACTAATGAAATAAATAATTATTGAAATAATACTGCCCAAACAAATGGATTTAAGGAATCTTTTACTAACTTTGTTAAAGCTAATTATTTTAGTAAATTGCCAACATTACCTCTATCTTTTGTAGCAATTTTTATTGTATAAGGATAATGAATCAATTAAAATTGATTATAAAAGTCAAGAGGGAAAGTTAATTTTAGAGAGTATTTTTAGAAAAGATCCAGAAAATAACTTAACTAGAAATATATTAAGAGAAAATTATTTCAATGAAAAAAACTTTTATCTTTGAAAAAGGGATTACGAGATATTAAAGGAGAATTTTATTAAGGAATTAAAGGTAGATGTAAATCAATTTAAATCTACAATGGAATATAATAGTTCATTTTCAATGGGTTATGTAAACATGACTGGATTGACAATTAATTTTACTGAAGATTCTTATATTCATTATTTACCTGACTTTAAATTGGCTATTAATTATATGATTAATTTAAGCCCGAAAACAGATGAAATGTTAGATGATATTAATGAGTTCTCTATAAACTCAATCAAAGCTTTTCATCATACTTTTGGTGTTGATTATAATTATAAATACTCTGAATATAATTCTGAAGAAGATATTTTAATGGCTTTAAAAAAATCTGATTTCACAAAATCATTAAGTTTTGATACAATTGAAGATAATTCTGGTCAGACTGCTCAAATAAATTCAACATTAGGATTAAGAAGAGGAAATAAACAAAAAAATAATAAAAGTAAAATGCTTAATTTTGCTAATTTACCATTAAATTCTATATATCAATTTGATTTTAGAAATGTTACTCGTGCAATTCTTAATGATTATCGTCTTAATACGGAATACAATAGTTATTATGAAAATAGTAAAGGAATAACTTTTAAAAAAAATGGTAATCCAAGTTCACAAAATTATCAAATAATGTATTGAAATTTAGGATATTTTAATTTTTATATTGATTTAGATCAAATAATTGTTGCAGCTAGAGATGTAGATGAGAAAGAGTTTATTGTATTTTCATAATAATTAAAATATTGTCTCTTATAAAGAAAAGTTAATATTTTTAGCTATACAAATTTGTATGGCTTTTTATATATAACTGGTAGATTTATTAATAGTAGAAAAAGGTAACTTTAGGTTTTTAATTATCTATAAGATAATATTTTAATAGATATAATTCTGCACTATTTTTTCCAAACACTTATATGATACAAATAAAATCTTCTAATAATATTGTATTGTTTTTTTTTTTTTTTTCAATTAATATAAAAATATACAACTAAAAAGTTATGTACTTATTTGTTTTTTCTTAAAAGGGTATAATTAAGGAGAAAACATGAAAAAAATATTAAGTCTATTAAGCGCAATAACTATGGTTGCATCAACAAGTGCAACTGTAATATCTTGTGGAAATAAAAAAGATGATTATAGTAAACCAAAAGAGGATCCAATTGAATCTTTAATTAAACAATTTAAAGAAGAGGTTAATGAAATTGTTAATAATCATATTAAAGAAAAAAGTAAAAATTTCTTTATAGTAGATGAACAAGACAAAAACTCTTTGAAATTCTTTAAAAGAACAAAGTTCTCAAGTTTTATGGGAGAATTAAAAAATAAAAAAGTTGATGATTCAATAAGACAAGATATTATTGATGATTTTTATAGTATTTTAGAAGTTAATTAATTGAAATCAAAAATTGATAACTTGCAAAATTTAGAAAAATATTCAGTAATTTTAGGAGATGTTGATTCAGTTTTTAAAGAAATAGTTGTATCTTCAAATGAAAACATTGATTTATCTACTAAATATTCAGCAAGTAGTATTACTGATGTAGTGTGATTTGGAACAGTTAAATTTAATTATTCAATATCAGTTAATTTTAAAAATAAATTAGGTCAAATTGAAGAATATAAAATATCAGAAATACCTGCAATTATTACTGTAACAGATAACATTGACATTGGGAAAAGCATTCAGAATATGTACTCAAAAGTCAATGAGGAATTTATAAAAGATGAAGTAAGTAGAATTTACTCAATTCAATTAACTTTAAATAATAAAACTTATTTAGAAAATACAGATAGTGAAATTTTAAGTTACTTAAATAGTGAAAGTGGTATTGAAAAGTTTGTAAGTTTTATTAAAACTAATTTTGATCTTAACTTGGAATTAGCTAAAAACAACTCATTTAATAATGTATACACTTACGAAACATACAGAAGTAGTGGATTCAAATATGATGAAGATAAAGGAAATGAATTTATTGAAGCTTTCTTTAGAAATAGTAGTAATGAGAGTCACTTATCATATTTGAATGAGACTCAAGCCATTTCTGATAGTCAATATAAAACTGCAGTAAAAAATAAATTAAATAGTATTTCAAATAATTTAGATCAAACTACTGAAGTGACTGATTTAATTAATTCTTCTTTAAAGATGTTACAAATTAATTTAACCAATCTTGCTTATAAAATTGATGAAGATATGTATGTAGAAATTCCAGATTTAAATTTAGATTTTGGTTATTTTAAAAATAACTCAATAACTTCAAGAGAAGAGCTAGAAAGTGACATAATGAATAATATTAATGTTGCAAGAAATGCTTTTAACCAAGTATTTCAAACAACATATACACCAAATAGTAATTATAAACCAGTGTTATTTTATTTTAAATCAAATTCAAAGGTCTTTAAAGCATGAGATGATTTAGGGATATATGGATCAAGAAATAATATTAATGAGTATACAAATTTAACTAAGCAATCATTAATTGATTATAGAAATCAACTTTTAAATAACTCAAAACAAAGTCATTTTAAATTTAATGTCTCATGAAGTGCAGATGATAGTGGTGACATGCCTTATGTTGAAAGATATCTTAACAAGACAGATAAGTATGAAATTGCTCTTTCAAAAGATAGAAATTTCTCAAAAAAATTTAGATTAAACATCAATATTGAATTTGATTATTTTAAAATGGAAGTTAATTACAATCAATTTGCCGCTGGACAAAGAATTATTAGTACATCAAATACTGAATAATTTGCTTTAAAATTTAAATTTTAAAAGTCGAATTTTAAATAAACTTTAAAAAAACAAAAGTATTCTTTTAAAAGAATGGAGATAGTTATGAATGATGTTAAAAAAAATATCAGTTTTTTTACTATTTTTAAATATCAATTCAAAAGTATAATTAGAGAAAAAACTTTTTTGGTAATGTATTTAATTTCAATAAGTTTATCTTTACTAGTTGCAATAGTATTAGTGGCCTTTCCAACATCAGATATGAAAGTCATTATTTTCAACTATTACGTACTTATTCATACATGTGCAATTGTAATTCTTATTTCGATGAGATTATTAAATTATTTCTTTTATATTAAAAAAAGCGATAAAACAATAAATATAATTTCAAGTCAACATTTAAAAAGATCAAAGCTTTTTATTGTTACTAATATAGTAATTTGAGTTTATTGTTTTTTATTATTTGCAATAAACTATTTAATAATTGCTATATGCAATTTTGGTAATCTAGTAGTATTTAAAATCTCAACAGTATACACAATTTATTTATTTCTAATAGTAATTTTATTGTCAAATTTTATATTATTTTTATTAGCATTATTTTCACCTCAAGCTACAATAATTATTATTACTTTAATAATGGCTTTTAGTTTTATTGCTTCTTTACCTTACCAATTTTTAAAAACTTCTGAAAAAACAAAGAATTTTTCTTTTTTTGGAAGTGAAGGTAATGTAATTTTAAGAGCAGATAGTGTTTATAACTCATTTGATCTAGTTTCAAATGTTGAAAAATCAAAAATTGCATATCCAAATTTGAGTAAGTATATTCTTGATTACTTTTTAGAAAATAAATATAGAATAAGTACATTTAGTACACAAGAAAATGTAAAAAGTAGAAAAGATATTTGAAATGAGTTGGGAATTATTGATGACCAACCACTAACTATAAGATTTGATGCAAAGATTTCATCAGTTCCTTTTGATTCTGAAATTTCAGATTGAAAATATGGAGATGAAATTATATTGGAAACATATTTAAAATATAAATTCATTAGTATTGAAAAATTGGAAAATAAAATAAACAATGAGCAAGAAAATAAAGTTGATGAAAATCGTTATAATAAGTTAAATATTTTAAAAGAGTTATATGCATTTAATCAAAATATAACAAGTTATTTTCCAGATTTTCAGCAAAACTTTTATTATCTATTTGATGACTTCATAGAAATAGACTCTTGTGATAATGTGGGTACTTGCTGAGAATCAGTTGATGATCAAGGAAATAGAAAAGTTGAAAAAAATGGTTATATAGAGTTACTTAATGGAACTAATCCCAACTTAGATAAAAGGGGATTTAAAAGATCTTATTTAAAAGATATTTACCAGAATAACTTTATTAATTTAAGTGGACTAAAAATCCAACAAGATGATGGAGTTAGAGTAGTTACAACAGATATGGATAGCAATGCCGATAAAACAAATAGAGTTTTTTCTTCCCTTTATAATCCCTTAATGATTACAGTTAGGATTTTAGAGGACTATTTCATTAATTACACTTCAAATTATGTAATTGCTACTAATTACAAAATTAATAAAAATTCTAATGATTGAAATGAATATGTTAAAACAAGAAATTTTTATAATACTTTTTTCCATTTTAATGTTTTATCTAACTTATTTGTTAATTACACTTATTATTCTGGTTTAAGTTACAATGATATTTGATTTGACCCAGATGTAAAATCAAGTATTTCATTAGATCGACAAAAGAATTTATTACTACCTTATAGTACTTATAACTTAGTAGTTAAAGATGGTTTAATTGATAAACTTTCATTTGATAAGGGAATTGAACCATATTGATATTTACTAGCCCAATTTGCAATTACTATAATATTATTTTCAATTGCATTCTATAAATTTAATGGTGCAGACTTACAATAAAGAGGTTAGATATAAATGGAAAATTTCATTACATTTAATAAATATTTAAAAAGTTTAAAACTAATAAGGTAGGTCCAATTAGTTTTAATATTCATAAATCAAAAATTCTGCAATACTTGGTTCAAGTGGTAGTGGTAAAACTGTTATTTTAAATTCTCTATTAGGAATAATCAAAAAATATAAAGGAAAGATAACTATTAATAATATTAATAGAAAATCACATAGTTATCATAAATCAAATCGTATAATAGGGTACTATACTCAAATGGATTTTTCATTACATGATATTTCAGCTTTTAATTTTCTAAAAGATACTGGATTAGTGATGGGAATTAAAAAGTCAAAGATTAATGAAAAAGTAAAATATTGAATGCAATATTTTGATATTTGAGATCATAGAAAAAAAGAGTTAGAGATTTTTCATGAGGAATGAAAAATAGAATGAATTTAATTCTTTGCTTTATAAAAGATCCAGAAATTATTATTATGGATGAACCTGGAGCAAATTTAGATTCATATTGAAGAAATAAGGTTAAAAATTTATTAATAGATTATAAAAAACAAGGCAAAACTGTAATTATCACTGTTCACAATATTGATGAAATTTCAGATATAATTGATAATTATATAATTTTGGAAAATGGTAAAAAAATATTTGAAGGGTCAAAATTAAGTTTAGGTATTTACTCAAAATATAAAATTTTTATAAAAGATATTTTTGATGTTCAATCTTTTAGAAATTATTTATTACAAGAAAATATATTATCATTTAAATTTGATGCCGATGAAAACTCATTAGTAATTGCAGCACAAACTTATCGTCAAATTAATTATTTATTTTTATATTTAATTAAAAATAATTTACCATTAGTAAATCTTATAAAGCTACCAATTAATATGGAATCAATTCATAAAGCTTTGGAGAGTCAAGACAGAAAAAAAAGAAAATATAAAATAAAAATTAATATGAATTTTATCTCCATTTAAAATAAAGAATGGAGATTTTTATTTTAGTCAGTTTATATCTCAAAAAATTTAATACGTACTAAATTTTTTAAAAACAAAATAATATAGTATATAACATTAATTCACAAAATTATTTTTTAAAAGTTTATTAAAATTTTAATACCTTTATTTTTTTATTATATTTGTTATAAAATTAAATTATATAAAGTAATGGATGTGGGTGGGAATTTGAAAGAAGGGAAAATAAACAAATGAAAAAACTTTTAAACACTTTAGCTATTTTTGGCTTAGGGCTAGCGTCTGTAAATCAAGTTACTGCATTTACAATAAACAATGATGAAGATTCTTTAACAACAAATGATAAATTTTCATTGAAAACATCTACTTCAAATTTTGAAGTAGATAATAAAAATGAACTTTTACCAAATAAAAGTTATGATAGAAAAAATGAAATGCAAGAAAATTTAATTGAATGACAAAAGTATAAAAAAGAAAATAATATTATAGATTTAAATATTGAAAAACTAGAGGCAAAATTTGGAGCATTAGATAGTTCTGGCAATAATATTGATAAAAATTTTTATCAAAAACTATTAATTTCAGATAATGTAGAAGTTCAGAAATTAAACTTTTATGTTTATGATAAAGTAGACAAACAATACAGAGTAGATTTTATTGGTGATTTTAAGATAGATAACATTGAATACAAAAATATTTCACTTTCTGGATATGACAAAAACCAATACTTTACATCTTGACAGATTTTGAGTGACTTCTTTATTATTACTGAATATCAAATTTATGATTTAATAAAATTCCGTCATAAAGAAATAATTACTTTGGACTTAGGTATAAATGATTCTTATTCAATATTTGTGTACACATTAAATGAATATAAATATTACTTTAATTCAAATCCTAAGGAAAAGGAAAATATAGTGAAACCATATTGATCATTTTCAAATATTAAAACTAAAGAGGAATTCAATGTCAATGCCTGAGATTATAAAAGTGATGATAGGGTATTTACAGAAGAGGCATCTGCAACAAGAATAGCAATTGAACTAATAGAGGATAAACCAGGTATTGAAACTAATATTGTGAATTTAAATTGAGTTACAATACTCGAAAGTCATGGATCTTTAGCAGGAAGTAGTCTTATTAGAAAATATGAACCTAATACTTTAAAAGGAGACTTTGAACTTTCTTTAAATGCAACAGTAAGAAGATAAATTATTTTTTTATTGTATATAAATAAATTTAATTTTAAGAAAAAGCATTATAAGAGTATATGTAATTAAAGGATGGTAAAATTAACCATCTTTTTTTTTAAATACAAATAAAATATTATAATTTAAAATTTACAGTCTAAATTTTAAAAATTAAATTAATAAAGTAAAATTTAATAGAGTTTGAAATTTATTGCTTAATTTTAAAGTTCTGAGTTATTATTATTTTTATATAGGAGATATTATTTAAATAAAAATAATTAGAAAAGGTAACTATGATTTTTGATAAGTTAACTAAAATATCACAAAATAATGATAATAAGAATGATACACTAATTGCAAAAAAGTTAATAGAAATGTATATTAATCAAAATTTTTTATCTATAAAGGAATTTGCTGATGCTATTCATGTATCTGAAAGTTTGTTAACAGTTTTTTCTAAAAAACTTAACTTAAAGGGATATAGAGAATTAATCTCTTTATTAAAATTTGAATTATTAGAACAGATAACTCCAAATTTAGATTTCTATGAAGAACATAAAAATAAAGATTTAAACATTTTTTCTCAAATAAAGGAAAGTGTTTTTAAGATCTTTAACAGTATTAAAGATAGCAAAGTTTATATATTAAGTTCTAGTCAATTAAAGTATTATTCTAATTTAATTGTTGAGTTATTTAATTTAAATAATATTAATACTATTAACATAGTCAATGATTACTTATTTTATACATATCTTGAAAAAATTAGTTCTGAAGATACTATATTACTTTTTTTTGCAGGTCAAGGTAATGAAATACTAATCAAAATTTATGAAAAACTTATAAAAGCAAATGAGAATATATTTATATTTTGTTCAAGTTCACAGAAATATAAATTAAATACATATAAAAGTAGAGTTATTTTAGATTTAAAAGAATTTCCAAGCAGTTATATTTATAGAAATATTTCAATGAGTTACATATTAGCCTTTTTTTACGAAGCTATTAATTTACTTTAATTAATTTAATTTAAAAGAAAAGAGACTTAAGAGTCTTTTTTTAATTTTATTTTTAGAGATAATACTAATTGGAGGATAATATGGAAAAAATAAAATTTTATGCACCATGTGATGGAAAAATTTTCAAAATTGAAGATTTAAAAGATGGTGTTTTTAGTGAAAAAATTCTTGGAGATGGTATTTATATAGAACCAGAATCTAATATTTTTTATTCACCATTTGAAGAAGCAAATATCAATATGATTTTTGATACAAAACATGCGATGTTTATACAATGTAAAAATGGTCCAAATGTTTTAATTCATATAGGATTAGATACAGTGAATTTAAAAGAAAAGCCTTTTAAAATTTTTACAGATATTAATAAACAAGTTTCTTTAAAAGATAAACTTGTTGAAGTTAATTTTGATATGATAAAGAAAAATAAACTTTCTCTTGCTACTCCGATAGTTATTGAAGAGAATTTGGAAGAGAATTGAAAATTTGTTTTAAATGATGATGTAAAAAGTGTTAAAAAAGGTGATGAGATTGGTTATTTTTATTTAGATAATCAAAAAGATATCTTAAAAAATATAGATGCACTAATATCTATAAATAAATATGATAAAGTAGCAGAAGATATTTATAAATTTGTAGGAACTTCTGCAAATTATTCTAAATTTTATAACTGTATGACACGTTTTAGATTAATTATTAAAAATAAATCAAAAGTTGATTTAGAAAGTATAGAGAAACTAAGTTTAGTAAAAGGGACTCATTGAAATGGTGAAGAGCTTCAAATAATTATTGGTGGAGAGGTTCAAAAAGTATTTACAGCCTTTACTATACTAAATGATAATCTTTTGAAAGAGACAAATGCAGTTAAAGTAAAAAGACCTTTTAAAGAAAGAATTATGGCTGCTTTAGCAGGGGTTATGGTTCCTAATTTACCAATTTTTATTGGTGTGGGAATGTTAATGGCTGTTCAAAGTATTTTAATTCAAGCTGGAGTTTTAGTTAAACCTGGGCCAGCTGGTTCATTAGAAGAAATTGATCACTTTAGTCAGTATTTTTACATTATTACAGATGTTGCTTTTAAATTTCTAGGATTATTTGTTGGTTACAACACAATTAGATATTTAGGTGGAAATTCTCAAATGGGGTTACTAATTTGTTTAGTAATTGCAAATCCATTTTTATTTCAAAATGCAACTCCTATTTGAACTTGATTCAAAATAGGAGATGTATCAATAGGGATTAAAGCATACGCAAATACAATACTGCCTTGTGTAGCTGCAATGATTGGATATTATTGATTAGATAAATGAATTAAAACTTGAATGCCATCAATGGTGGATATAATTTTTAGACACACACTTGCTTTTATTGTAATAGTAAGTGCAACATTCTTTTTTGTAGGACCAACATTAGGTCTTGTTGAATATGGAATTGGTTATGTTGTAAATCAAATTGGATTACTTCCCTTAGGAATTGGGGTTGCTATCTTTTCATTTGTTTGACAACCAGCAGTTGTCCTTGGAATTCACATTGCTATTGCAATGCCAATTTCTGTACAAGTTCAACAACAAATTCCACAATTATTAAGTCCAGGTTTAATGTATGGTGTTTATGGACAAGTAGGAGCTTTAATTGGTTTAATTATTAGAACCAAAGATGCTAAATTAAGAGCTATGGGAATTGCAAATATTCCAGCAGGATTAATAGGGGTTTCAGAACCTATATTATATGGAATAAACTTACCAAAACAAAAACCATTTATGGCTGGAAATATTGGAGCTGCTATTGGTGGAATGATCTCGGGTATTATTGGAGTTAAAATGCATGTTCCAGGAGGTTATGGAATATTTTCAATAACAGGTTATATTCCTGGTGGCGCTGTTAATGTAGCAATGTTTTCAATGTGTTTATTAATAACTCTTGCTTCAAGTGCTTTAGTAACATTATTGATCTATAAAGAAAGACCTGATGAATTGAAAGAAATTCAAAAGATAAATAAATTATTAGTTTATGCTTATTGTCAAAGAAATAATCTAACTAAAAAAGAAGCTAATGCTCAATTAGAAGTCTTTTTATTGAGAACAAATAATTTCTTTTCAAAAGAAGAGTTAAAAAATATTAAAGAGTTAGAAAAAGAAATAATTATTTTAAATAAAAAAGAAGCTGTTTATGAAAAATATAGTGAGAAGTGCGAACTACAAAAAAATAAATATCTTTTAAAATTAAAAAAATTACGTAAAACAGAAGAACTTGAAAAAATAAAAACTCTATATAGTGCATTTGAAAATTTTGAAAAAAATAATAAACAAGAACAAATGTTAGAAGAAATTAACTTATTTAAAGAAAATGTTAAAGAAAAATCAAAATGATTTAATAGTAAGCAAGATGAATTTATGGATTTAGTTTCTCAAAATACTATAAAATTTGCAAATGATGTAGAATTTTCAAATTTAGTTAGACTTAATAATCAATATTTTAATGCAATACATTCATTAGATATAAATTATGGATTGACTCAAATTAGCAATGATTATTTAAGAAAAAAAGATATCAAAATAAAGGCGGTTAGTTAAATATGAAATTAAAGAAAAATAATTTTCCTAAGGATTTTCTATGAGGAGCTTCTATTTCAGCATTTCAATCTGAAGGAGCTTATAACAAAGATAATAAAGGGATGTCTGTTCAAGATATAAAAAAATATGGAGATGATGTTAGTGATTTTAAAGTTGCATCAGATTTTTATCATAGATATAAAGAAGATATTGTTTTATTTAAAGAGATGGGTTTAAAATCTTTTAGATTTTCAATTGCTTGGTCAAGAATAATACCAACAGGAGATGGAGAAATTAATCAAAAGGGATTGCAATTTTATGAAAATTTAATTGATGAACTAATTAAAAATAATATTGAACCAATTCCAACTTTATATCACTTTGATTTACCTCTCTCATTACAAGAACAAGGTGGGTGAAATAATAGGGAATTAACAGTAAATGCCTATTTAAAGTACGCTGAGGCACTGTTTAAGAGATTTGCTAAAAAAATAAAATACTGAATTACATTTAATGAACAAAATGTAATGATCATGATTGGAAGTAAAGTTTCTATTTTAAATGGTTCACAAACTGCAGTAAATGAAAAGGAATTGTATCAGCAATCTCATAATATGTTTATTGCTCAAGCTAAAGCTGTTGATTTATTAAGAATATACTCTACACAAGCAAAAATAGGACCTGCTCTGAACAATGTTTGTATTTATCCCGATTCTAAGAAACCAGAGGACTATTTAAGTGCTCAAAATGCTAGTATAATGAGAAATTGATATTATTTAGATGCCATTGTTAGAGGAATTTATAATCCAATTGCTAAAAAATATTTTTTGGATAATAATCTTATGCCAGAAATATTGGATAATGATTTAGATATTCTTAAAAAAGGTAAACCTGATTTTTTATCAATAAATTACTATACATCAGGAACAGTAAAAGAAAATCAAGAAGATGCTAATAAGGCTATTAAAATAGATCAACAAACCATGTTTGATATTAATGGTTTATTTAGCTATTCAAAAAATGAATATCTAGGAAAAACAGAATATGGATGAGCAATGGATCCAGTAGGTTTAAGAATTACATTAAGAGAGGTATATGAAAGATATCAATTACCTTTAATGATCTCTGAAAATGGACTTGGATTATCAGAAAAACTTGAAAATGAGACTGTTAATGATCAAATGAGAATTGAATATTATCATCAACACATTGAACAATTGCAATTAGCAATTTCAGAAGGTGTTGAAGTTATTGCATATAATCCCTGAAGTGCTATTGATTTAGTATCTTCTCATCAAGGGTTTAAAAAGCGTTATGGTTTTATCTATGTAGATAGAACAGAAAATGACTTAAAAGAGCTAAAAAGATATAAGAAAAAATCATTTTACTGATATAAGGACTTAATATCAAAAAATGGTGATATTTTTTAATAAAATAGCTATTTTTGCACACTAAAGTATTTATTTTTAAATTTCTTTTAATTTATCTACCTTTATTCATAAAAATAGTTTATAGTTATTGTAAAGGAGAACGAAACATGGGTACAATTGTAAATATTACTATTACTAAAATTGTCGATTTCGGAGCATTTTGTGATGCTGAAATTGATGGTAAAATCTACAAGGGTCTTATTCATATTTCAGAAATTGCTGACGCTTACGTAACAAACGTAGCTGACTATGTAACAGTAGGTCAACAAATGGATGGATATGTTATTTCAGTTGATGAAAGCAAAGACCAAGCTAAGTTATCATTAAAAAGAGTATCAAAATAATATAATTTAGCTTTTATTTAAATAGGGTTTTGGTTTTAGTAATAATATTACAATTGTCTTGCTTTATGTTAAATTTCTAAATAATTTATTAATGATGTCATTTTAATTAATATGGCTAAAAAAACTTCTGTAAAGAAGTTTTTTTCTTTTTATAATGAATAGGGTATAAAAAAAAGTTTTATAAAACCTTTTAATTATTGATAAAACCAATAGTTGTATCAATATAATCTTGTAAATTTTTATGCATTGAACTTGAATGTTTTGCATTTTCATATAACTTAATTTGACTCAATTTAACTTTTTCAACTAAGTTTTTTAAAGAATATAGAACAACTGAATTATGATATAAAATAAAATCATCTTTTTTACCATGAATAAATAAAATTTTTAGATCATTTATATTATTATCTTCTTTTAGTAAATTAACATCTTTAATGTTAATTTTAGCATATTTTCTAAAATTACGATTTATTCCTAATGACATTAATCATCAAGGGATTATCATATATTTTTGCAAAAAGAATCTAATTTGTGGAACAGCTTGAGTAAATGGACAGTCGGCAATTAGTCAATCTATTTTATTTTTTTCATAGTATTTATTTGCAAAAAATACTGCACTAGTAGCACCCATGCTTGTACCAAAAACTCCAATTTCCTCAACTTCAAATGAGTTTTTAACTCAAGTAATTACTTCATTTAGTACTTTTGCATTTGTAAGTCCAAAATCAGAGTATTTGCCATAAGTTGAACCATGAGCGAAGGCATCAAAACAAATAATATTATAACCTTTTTCATAAAGATGAAAAACTCCTCTTAAACCCATATACTTATTTCTTTTAAAACCATGTAGTCCAATAACTCATTTTTTTGAATCCTTATTTTTAACAATTAGAGCACTAATTTGTTCACTAGTGGGACCAATATTGAATTCTCTAATTTGTTCTTTTTTAATGTTAAAATTAGTAATTTTTTTGGCGTTTAAATCATAAAGTAAGTGCTCGTAGGTGTTAAATTCAACACCCTTATATTTTCCTTCTCTTGTATACTTAAACAAGTATGGTACGAAGATAATAGAACATAAAATTGATAAAATTAATACAATAGGAAAAAGAAGGATCATTAATGTAATATTTAATCAATTATAGTGATATTTTTTTATCTTCCTTAAACTTTTTTTATAATTCATTTATATCATTCCTTTAATATTATTTTAAAGAAATTTCTGAAAAAAACTATTAATTTATTATAAAAAAATTATACTTATCTATTTTTTTTATATTTTCCAAAATCGTTTTAAATTTGTTTCTACTTATTTCTTTTTTATTATGAAGATATAAAATTAAATTGCCCTACTTAGAATAGGTAGGGTAAATAACCATTATTTAAATATTTTGAATTTTATATTTACTTAGATTTGAATTAATATATATTTTTAAAATAAAAAAGAGATAACAAATTAAAATTGATATTTTTTAAAAAATACAATATAATTTGCAATCTTATTAAAAGAGGACAAAGAAAATTATATTTTTAACAAGTATTTTATATATCACCTAACTATATATAAAATAAATTTAATTATAAATAAAATAACTAGTCAAAAGCTAGTTATTTTATTTATAATTTTATTGAGGTACAATTTATGGAAAAGAAAGATTTTTTGAAGCAATTAAATATAGAAATAAATAAGAGTAATTGTAGTGAAATAGAGTTTTATGCACCAAAAGACTCTGGTGAATTAAAAGAGATATATAAAGTCTCATTTAGAAACAATGATTATAAAGTTATTAATCTATATATAGTTTTTGATAATAGAAACTGATTAATAAAAGCAAGCAATCAAAACTCACTAAGTCATTATCTTGATTTAACCAATAAATCAGAAGAAGAAAGTCAAAAATTATTTGATTTATATTTAAGAAATCCCAGCATTTTAGGTTTAAATGAAATTATTCCAAGCATTCAATTGGGTCCAATCTTATTATTAGAAAGTGTTATTGATGACGAAACACATATTTGTGTAAGAATTATTAAAAATAAAAATGTTGCAGTTCAAAGTGTAACTAATTTTGATTGTTTATTTATAGATTCAGCTCCAGAATTTTTCTCAAAATTCTTACCAGTATGAATTTAAGAAGGGGTAAAAACAATGAGTAAAAAAATAGTTGAAAATTTATATCTTGGAGATATGAACAGTATTCCAAATGATTCACAATTAATTTTAAGTTGTGCTCAAGAAATTTTTCTTGATCAAAATCCAAAAGAAGGAGAAAATAAATTAATCGACCAAAAAAGTAATAGAATCTTTTATAATTTTGAAGATTATCCTTATTTTGAAGATATTGATGAGTCACTAATTTTAGATGCAATAAAACAAATTGAAGATAATATAGAAAATAAGAAAATTTATATTCACTGTATTTGAGGAGTTAATAGAAGTGCAAGTATTGTTTTTATGTACTTAGTAAGAAATAAGATAATAGAAGCTAATTCTTATTTTGAAGCTCAAAAGAAATATTGAAAAATTTATCCTAATCATTCGCCAAATCCTGGTTGAAAAAAATTTTTGGAACTTAATTTTCCATATAAATTTTAAATTTTTTAAATATTTGAAAATGAATCTTTTTACCATAGTAAAAAGATTTTTTAATTTATAAAAATAATTAATAACTAAAATTAAATTATTTGTTAAGCATAAAATAATAGTTGAGGACAAAGAAACAATTAAAATTTTACTAATTTATAGTAAAAGTAAAAAATTTTTAGAAAGGTAAAATTTATGTATTTGTCAACAAATATTGGAGAAACCGTAGTCAAGGTACTTGGCGATTGAGGGTTTTGAGGAGCTATTTTATCAACTTTAGCAGTAATTTTTTTGGGTTATATATTAACTAAAAAAAATATCCTTAATAAGGAATGAGATAAAGTATTTGTAAAAGTTGTTATGCTAATCGGATTACCTGCGCTTGCTTTGGATGGATTCTTAATAGATATCAAAGTACAAGATCTTATTAATCAACTTGGAGTTTTAATTATTGGTTTTTTATTTTATTCCATTATGCTATTCACTTCAAGATACTTTTTTTTAAAAACCAATAAAGATATTCAAGATACTTTAGCAATGTGCGTTGCTTTAGCTTCAACAACTTTTTTTGGTTTACCAATAGTGGGAGCAATTTTTGATAAAGCAGGAACTTTATCAGGAAACTTGTTCAATGTACCATATAGAATATTCTTATATAGTTTAGGACTAATGATTATGAGCCGAAAAAACCTTGCAGTTACGCTTACAAGAGAAGAAAAAAAAGAACATAAACTAGAACTTGCTAAACTGCCTGCTGAGGAAAAGAAAAAAAATAAAAAAGAAAGAAACATTCAAATAAAAAAAAGTTTAAAAACAATTTTTATAAATCCTATTTTAATTGCCACTTTTGTAGGTTTATTTATTTGAGTTACACAATTAATTCCTGGAATTGATTTATTAAAAAAAGGTGAAGTGAATTATTCTATTTTGAGAATAGATATTTTATTTCCACCAATTAGTAAAACATTAAAACTAGTTGCTGGAATTTGTACACCTTTAGCATATTTAGCTATTGGAATGAGTTTAGCTTCAAGTGATATAAAAGTTGCAGCTAAGTCAAAACTAGTATGGTATTCAACATTTATAAAAGTAATAGTATCGCCATTAATTATTTTATTAATGGCGGTTGGTTATGCAGCAATTGGAAAAGCAATTACAGGTAATAGTGTTCTTACAGAAGCAAATCTAGGAGCACTTGTTGTAATGACTGCTGCACCACCAGCTTCTGTGGTTATATCATATGCAATTTCATATGATAAAGAAAAAATTCTTGCTAGTAATTTATCAGTTTTAGCAACATTAATGTCTGTTATAATGATGCCATTTTGAATTATTATAGTTAAAGTTATTGCAGCAACTAATTTGTTTAGTTAGGAGAAAAAATATGTCTAAAAAAGTTGTATGTTATGGTGTTAGAGAGTCTGAAAGAGCAATATTTAAAGAAGTTGCTAATAAGTTCACTTATGAGCTAATTTTAGAAGAAAATTTATTAAATCACGAGAATATTGAAACAGCAAAGGGAGCATATGCAGTTATTTTAAGAGCAAATTGTATTGCTGATAAAATAAATTTAGATAAGTTTAAAGAATATGGAATTCAATATGTTCTTACAAGAACAGTTGGATATAATCATATTGATTTAAATTATGCCAAAGAATTAGGTTTTAGAATGGCAAGAGTTCCATTTTACTCACCAAATGCCGTAAGTGAACTTGCTGTTTCACTTGCTATTGGAATGATGAGAAATATTTTTTATATGCAAAAGAGAAGTGAAGAAAAAAATTTTATTGTGGACAATTTTATGTATGCAAAAGAAATTAGAAATTCTACAATTGGGATAATAGGAACTGGAAGAATTGGAATGGAAACTGCAAAAGCATTTAAAGGTATGGGAGCAAAAATACTAGGTTATGATGTTTTTCCTAATAAATTAAATGAAGATATTTTAACTTATGTTGATTTTGAAACTATAGCAAAAGAAAGTGATACAATAATAGTCCATTGTCCTTTAATTGAAGGAGAAAATAATGAATTTATTAATAAGAATTTCTTTAATAAAATGAAAAACGGTTCTTTCTTTTTGAACATGTCAAGAGGAGAATTAATAAATAATGAGGATTTATTGGAAGCAGTTAAAACAAATAAACTTAAGGGTGTAGCATTAGATACACTTTCAAATGAATCTCAGATATTTTTTAAGGATTTTAAAAATTCTAAACTTCCCTTGGAAGTATATGAACAATTAATAAATTTTTCACCAAGAGTTATAATAACCCCTCATATAGGTAGTTATACAGATGAGGCTATAAAAAACATGATAGAGATCTCATTAGAAAATTTAGAAGAGTTTGAATTAAGCAATAATTGTAAAAACTCAATTTAAAGGAATAATAATAAGAAAACCTTTTTAAGCCATTGTTTAATGACTTTTTTTCACTTTTTTTCACTTTTTTATTGCAAAATAAAATAAAAGGAATAAAATAATTATGTCAAAAGAAATACTATCAATGGAGATAAAAAAATATTTTGACTTATATCGAATATACTAAAATGTTGTTTTCGATTGATATTTTATAATATTGTTTAATTATGGAAGTACTTTAACAGGTGATAACTAAATTAAAAAAACTCTATTTTTGAAATAGAGCTTTAAGTGAAATTTTTTAAATTATTTAAAATTTTCATAAAAAAAAGGGAATATATTTATATTATCTTATTTGTCATATTTTAATTGATGTATATATACATTCAAATAAATGACTTAATTAAAAATGATAATAATCATATTTCCCTGCAGTTATTATAAACTTGGGAGGGCTTACAACAACTATAATGTTTTGCTGTTAATAAAATTAGCAAATTAACAGCTAATATAAATATATCAAAAAAAATAATATTTACAAACTTTTTTTAAACATAAAAATATTAAAAAAACATAAAAAGTCTTTTATGTTATCTATTTATTATTGATTATTTATTTAAATAATCAATAATAAAGATTGTAAAGTATTTTAAGTACTTACAAATATTAAAATATAATTTAACAAAGTAATTATTTAAAAAAGTACTGATTTTATTAAATAATGGAATCTCCAAGCTTTCTTGTTTGTTTTAATTCAAAATTGAAACAAAAGGGTGTAAGGGTGGGATCAGGAAGCTACAAGTTAATGCTACTTGTAAAAAATGCTTTGAAAAAAGCAAATAAGTACCTAGAACAATTCAAGTTGTTAAATTTAAAATTATTTTACCCTTAAATAGTTTTAGTCCAGATTTAGGTCTGGACTTTTTTTTGTCTTTTTTCATAATAAGATAAAAGTAATTAAAATTAGATATTATTAGCTTTATTTTGAACTATTTAAAAGTGAAAAATTCAAAACTATAATTGTTATAATATAAATAAAAAAGGGGTTAAAACTATGACAAGTAAAAATATAGCAGTTATTTTTATAGTTTTAATTTGATTATTAATGGTATTTATAACAGGAATCTTGGCATTAATTTTTAAAGATAAATATAAAAACTTTAAAAGTAAAAATTTTAAACAAAAGCAAGAATTAGATGAATTAAGACAAAAATTTAAACTTAAAGAAGTAGCAATTAAGTTTAAGTTACCAAAGAATGAAAAATGTTATTTTTTTGTGAATAATTTACAGTTTCATAAAATTAAGTTAAAAAATAAAAGGGCAAAAGAGAACTATAGTAAAGAGTTAAAAGAATCAAATATTAGCTCATCAATTTATATAACAAATGAGAGAATAATGATTCAATTAAAAAAGCAGTATTTTGAACATAATTTAGTAGATGTGATATTTTGTAATTATTTACTCATCTATGTCAAAAAAAATTGAAATAGATTTATTGAATTGGAAGTGGATAATGATAAATATATTTTCTTATTAGAAGATTTTAATTTATTGCTTACAATTAATGAATTAAAAAAAGGAGATAAATAATTATGATTTACTCAAATGTTTGAAGTGGCAGTGTTATAAGTGGCTATATTTTTTCCATACTTACTTCAATTACCTTAGTAGTTTTTTTTACTTTCTATTTTAATAGAATTAGAAAAATGAGCTCTCTATGATCAGAAAGTAGATATTTTAATAAGAAGTTATCAATTTTTTTTATATATTATTTTTTTATAGGATTTATATCAATGTTTATTTTATTAACAGGTTTCTTTATTATAAATTTAATCTTTAAAGATATGAAATATCTAGGTTTTGTTTTTACAATTTGTTACTTAATTTATACTCTTCAAATATTTATTTATATACTAATATTAAATATTAAGCAAAATTCTATAGTAGCATTTGAACATGACAATCAGTTATTCTTATTTAATGAAATTATTAGGTTAGAAAGTATTATTGAAATAAAATATAATCTTAAAAGAACGCTAATATTCATTACTTATAAGGATGAAAATGAGTTTGAAGATATTATTAAATTAAATTATAGTTTAGAACTATATGATTTTTTAATAAAAATAAACTATAAATAAAACATTTTTAGTCAATAAAATGTTTTATAATAATTACATATAATTAAGATCGGGGTAAAAGTATGCTAAAAAAAATATTAAGCAATGAAGAAAAGAAAATATTTTCAGAAAAATCAAAAAAAGCAATGAAAAGCAAAAATTATCAAAAATATATGGAATTTGAAATTGCCTATTTAGAGTCATTAAAAGAAAATAAAGGTAAAAGTAAATTACGTAATAAATATCTAAATGAGCATAATAAGTTTTTAGAAGAAACAATTGAAACGCAAGAAGATTTAGTAGGAAAACTTAGATTATTATACGAATCAGAGATTTCAAATAAAAGTGATGCTAATTTACAAGCACGAGATGAAATGTTTGAAGAAACAGAAGACTTCGAAAAAATGTTAAAAGAAATTGATAAAATTTTATCTTTATAATTGAAAAGTGGAGAACAAAACATTATGATAAAGCAAGCAAAATTTATTACATCAGCTGCAAATAAGAGTGGCTGATTACAAGATAATATCAAGGAAGTGTGCTTTATTGGTAGAAGTAATGTTGGTAAATCAACTTTTATAAATGCACTTACAAATCAAAATAAACTAGCTAAAACTTCATCAACACCTGGTAAAACAAGATTGTTAAATTTCTTTGATATCAATAATGGAGAATTTAGAATTGTTGATGCTCCGGGTTATGGTTATGCCAGAGTAAATCGTGATCAAAAATTAGCTTTTGGTAAAATGATGGATGAATATCTAACTAATAGAGCAGAGTTAAAATTTATTTGTCAATTAGTTGATTTGCGTCATAAACCAACTATTGATGATATTGAAATGTATAATTTTTTTAAACATCATGAGATAAGGGTATTTATAGTTGCTACTAAAAGAGATAAATGTAAAAAAAATGATATTGTAAAAAACGAAAAAATAGTGAAACAAACTTTAAACTTAGCTCCAGAAGATAAATTTCTAGCAATATCTTCAACCGAAAAAAATAACCTAGATAAGGTTTATGAAATTTTTATGGAAATGTTTGAAAATAATAACTAAAAAAAGTTTTTTTTTTTTTTTTTGATTTTCATGAATTTTATAATTAATTTATTTTAAAACAGTATTATAATTAAAATTATTATAGTCTTATTGTAAAATAATCAAATTTAATATTTAATAATAGGTTTTAGGAGAGAGTATGAAAAATAAAATAGAAGGTGTAATTTATGGTATGGCTATTGGTGATGCCATGGGAATGCCTGCTGAGTTATGAGGAAGAAATAAAGTTAGAAATTTCTTTAAAGATTATATTACTGAATTTTTAGATGGACCTCAAGAAAATGATATTGCAAAAAATTATAAAAAAGGTCAATTTACTGATGATACTGCACAGGCATTAGTCATTTTAGATTCTTTATTTGAAAATAATTTTATTCCAGATAAAAAAATAATTGCAAAGAACTTATTGATTTGAGCTGAAAAAAATAATGCTTTTGAACAAAACATTTTAGGTCCAACTTCAAAAGAAGCCTTAAAAATGATTAAAAATAATTTAGAGCCAATTGAAATAACAAAAAAGGCATTAAGTAATGGATCAGCAATGAGGATAGCACCAATTGGTTTATTATTTAAAAAAAATCAACATCAACAATTAGTAGATTACGTTTTTAAAGTTTCACAAGTTACTCATACAAGTGATATTACTATTTCAGGAGCTTCAATAATTGCTATGTGTGTTAATTCAGCACTTTACAAAACTAACTTTGAAGAGATATTAGAGGATTTATATCTTGTTGATAAATTAGCTTTGCAAGTAGGAAGTGAAACATATAGTCCTTCAATGACTAAAAGAATTAAATTAGCAATTGAAATTGCAAATCATTTTAAAGGTAAAGACATTGAATTTATTGATGAGCTATATGATGTTATTGGAGCAGGGGTAAATATTAGTGAATCAGTTCCTACAGCAGTTGCAATTGCATATTATGCTAAAAATGTAAACAAAGCTGCTTTTCTTGCAGCAAATTTAGCAGGAGATACAGATACTATTGGAGCAATGGCTTGCGCAATTTGTGGAGCATATACTGGTATTGAAGAAATTGATAAAAATTTTGTTAAAATAATTAAAGAAAGTAATAAAGTAAATTTTGATTTTTATATTAAAAAAATTGAAACTTATTTAAAAGAAAAAGGTATTTAAACATGAAAACTTTAATTATCGGTTCTGCAATTGTTGATATAATGATGAAAGTTGAAAATTTACCACAAAGATCAGGTGATGTTGTTTCTAAACAAAGAACAATAAGCGTTGGTGGTTGTGCTTATAATGTAGCAAATACTTTTAAATTATTAAATCAAGATTGTTCTTTATTTGTTCCAATTGGGCAGGGAGTTTTTGGATCAATTATTGAAGAGCAACTTATTAAAGAAAATTATGAAATACTTTTAAAAAAAGATTACAAAGACAATGGTTATTGCATTGCCTTAATAGAACCAGATGGTGAAAGAACTTTTATAACTTATTCAGGTTTGGAAGATGATTTTGAAAAAGAGTGATTTGATAATATTAATTTAAATGAATATGAAAATATTTATTTTGAGGGTTACAAAGCATATAGTAGTGGTGGAGAAAAAATAGTTAATCAATTAGCTAAGTTAAGTAAAAAAAATATTTATTTCTGTCCAGGACCAATGATAACGTCAATAAATAAAAAGTTAATGAAAAAAATTATGAGTTTAAATCCAATTTTACATTTAAATGAAAAAGAAATTATTGACTATACAAATATAAAAAATTTAGATGAAGCTATAAAAAGTTTGTATTTACAAAATAGAAATGTAATTTATGTTACTTTAGGTTCGAGTGGAGTAATTTGTTATGATGGAAAAACTTTAGTTCGAGTAGATGGAATTAAAGTAAAAAAAGTCAAAGATACACTTGGCGCTGGTGATGCTCATATTGCAACCATTATGCTAAGCTTATCAAATGGTAAAACAATGGAAAATTCTTTGAAGTTAGCAAACTTAGTTGCAAGTAAAATAGTGGAAGTACAAGGAGCTAAAATTGAAGATGTCAAAGTAATCAAGTACTTAAGGGAGCAATATGAAAAATACTAGAGATGAAACAAATATTGATATTGAAGAACAAATTTCAAAAAAACAAAATGGCTTTATGAAATTTTTAAAATCTGAATTAACAGGTTGAAACCCATTTGAGATTTTACTTTTATTTATTTCTACAGCTTTAATATTAACTCTAGGAATAGTTGCAAAAGATAAGGCGATTGCAATAATTGCAGGTATAATTGGTACAATTGGTGTTATTCTTGGAGCAAAGGGAAAAATAAGTGCTTTTATTGTAGCAACTATTAATTCTGTTTTATATATTATAATTCTTATTCAAGGATCCTTGTTTAGTTCAATAATATTACATGCAGCATTCTATATACCAATGAATATAATTGGTTTTGGTCTTTGATTTAGAAAAAGAGATAATAAGGGAGATGTTATGTCAAGATTTTTATCATGACCTGCAATGATATTGGTTTATTTAACTTTAATTATAGTTTGAGTTACTTATTCCTTATTAATGATTAAGTTTAGTGACGCAAATAGTATATGATTTGATTCATTTATTTTAATGGGAACTATAATGGCAATTATCTTAATGATTTTTCGATATGTTGATCAATGAACATTATGATTATTAACAAATTTAGTAAGTTTAATTATGTGAACTTTTATTTTGATTAATATTGAAGATAGCTTATTTGAAAAATCTACAGTAATTATTTTTATAATTCAATATGCTTCAAGTTTAATTAACTCTATTTACGGATTTTGAAATTGAATCAGATTAAATAAAAATAGTAAAAGGTATCAAGTAAAAATACTTAATAAAGATGATTATGAAAAATTAACTAAGAGTCAAAAAATAAGTTATAGGTTTGATAAGTTTTTTACAAAAAAATAAAACATACTTTTTAATTTTAAAAATTTATTTATAAAATTAAAAAAACCAACATTTAAATGTTGGTTAAATAAATAATAAATATTATTTATTATTTAACTATTTTATAAGCTTTTTCAGCAGGTCTTCTTGTTTTTGAAAATGAATGATGAAATTCTTGAGAGGTGTCTACTTTTCCAATAAACATTCCAACTAAAACTTTTTCATTTTCTAAATTTATTAAATTATGTTTTGCAAGAACTTGTCCCACCATATTTGAATCTAATCCTTCACTTGGACAAACATCAATTTCCATTTCTTGTGCAGTATTAAGCACAGTTCCTAAAGAAATATATGCTTGTCTTGCAGCTCATTCATTAATAGACATATCTAATGAAGTAAGTACTGCATTAACTCCACCAATCATTGTTTCTCTAATACTTTCAAAACCATCTGGAATATTTCTTTCAGTTTGTTCTTTAAAATGAATATTTTTTAAATATTCTTCCTTGTAAGCAACTCAAATAATTATTGCAGAAGCTTGTGTAACTCCAACTTGGTTTCATCAACCAGCTAATATTTCTTCTCTTATTTCTTTATTTTCAATTAAAAGAACTTTAAAAGGTTCCATACCAAAAGAACTTGGTGCTCATCTAATAGATTCTAATAATTCAGTTTTTTGTTCATCAGATAATTTGAATTCCTTTTGGTATCTTTTAGCTGAAATACGATTATTTAATAATTGTAAACTTTTTGTCATTTTTCTTTTTCCTCTCTTTTAAGAAACACTAAAAAATTTAAGTACTCACAAGTAGGTATATTAAATTTTTATTTTAGTAATTAAACCATTTATTTCTTAAATATTTTGTTATAAATAAAGTAATATGAATATTTTTGTATTTATATTACTTTATTAGTATAAACCTAATATAAGTTTATAAATATATATTTTTTAGAAAAAATCAAGTTAAAATAATCTTGTAATGGAGGAATGCAATGAGAAAGATAAAAAAAATAGCAGCCACTGATATGGATGGGACAATCATTTTTGAATTAGATACTATCAGTGAAGCAAATAAGAAACACTTATTAAATTTTCAAAAAAATTCAAATAATAGTTTAACTATTGTTACAGGAAGAAACTATTTTTTAACAGATTTTGCTGTAAAAGAATTAAATATTAATTTGCCAGTAATTTGTTCTAATGGAGCTTCAGTAATTGATCCTCAAACATTAAAATATGTTGCAAAAAGACATTTTAAAAAAGCAGAAATTAAAGAGTTATTAGGAAAATTTTTAAATACAACTATTGATATTTGTGTTCCAAATGATTTTAGAACACATTTTATTCAAGATGAAGAGTGAATTGAGTCATTAATTGAAAATAAGATGAACTTAGATTTTTCACATTTTCCTGATGGAAAAGTTTTATATAATTATGAAAGTTTAGAGCAATTAATTGAAAAGGGTTTAGATTTAGATGAAAGTTTTCCAGTTTTAGTAGCAAATGTTAAAAATGATAAACAATTAGAGTATGTTAGAAATATTGTAAAAAATAATAACGTATTAGCTTTGGAATTTCCAAGAGGTGATAAATGTAGAGTTGAGATTTTTAAAAAGGGTGTAACAAAAAGTTGAGGTTTGAATAAATTATTGGAAAAATATGATTTATCAAAAGAAGATATTCATTTATTTGGTGATGAACACAATGATTTTCCAATGTTTGAAGATTTTCCTAATTGCTATGCTGTGGGGAATGCAATTGAAGGTATTAAGGAATTATCTAAAGAAGTCATTGATACTGTTCAAAATGCAGGCGTAGGAAAAAAATTAAATAAAATTATTGAAGAATTTAAATAATAACTATTTTTTATAATAATTGAGGAGGTAATGAAAAATGATAAATAAAATTATAAAAATAAAACCTTTCTTTTCCAAAAGAATTTGGGGTGGAGAGAAATTAAAGGAATATGGTTTTCAAATACCAAGCAATGATATTGGTGAAGCTTGATTGATCTCTGCTCATGAAAATGGAATGTCTTTATTAGAAGATAAAACTACTTTTAAGTCTTTTTTTGAAAACAATAGAGATAAATTTGGAGTAAGTAAAGATGAACAATTCCCATTATTAGTAAAAATAATAACAGCTAATGATTATCTTTCAGTTCAAGTTCATCCAAACGATGAATATGCAAAAATTCATCATAACTCTTTGGGAAAACCAGAATGTTGATATATAATGGATTGTCCAAAGGACGCTAAATTAATTTATGGTCATAAAGCAACTAATCTGAGTTCATTTGAAAATTTAATGAATAATGGAGAATGAAAAAAATTATTAAAGGAAGTAGAAGTTCAAAAGGGAGATTTTCTTTATGTTGAACCAGGAAAAATTCACGCTATTACTCCTGGAGTTGTAGTTTATGAGTTACAAAGATCTAGTGATATAACTTATAGATTATATGATTATGATAGAGTTGATGATAAAGGAATAGCAAGAGAATTACACATAAAAGAGAGTCTTGATAATCTTACAATTCCTGATTCAAAAGATATTATTATTAAAAAACAAAATAATCTTAAGTTTAGTTGTGATTTTTTCTCATTTGAAAAAATTAAAGTTGATGGAGATAAAAATTTTATTTGGACAAAACAAGATAATGTAAAGTGATTTCAATTTACTATTTTAAATGGAAATTGTAAAATTAACTCTATAAATTTTACAATGGGGGAATCAGCTATTTGTATTGATAATTTAGAGCATTTAGAAATAATTGGAAAATGTGAAATTATTATTGCTTGAACATAGATAATTCTAAAAAATTCATATTTTTATAAAACCTTTTTAGGTTTTTTTTCTTTTATAAATAAATGATTGACTTTTTAGATTAATTGGAAAATAATCTCTATGAAAGGAAAAAAATGGAGAATATGGAAAATATATACAAGGAAAAAAATATTTTTTTAAATATGGACCTCAATTCAAAAGATGAAGTTTTTAAATATATTTGTAATAAAGCAAAATGACTAGGTATCTTTCAAGATACAGAAAAACTTTTAAAAGCTTTTTATGAACGAGAGTCACAAGGCACAACAGGTTTTGAAGATGGTTTTGCAATACCTCATGCTAAAGTTAAAGGTATTACATCAGCTTCAATAATTTGTGTTAGAACATTAAATGGAGTTGAATGGCAGTCTTTAGATGGTTCACCATCTAAAGTTATAATTGCACTTATTATTCCAGAAAATGCTTCAAAGGAGCACTTAGATATTTTAAGTCAAACTGCGAAAAAACTAATGGATGACAAATTAAGACAAAAATTAAAGGATGCAAAGGATGCAAAAGAGTTTACAAAATTAATTCAAGTCAAATATCCCATTTCAAAAAATAACTTAGAGGATAGCAAAAAAACAGGTAAAAATATTGTAGCTATTACAGCTTGTGTTGTTGGTGTTGCTCATACTTATATGGCAGAAGATAAATTGCTTTTGGAATTAACAAAAGCAGGACACAATATTAGAGTTGAGACACAAGGAAGTAAAGGAGTGGGAACACCCCTAACTGCAAAAGAAATTGAAAATGCCGATGTTGTAATTATTGCAGCAGATACAAAAGTTGATTTAGATCGCTTTAATGGTAAACTTGTTTATCAAACTCATGTAGCAAGAGCAATTAAAGAACCTTTAAAATTAGTTGATGAAGCTTTACTAAAAGCTACAATTCAAGTTAATAGTGAATTTAAAAATGAAGGTGGTATTAGTAAAACAAAACAAGGTGTATTACAACATATTTTAGCAGGAATATCATATATGATTCCTGTAATTATAATGGGGGGAATTTGTTTAGCATTTTCAATCGGAATTGCTAAAGCAATATGAGGACCTGCAGCAGGAACTGGGGGACCAATTGGTGAAAATGGTGAACCCCTTTATCCTTGAAATCCATTAGCTGTAATGGATAAAATTGGTGGAGCAGCTTTTGCTTTAATGATTCCAATTTTAGCAGGGTTTATTGCTAACTCAATTGCAGGAAGAGCTGCTTTGGCACCTGCAATGTTAGGAGCATTTATAGGAAATGATGCTTCTAAATTTATGCCATTACCAGGAATGACAGAAGTTTCAACACCAACAGGATTTATAGGAGCTATCATTGCTGGATTATTAGTAGGGTATTATGTAAAATGAGTTAATACATGAAAAGTTCATAAATCACTTAAAGCTGTTATGCCTATATTCTTTATTCCTTTAACAGCTGGGATAGGGATATCAATTTTATTTATTTATATTTTAGGTGGACCAATTGGTTGATTAATGAACCAACTTTCTTCTGCTATTGAAGCAGGATATAAAAGTGAAAACTTTGGTATTGGATTAGGTATTGGATTAGGTATTTTATTAGGGGCAATGGCGTCATTTGATATGGGAGGACCAATCAATAAAATTGCCTTTGTAACTTGTTCTGCACTAGTAACTTTAGAAAAACCTATTGCGGAGCCAATGGGAGCAATGGCAGCAGCCATTCCAATCGCACCATTGGCAATGGGATTAAGTACTATTTTATTTAAAAGATTTTTTACAAATGAAGAAAGAGGAATGGGTATCTCAGCTATGATAATGGGTACAATTGGAATTTCAGAAGGAGCAATTCCATTTGTCATTAGAGACCCAAAAAGAGCTATTGTTGCAAACGTTCTAGGTGGAATGGTTGCAGGAGCAATAGCAGGAGGATTTCAAGTTACAGACCTTGCAGCACATGGGGGACCAATCGTGGCAATATTAGGAGCTGTTCCATATGGATGATTTACAATAATATTCTTTATTGCAATTTTATCGGGAGTTGCAGTAACAACTTTAGTTTACGGAACATTATTAATTATAAATAAAGGAACTATAGGTTCTTTAAAAGAACATCATGTTCTAAAATTAGAACAAATTATTGAATCTAAAAAAGAAAAACAAGAAGAGATTAAAAATAAAATGTTGACTTTAAAATTATTGTTAAAATCAGCAAAAACTGAAGAAGAATCAAATAATATGCAAAAACAAATTGAGGAATTAAAAAAAGAAAAAGCACAAATTAATCTTGATGCAAAAGAGCAAATTCAAGCTGCCAAAAATGCTTTTGATCAAATCAAAGATGGTGAGAAATTATTTATTAAAGAAAATTTAAGTTCAACTAAAGAGTTTATTCAAAATTCAAAAGAAGCTAGAAAAAAATCTTTACAAGAAATAGCTAATAAAAAAAGTAATGAGATAGCTAACTTAGAAAAATTTGATAAAAGAAATTATATTGTAAATTACTCAAATCAAGTTGAAAATATTAAAGATGATTATCAAAAACAAATTATTAATTATCAAATTAAATTAAAAGAGAAGTTTATAATTGATTATAATAAAATTTTAAATAGTAAATTATAGTAACAAGGTATTGGGGGGTCTAAGTACATAGGTATCCCAATTTTTTCGTTTTATAATTCCGAACAAGATTATAATTGTATTAGCAAGAAAGGTTGTATCTAAATGAAATACTCAAATGAGTTAAAAATTCAAGCTGTTAATGATTATATTAATGGAATTAAATTAAAAGATATTGCAATTAAATATAATATAAAAGCTAATTCAAGTATTTTAGATTGATATCAAAAATATCATGAGTCATCTGATATTAAAGTATTTGATAGGAAAAAACGTAATAAAACCAATGAAGTTAGACTTAAAAATAAAGTTAACAAATATAGTGAAGAGAATAAAGAATTGAAAAAGAGGCTTTTTGAATTAGAAGAACAAATTAAGCGAAGTGCTTATTTAATAGAACTTAAGAAGGAAAAGAAGAAAAGAAAACAAGCAGAGAAGGAAGTTGAGTTATTAAAAAAGTCCATAGCATCATTTCTAATAGGTTATCAAAAGGTTAATAAAAAGACATATACAAAAAAAGATATAATTCAGATATATCAAACAGTATATGAATTATCATTAATGGGAAATGATGCAAAACAAACTATTCTAATTTATGGTGTTGGTTATCGTAGTTATACTAATTGAATTAAAAGAGGAAAACCCGAATATAAAAGACAATATCATCTTCATGCCAAAGAGGCTGTAGAAAGTATTTATTCAAGGAAGGACGGTATATTTGGTGCTGAAAAAGCTAGATTAAAGATATTAAAAGATTTCAATATAAATCTTTCTAGAGAGACAATTATTGAACTTAGAACAGATGTTTTATTAAAATTAAAAAAAGAAATAGCATCTTCTAAATCAAAAACAAGAATGGGAATAAGTACTCATAAGAAATATACCTCATTAGATCTTATAAAAGGAGATTATAGCTCTAATAAATATTTAGAAAAGATTGGAATTGATGGTACATGATTTAAAAATATTTATATTGGAGGAGTTAAAACAAAACGCTTATTTTTACCTGCATATGACTTTTACTCTAATGAAATTAGTTCATATTCAGTTGGCAACTCTGAAAATATACTAGTAACTCTTGAAATGCTAGAAGGTTTAGTAAGAAAAATGGATTTAGTTAGAATAAAGAAAATTATTATGCATAGTGATTTAGGTTCTGCATTTACAAGTAAAGAAACAGAAAAATTTTGTAAACAGCATAATATAATTAGATCAAATTCAGCATCAGGATTTAAAGGTAATCAATTTGTAGAACAAACACATAGATGAGTCAAAAAGTATTTTTATTTAATATTTGGTAATAAATTTAATAATGATCAACATTTTAGAAGTTGTATATATAAATTTGTTAAAATTTTTAATAGTACAAATATAATCTTAAAAAATGGATGTACACCAAACGAAATGATCCAAAATTTTAGGAAATAATGTTACTTAGCCTCGGTATTGGGGGGTCTAAGTACATAGGTATCCCAATTTTTTCGTTTTATAATTCCGAACAAGATTATAATTGTATTAGCAAGAAAGGTTGTATCTAAATGAAATACTCAAATGAGTTAAAAATTCAAGCTGTTAATGATTATATTAATGGAATTAAATTAAAAGATATTGCAATTAAATATAATATAAAAGCTAATTCAAGTATTTTAGATTGATATCAAAAATATCATGAGTCATCTGATATTAAAGTATTTGATAGGAAAAAACGTAATAAAACCAATGAAGTTAGACTTAAAAATAAAGTTAACAAATATAGTGAAGAGAATAAAGAATTGAAAAAGAGGCTTTTTGAATTAGAAGAACAAATTAAGCGAAGTGCTTATTTAATAGAACTTAAGAAGGAAAAGAAGAAAAGAAAACAAGCAGAGAAGGAAGTTGAGTTATTAAAAAAGTCCATAGCATCATTTCTAATAGGTTATCAAAAGGTTAATAAAAAGACATATACAAAAAAAGATATAATTCAGATATATCAAACAGTATATGAATTATCATTAATGGGAAATGATGCAAAACAAACTATTCTAATTTATGGTGTTGGTTATCGTAGTTATACTAATTGAATTAAAAGAGGAAAACCCGAATATAAAAGACAATATCATCTTCATGCCAAAGAGGCTGTAGAAAGTATTTATTCAAGGAAGGACGGTATATTTGGTGCTGAAAAAGCTAGATTAAAGATATTAAAAGATTTCAATATAAATCTTTCTAGAGAGACAATTATTGAACTTAGAACAGATGTTTTATTAAAATTAAAAAAAGAAATAGCATCTTCTAAATCAAAAACAAGAATGGGAATAAGTACTCATAAGAAATATACCTCATTAGATCTTATAAAAGGAGATTATAGCTCTAATAAATATTTAGAAAAGATTGGAATTGATGGTACATGATTTAAAAATATTTATATTGGAGGAGTTAAAACAAAACGCTTATTTTTACCTGCATATGACTTTTACTCTAATGAAATTAGTTCATATTCAATTGGCAACTCTGAAAATATACTAGTAACTCTTGAAATGCTAGAAGGTTTAGTAAGAAAAATGGATTTAGTTAGAATAAAGAAAATTATTATGCATAGTGATTTAGGTTCTGCATTTACAAGTAAAGAAACAGAAAAATTTTGTAAACAGCATAATATAATTAGATCAAATTCAGCATCAGGATTTAAAGGTAATCAATTTGTAGAACAAACACATAGATGAGTCAAAAAGTATTTTTATTTAATATTTGGTAATAAATTTAATAATGATCAACATTTTAGAAGTTGTATATATAAATTTGTTAAAATTTTTAATAGTACAAATATAATCTTAAAAAATGGATGTACACCAAACGAAATGATCCAAAATTTTAGGAAATAATGTTACTTAGCCTCCCCAATACCCTCCCCAATACCGTTTAAATATTTTTATTCAAAATTATTTAGATATTCTTTTTTTTTTTTTTTTCTATAATATTAAAAATATAAATAAAAATTCATTAATAAGATTTTATTAATTAGTAAGGATAAAAGTTATATGAGAATTAGAGAAAAACTTAAAAATGTTATAAAAACTAATGATAAAACTCTTGATTATCAAATTGCTAACTTTATATTAAAAAGTGCTTATAATAATGTTTTTTATAAATCAAAGGAAGTTTCTTCTAAACTAAATATCTCAAAATCTACTTTAACACTTTTTTCAAAAAAACTCGGTTATGAAGGATATGGAGAACTTTTACATAAATTAATTGCTGAGATGGAGTTTTATGGATTAACAGAACAAAGTAATAATCAAGAAAATGAATTAAGTTTAATTGATTGAATTGATATAACTGACTTTATTGATAGTTTAGAAATCCAAAAAAAATTAGATTTTTTTGTAGAGGAAATTAATATTTCAAATAGATTAGCAATAATAAATAGTCAAGAAAGTGACTTTAAATTACTTACTCTTTTTTCACAAATAATTAATTATAATAAGCAAACTTTTTATTTTAATAATAGAAAATTTGAAAGAAGTTTATTAATGAGATTAACTTCAAAAGATACAATTATTTTTTTTGTTACGGGACTAGACATTGATGAAATTATTAATTATATTAGTATTGCAAAAGATAATAATATAAATTTTTTAATTATTACAAGTGAATCACATGTTTCAAAAGTAACAAAATATCAAGATGATTCAAACAAAATTATTATTATAAAGTCATTAACAGGGTTTACTAGAGAAACAAGAATATTAATTAGATTAAGCCAAATTAATATAATACTGACTAACTTAATATTTAAGTTAACTAAACAAGTTCATAATAAATAAACGAGTTTAATAAACATAATATTTTTCATCTTTTTCTTAAAATTATTATTAGTTAGAAAAAATTCTAATAAGAAAGGAAACATATGGAAAAGATAAAGATTTATGCTCCAGTTGATGGGATTGTAAAGGCGATTGAGAATATTTCAGATCCTGTTTTTGCAAGTAAATCATTAGGTGATGGAGTTTATATTGAACCAAGTTCAGATATTTTTTACTCGCCAGTAAAAGATGGAAAAATAGAATTGATTACAGATACCAAACATGCAATATATTTTTCAACAAATAATTATAATGTTTTAATGCATATTGGTTTAGAAACAGTTGGACTTTCAGGTAAGCCATTCTCATTATCAAAAAAACAAGGTGAAAAAGTTTCTCTTGGTGATGAAATTGTTAAAGTTGATTGAAAAACAATTGAAAAAGCTAATCTAGAAAAAGTTACTCCTGTAGTAGTGGATTTAAATTCTGTTTCAAAATATAAATTAACAATTAAAAATGAAGGAAAAAAAGTTAAAAAGGGAGAGTTAATTTATGAGATAGAAATTGAAGATGCCAAAATAGTTAAAGATAAAAAAATTCAAATTGAAAAAAGAGAAGGTAAATATAAAACTCTAGCCTTGCAATATTTAACTGCCATTGGTGGTAAAAATAATCAAAGTCTTGTGCATAACTGTATGACAAGATTACGTTTTAAAATTATTAATAAAGATCTTGTTAATGAAAAGGCTTTAAAAGAAATAGAATTAACAAAAGGAATTAATTGAAATGGTGAAGAGCTTCAAATAATTATTGGGGGAGAAGTTTATAAAGTTAAAGATGAATGTCAAAAAATAATTGAAAATAAATCAACAAATGATAAAAAAACAAAAGTAACTAAAGTTCCAAGAAAACAAAAAATTATGGGAGCAATTACAGCTATTGTTTTTCCAACTATTCCAATCTTAATTGGAACAGGAGTAATTAGTGGATTGCAAGCAATTCTTGCAATCTCAGGTGTAATTTCAAATCCAGCTCCTGGTCAATCAGTAATGGAATTAGATTTATTTAGTGCCTTAATGTTTATTATGTCAAAAGTTGGAATTGAATTGGTTGGAATTGTATTTTTATGTAGTACTGTGAAATATTTTAATGGAGATCCATGACTTGCGATATGGTTAGGGGCTGCATTAACAAGTAAATATTTATTTGGAAGTGGTTGAACTTTATTTACAGTATTTGGAAATTCCATTGTTATCAAAACTTATGAAGGTACAGTGCTACCAATGATATGTGCTGGTTTATTATTAGTATTTCTAAATAATTGAATTAAAAAATGAATGCCAACTTCAGTTGATATTGTATTTAGACCAGCATTAGTATTTTTATCAACATTCTTAATAATGTTATTTACAGTAGGACCATTTTTTAGAATTATTGAACAATTTATTGCCAAGTTTGTAATTCTATTAGGAAAAATTCCATTTGGTATTGGTATGGCAATATTTGCAATGATATGACAACCGCTTGTATTAACAGGAACTCACGTTGCTGTAGTTACTGTTATTACATTACCAATGAATGATGGAGATCCATCAGCAATGTATGCTTGTTTACAAATAGCTATTATGGGACAAATAGGTGCTGTTTTAGCTTTAAGTTTTATTACTAAAAATCAAAAAACAAAGCAAGCAATCTTTGCTTCATTACCTGGGGCTATGTTTGGAGTGACTGAACCAATTATTTATGGTATTAATTTACCAAAAATAAAACCATTTATTTTTGGTTGTGTTGGTTCACTAGTTGGTGGTTTTGTGGCAGGTATATTAGGAGTTGCTCAATATAGAAGAACTGGAACCGGTATTATGTCTTGAATGGGATTAGATATTGGATGAGGAATGGTATTTGGTATCTTAGCTGGATTTATTTCATTATTCACAGCTTTAATTTTAACATTGATGTTATATCAAGATCGTAAATCTGAGTATATTGCTTTCAGAGAAAGCAATAAGCTTTTATTAAAAACAATTAAATTAAATTTTGATTTTGATGATGCAAAATTAAAATCTCTAAAAGAGCAACTAGTAAAAGAAACTTTAGTTATTAAAGCGTTTAATAAAAATTATAAAAATTATGAAAACAACTTAATTGATTTACAAAAGAAACAAATCAAAAAACAAAATATAATTAACAAGTTTGAAATGAAAAAGGAAAAACTTTATAACAAAGTCTTGAAGTTGGAAGATAGAGACTTAGAAAAATATAATTATTTTGCAGAGAAATATAATAATTTAAAATTATCTGAAACTTTTAATGAGCTTTTAAAAGAGATTAAAGAACTTGAATTGAAATTAGTTAATTGTGAAAAAGAAGTTAAAGAATTTAATATAAAAAAATATAAAGACATTTCGGATTTTATTGATAATTTAAATATTAATAAAAATCAAATATTAGACGATTATAAAAAAAATTATTTAAATGCTTTTAACTCTATTGATATTGCATATGAATTAACAGAAGTTAATAATATGGAATGAACAAAAAAAGAAATTCTTAATTTAAAAACAAGAGAGGAAATAAAATATGTCAAACAAAATACCAAGTAGTTTTTTATGAGGTGGGTCAACTAGTGCCTATCAATTTGAAGGAGGTTATGATCAAGAAGGTAAAGGAAAATCTATCCAAGATACACGAACAAATATTCCTCAAGGAACAACTGATTTTAAAATAGCCTCTGATCATTATAATCATTGAAAAGAAGATGTGGCATTAATGGCAGAAATGGGATTTAAGTCATATAGATTTTCAATTGCTTGAACAAGAATTTTGCCCCAAGGTGATGGCCAAGTTAATAGGGCAGGAATTGAATTTTATAATAATTTAATTAATGAGTTAATAAAAAATAAGATAACTCCAATAATAACTATGTTTCATTTTGATTTACCCCATAGTTTAAATATTGATGGAGGTTGATTAAATAAAAGAACAATTAATGCTTTTGAACAATATGCAAAAGTATTATTTGAATCATATGGTGATAGAGTAAAACATTGATTAACAATAAATGAACAAAATGTTATGATTTTATTTGGTGAAATTGTTGGAATAAATTTACCAAAAGAAGGTAATAAACTCAAAAATATATATCAAGTAAATCATCATATGATGTTAGCACAAGCAAAAGCAATTAATTTATGTCATGAAATTGTTAAAAATGGTAAGATTGGTCCCGCTCCAAATATCTCTAGTGTTTATGCAAACTCAAATAAACCCATTGACCAATTTGCAGCACTTAATATGAGAGTTATGAGAAACTGATTTTATTTAGATACTTGTGTTTTTGGCAGATATAATTCTTTGGTTATAAATTATTTAAAGGCAAATAACTCAATGTTTGAATTTAGTGAAGAAGAAATGAAAATAATTGAAAAAGCAAAACCAGATTTTATAGCTTTTAATTATTATGCTTCTTCTACTGCTAAAATGCCTGAAAGTGATGAAGTCTTTGATGAATTACCCGATCAACAAAAAGTAAAAAGTGTTAAAGGTATGTATCAACAAGTCAATAATAATAATTTATTAAAAACTCAATTTGGATGAGAAATAGATCCATTAGGTTTTAGAAATACAATCAGAGAACTTTGAGATCGATATCAATTACCCTTAATAGTTACTGAAAATGGTATTGGAGGATATGATTCTTTAACAAAAGATGGTAAAGTACATGACGATTATCGAATAGAGTATTATAAAGTTCACTTAAAAGAACTTAAAGCAGCAATATTAGAAGATAAAATTGATATTTTTGGTTATAATCCCTGAAGTGCAATTGATTTAGTATCAACTCATGAGGGAGTTAAAAAAAGATATGGTTTTGTTTATGTTAATAGAGATGAATTTGATTTAAAAGATTTAAAGAGATATAAAAAAGATAGTTTTTATTGATATCAGAATTTAATTAAAACTAATGGTGAAGAACTTTAGAAGTAATTTACTTTATTTATAGATTAAAAAATTTGCTTTTAGTGCAAATTTTTTAATTTACTTTAAGATTTATTTCATTTAATTGTTAGTTTGTTTCCCATTTCAATATTATTTTTAAAGTCCTTAGTTTTTTGTATTAGTCTATTAAATATTATATTAATTATAAATATTTGGGAATAGAAGGAGCTTATCATTGGAAAGGAATATTTTTCTTTTGAACTTATTGAGTATAAAGCTGTGCATTTAGAATATTTAATAAATGTATTTTCATTTGTATTTTCATTAGATGTAATTAATAAATAAGGTATTTCCTTTTCCTTTAAAAAGTTCAAGACAAATATTATTTCTTTTGTTTTTAAAGTATTTGAAATTATTATAGATATATTTTTATTTTTTAAAAAACCTGATTGAATTAAAAAACCGTGAACTGAATCATGTAAACTAGAAAGTATGCCAATTCTTTGTAACTGATTATTTAAAAATGAAGCTGAGTTTCTGGAATTTCCAATTCCAAAAATCGAAATATTCTTACTTTCTAAAATTATATTTACAAATTTTTCGATTGCTTTTTTATCTAAAGTTTCTTCAGTTTTAAAAATTGAAGAAAGACTTAATGCAGTTATGCTTGAAATTGTATCGTCTATACTGGAACTTGTTTCAATTAAAAAATTCTCCTTAAATTTATTTAACATATTATTAATTTTTAATTTACTTCCAAACTCAATTTGCATTTCTTTTAGTGATTTATAATTCAATTTTTTAACTAATCTTAAAATTGATGCATCGGAAGCGTAATAAATTTTGCTTAACTCTGATATTGATTTACTTGTAAAAATTTCGATATCATTTTCAATTTTTAATAAAATTAATTTTTCAGTACTTGTTAATTCCATACAATCAGTCCTTTTCTTACAAATCAATTATATCTTTTAAAAAATGTTGTTTGGCAACATAAAATAAATAAAAAAAAGTAATACCTTTTATGATAATAAAATAATGCTGAAGGATAGGAGTATCCTCAATAGAAAGGTATTTATATGAAATTTTTTAAAAAAGAGTCTTGAAAAGTTTTTGGAACAAAAATGACAAACAAAATTTCTAAATTATCACAGGCAATAGTTTTTCCTATTGCAATATTACCAATAGCAGGTATATTACTTGGAATTGGTGGTGGATTTTTAGCAGCTGCTCAAACTCATAATTGGGGAATTGGCTGAGAGATTTTTTTTCAGGTTATAAAAACTATAGGAAATATTGTCTTTTCCTGTTTAGGAATATTATTTGCATCATCGATTGCTTTTGGTTTTTCAAAAAACTCAAAAGGGGTTGCTGCTGTATCAGCAATGATTGCATTTATGACAATGACAGTTACAGTTTCCGCTCTATTTCTACCTCATTTAAATCAGAATAAAGAGTTAATTGTTGGTATTGATCCTTGAAAAATAACAGGAGATTCAAAATTGGTTGAGGTTGGTAAAAATAAAGGTATGTTATCAAATGTTATGGGTATAAATCCAACAATGGATCTTTCTGTTCTAGGAGGAATCATTGTAGGGTCCTTAACAGCTATCATACATAATAGAACTTATAATATAAATGTTCCTAGAATGTTATCTTTTTTTGGAGGAGAAAAGTTTGTACCAATTGCAACTTTTTTTATGGGAATAGGATTAGGTATTATTATTTTCTTTGTTTGACCAATTATAATGTTAGGTTTATTTCAAGTTGGTTCAGGTTTAGGGAATTGAATGAATGTTGGAAGTAAAGAGGAATATGCAAGAACATCAGGTTCGATTGCAGCATACTTTTTTGGAGTTTTTGAACAATTATTAATACCGACAGGATTACATCATGTTTTTTATACTCCATTTTGATTTACATCAGTTGGTGGCACATGATATGCTCCAGAAATATCTGATGGAGTTATAACAGGGTGGAATTTATCTCAAGGAGCTTATACCATATTCTTTGAACAAATGAACTGAGTTGGAAGAAGCTTTGAACTATCTGAAAGTGCTTATCAAAGTATTATAGATAATAATATGACAAGTTACTTAGATATTATTTATAAAAGTGATAATGCTTGATATATATCATTTAATCACTTTACTACAGAAGTAGGAACAGGATTTATGAGTGGAAGATTTGCTGTATATAACTATGGTCTTCCAGCTGCTGGTTTAGCTATGATTTTTCTAGCTAAACCAGAAAATAAAAAAGAAGTTACAGGAATTTTAGGTTCTGCAATAATCACGTCTATGGCAACTGGCATTATTGAACCTCTGATATTTTCATTTATATTAGTTGCTCCCATACTATTTGGAGTTCATGCATTAATTGGAGGTTTTAGTTATTTATTTGCATATCTCTTAAACGTTCAAGCAGGTAATGGTTTTACAGCAGGAATGATTGATTATGTATTCTTTGGTTTAATTCCTGGTTATTCAAGTGGAGTAAACATTATTGGTGAAAGTGAGGGAAGTATTTTTGGGATGTTTGCAGGAAGAAACGGTGCCTTATGAATAATAATTTATGGTGTATTAATAATTGGTCCAGCATATTTTATTTCATTTTGAGCACTAATTAAATTTAAAAATCTTAAAACACCAGGAAGAAATTTTGAAGAAGAAGATGTGGCTCTAGAAAAAACTAAAGAGTCCTTAAATAAAAATAAAACAAATAAGGAAAAATTAAATGGTAAAGAACAAGTTAAAAAAATAATTGAAGGATTGGGAGGAAAAGAAAATATAATAGAAATTAATAATTGTGCTTCAAGATTAAGAATTAATGTTAAAGATCCAAAATTAATAAATGATAATTTATTAAAGGAAACCAAAAATATGGGAGTCATAAAAAAAGGTCAAAGTATTCAAATAATTTACGGACCTCACGTTTCAAATATTTCAATAAATGTAAAGGAAGAATTAGGTAAATAATATGAAAAGAAAAGTTGCAGTCTCAATATATGTATTTAATTTTTTAGAAATAGGTAAAAAAATTGATGAGTTAGTTATTGC